>NZ_CBCRZG010000054.1:0-601 GCF_965137015.1 Tsukamurella hominis | reverse complement strand
CGGTTGCGTTCGATGGAGCGGCAGCGGTGCCGGACGGTGTTCGAGCAGTATCGGTTGGCCGCGGAGCTGCTGCGCGAGCGCGTGTGCGAGCGGGTGGCGGCGGGGTTGCCGCAGGACCGCTGGCAGCAGGGCGTGGCGGCGGAGGTCGGGCTGGCGTTGCGCATCTCACCCAACAGCGCCGCGAAGTTCGTGGCGCGGGCGGTGGAGTTGGAGAAGACGATGCCGTGCACCCGCGCCCGGCTGCGGGACGGTGACCTCACGCCGGAGGCGATCCCGGTGATCGTCGGCGGCCTCGCGCACCTGGACGCCTCGGACCGGCATGTCGCGGATGCGCAGTTGTGTGCCGACCCGGCGACGCTCGCAGGAATGGGGCTCAAGCAACTCGCCGCGCGGGTCGAGCAGGTCGCGTATCGGCTGGACGCGCAGGCGACGGTGGATCGGAACGCGTCCGCCGAGAAGGACCGCACCGTCACGATCCGCCCGCTGCCCGAGGGGATGGCCAGGGTCTCGTTGCTGCTACCTGTGGCTCAAGGTGTCGGTGTGTACGCGGCGCTGCGCCAGCACGCCGCCACCCTGATCGGGATCGGCGCGGACCTGCGCA
>NZ_CBCRZG010000053.1:0-1372 GCF_965137015.1 Tsukamurella hominis | reverse complement strand
CTCAGTGCGATTCTGGAGGTGCCGCGGTCGTGTCACCGGCCCGAGACACTTTCTTTGCTGGGGAGTCTCTGGTGTTGACGCCGCTGCGGTGGTTGGGTTCAGTTCACCGGGCATCTGGCTCCATGCGCGCCTGCCGCCCCGCTCGTTCAGGGCTGGTCACCATGCGTTTTGTCGCTGCTCGGTGAGCTGGAACCGACCGGCGTGACTTGATAGGAGCGTGGCACCGCCCCCACTGAGATGTGTCCGCCGGCCGGTCCAACCATCCACCTCACAGGATTGGGAGGCAACCACCATGGTTGTAGTTGGAACCGATGTACACAAGCGCACGCACACCTTCGTCGCCGTCGATGACGTCGGCCGCAGGCTCGGCGAGAAGGTCGTCGCGGCCACCACGGTAGGGCATCAGAAGGTGATCCGCTGGGCGAGGTCCGAGTTCGGAACCGATCTGACCTGGGGAATCGAGGACTGTCGGCAGATGTCCGCCCGTCTCGAACGTGACCTGCTGTCCGCCGGGCAGCACGTGGTGCGGGTCCCGGCGAAGCTGATGGCCCAAGTCCGAGCCTCCGCCCGAACCCGGGGCAAGTCCGACCCGATCGACGCTCTCGCCGTCGCCCGCGCGGTGCTCCGGGAGCCGGACCTGCCGGTCGCGTCCCATGATGAGCGGTCCCGCGAACTGAAGCTGCTGGTCGACCGCCGCGAGGACCTGGTCAAGATCCGCACCGCGATGATCAACCGGCTGCGGTGGCATCTGCACGAGCTTGAGCCCGGCCGGGAACCGAAGCCGCAAACCTTGGACTGCCGCAAACATCGGACCGCGATCCGCGAGTGGCTCACCACCCAAACCGGGTTGGTCGCTGAGCTCACTCTCGACGAACTCACCGATATCGACCGCCTCACCGAGCAGATCAACACCCTGGCCAGACGCATCGAGAAGGCCTCTGCCGCAATCGCTCCCACCCTCCTTGAACTGCCCGGATGCGGAGCGTTGACCGCCGCCAAGATCGTCGGCGAGACCGCAGGGATTCAACGGTTCCGCACCGAAGCCGCCTACGCCCGGCACACCGGGGTTGCCCCGATCCCCGTCTGGTCCGGCAGCACCAACGGTCGCGTCCGGATGACCCGAACCGGCAACCGGCAACTGAACTGCGCCCTGCATCGGATCGCGATAACCCAGATCCGCATGACCGACAGCCGCGGCCAGATCTACTACCGCAAGCGCCTCGCCGCCGGCGACACCAAACGCGAAGCCCTCCGCTGCCTCAAACGACGACTAGCCCGCACCGTCTTCAACACCCTCAGAACCGACGCGAAAGCAGCCCCCGACACCGCCCTCCCGACCGCCGCTTGACATAGGAGAAACGCATGGCTGTTC
>NZ_CBCRZG010000052.1:0-1552 GCF_965137015.1 Tsukamurella hominis | reverse complement strand
TTCTAACGCGCGCGGCGGATAGAGACCGAACTGTCTCACGACGTTCTAAACCCAGCTCGCGTGCCGCTTTAATGGGCGAACAGCCCAACCCTTGGGACCTACTCCAGCCCCAGGATGCGACGAGCCGACATCGAGGTGCCAAACCATCCCGTCGATATGGACTCTTGGGGAAGATCAGCCTGTTATCCCCGGGGTACCTTTTATCCGTTGAGCGACACCGCTTCCACTTGCCGGTGCCGGATCACTAGTCCCGACTTTCGTCCCTGCTCGACCTGTCAGTCTCACAGTCAAGCTCCCTTGTGCACTTGCACTCAACACCTGATTGCCAACCAGGCTGAGGGAACCTTTGGGCGCCTCCGTTACATTTTGGGAGGCAACCGCCCCAGTTAAACTACCCACCAGGCACTGTCCCTGAACCAGATCATGGTCCGAGGTTGAGGTATCCAATACGATCAGAGTGGTATTTCAACAACGACTCCACGAACACTGGCGTGCCCGCTTCACAGTCTCCCACCTATCCTACACAAACCGAACCGAACACCAATACCAAGCTATAGTGAAGGTCCCGGGGTCTTTTCGTCCTGCCGCGCGTAACGAGCATCTTTACTCGTACTGCAATTTCGCCGAGTCTGTGGTTGAGACAGCAGAGAAGTCGTTACGCCATTCGTGCAGGTCGGAACTTACCCGACAAGGAATTTCGCTACCTTAGGATGGTTATAGTTACCACCGCCGTTTACTGGGGCTTAAATTCTCAGCTTCGCCTTACGGCTAACCGGTCCTCTTAACCTTCCAGCACCGGGCAGGCGTCAGTCCATATACATCGTCTTACGACTTCGCATGGACCTGTGTTTTTAGTAAACAGTCGCTTCTCTCTGGTCTCTGCGACCCCCCACAGCTCACGGAGTAAATCCGGTCACCATGCGAGGTCCCCCTTCTCCCGAAGTTACGGGGGCATTTTGCCGAGTTCCTTAACCACAGTTCTCTCGATCTCCTTGGTATTCTCTACCTGACCACCTGTGTTGGTTTGGGGTACGGGCCACATCAGATCTCGCTAGAGGCTTTTCTCGGCAGCATAGGATCATGGAATTCGCCGCAACGGCTACGCATCACCTCTCAGGCTCATATGAGATCCGGATTTGCCTAGATCTCGCCCTACAGGCTTACACCAGTACAACCACTGACTGGCCCCACTACCTTCCTGCGTCACCCCATCGCTTGACTACTACCAGCCGAGGTCCCGTGCATCCACTCAACTGTCACCCGAAGGTGATCCGTAAGCTTCAGGACGGTTAGTACAACTGATTCATCATGGGCGATCTGACACGGGTACGGGAATATCAACCCGTTGTCCATCGACTACGCCTGTCGGCCTCGCCTTAGGTCCCGACTCACCCTGGGAGGATTAACCTAGCCCAGGAACCCTTGGTCATCCGGAGGACACGTTTCTCACGTGTCATTCGCTACTCATGCCTGCATTCTCACTCGCACAGCCTCCACAACTAGGTCACCCTGCTGCTTCTACGGCTGCACGACGCTCCCCTACCCACCCACA
>NZ_CBCRZG010000050.1:0-1602 GCF_965137015.1 Tsukamurella hominis | reverse complement strand
CACTGTGCCGGCGCCCGCAGGGTGTCGGGGCAGCTTGGCGGCGGCACGCCGGCCCCTGGGGGCGCCCAAGGGCCCGGAAACGACGGGAGCCGCCCCACCTGGTCGGTGGAGCGGCTCCGGGGTCGTGGTGCGGCTGTTAGGCCGGTAGGCGTCCCTCTGCGACGTCGAGGACCCACTGGTCGGGGTCCTTGTCTTCCTGGCGGGCGAGCTTGACGAGGATTCGGGCGCTGATCTTGCGTGCTTCGGCGGTCGTGCCGTACAGCTCGTAGTCGGCGTGTGCTCGCTGCTCTGCGCTGCTGGTGGTGGCGGTCATCGTGCACCTCCTTCGGTGTCGCTGTTGTCTTCAGTATCCGGGTTCGGGGGCCGTTTGGCTACTGCCTCGATGATGCCGCGTTCGCTGCTGGTGACCAGCGGCGAGTCGGTGAGGGCTTCGATGATCTGTAGGCCGACGATCTGGGCTCGTGGGTTCTCCTGGTCGTTGGCCTGTTCGGTGGCCCACTGGTAGCGGCGCCACCATTCGGTGCGGGCGTCGTGCTCGGCGCGGTGGGCGCGGTCGCGTTCGGCGGCGGCGCGGTCCTTCTCCTCCGACTTGGTGCGCTGTCGGAGTGTCACGATGACGCCGGTGAGACCGAATCCGCCACCGACGACGGCGACGATGAGGGCTACCCATTGGGCTGCTTGCATCGGGGCGTCTCCTTTCTTCCTGCTGTGTTGTTACCCTTATTCTAGGTGGTGTCACTGACAAGTTTTGGTGCTGGCGTTCCGTGATTTCTCGGCAGTTCTTTCGTGTCGCACCGTTTATTTCTCGGCGCTGAGAAATTGTCACGAATTGCGTTTTATCCGACGATCGTTACGCCCGCCTGGTGGAGGGTGCGCCGCAGCTGGGAGCGGAGGTAGGAGCGGTTGCCCATCGCGCCGTCGGGGCGCTTGCGCGGGAGCGGGGCGCGGTTGTACTCGGCGGCGATGGTGTCGGCGGCGGCCCACTCGGCATCGGTGGGGATCTCGGTGCCGCTGATGTGGTCGGGGTGCTCGGGGTTCGCGTAGCCGAACAGCTCGGCGACGCTCACGACGGCGGCTCGGGGCGCGTTCCACAGCAGGTCGGCGGGGTTGATGGTGGTGGTCATGGCTGGCTGCCGCCTTTCGGAGAGGGCCGGGTTGGGGTGGTGGTGTGTTCTTGCATTTGCCGACGTCTTGGCGGCCGGGCCGGAGCGGCGGGTCGGGTTGCCCGGGACGGAAATTGCTGTGAAACCCGAAGGGCGTGAGCGGATGCGAGCGAGCTTTGCGCCGCCCACTCGGCTGCGGTTGCCGAGTAGGGGTGTGGGCGGCGGAAAGGTTTTCTGCTGGAATTTCCGTCCCGGGTCGAGACTGGTCGAGTCCCGAATCGGTGGCGGAGGTCTGGCCGTAAGAGACTGAGGCGCAAGAACACCCATCGGTGTGTTGTGAACTGTCCGCCGGAGGCGGTCCTTCGCCCGGCGGGCGCCTGCTCCCCCGCGGCGCGGGGGCTTGGGGGGCACCCGGCCGTGGCCGGGTCAGGATCACCGCCCTGTGGTGGTCGATGCCGGCGAAGCCGGCCCTTGATCCCCCGCGGGCGGGGGCCTGGGG
>NZ_CBCRZG010000049.1:0-1957 GCF_965137015.1 Tsukamurella hominis | reverse complement strand
ACCCTTGGTCATCCGGAGGACACGTTTCTCACGTGTCATTCGCTACTCATGCCTGCATTCTCACTCGCACAGCCTCCACAACTAGGTCACCCTGCTGCTTCTACGGCTGCACGACGCTCCCCTACCCACCCACACAAAAGTGTGAGTGCCGCGGCTTCGGCGGTGTACTTGAGCCCCGCTACATTGTCGGCGCCCAGCCACTAGACCAGTGAGCTATTACGCACTCTTTCAAGGGTGGCTGCTTCTAAGCCAACCTCCTGGTTGTCTTCGCGACCGGACATCCTTTTCCACTTAGTACACGCTTAGGGGCCTTAGCCGGCGATCTGGGCTGTTTCCCTCTCGACTACGAAGCTTATCCCCCGCAGTCTCACTGCCACGTTCTCACTTACCGGCATTCGGAGTTTGGCTGACGTCAGTAACCTGTGAGGGCCCATCGGCCATCCAGTAGCTCTACCTCCGGCAAGAAACACGTGACGCTGCACCTAAATGCATTTCGGGGAGAACCAGCTATCACGGAGTTTGATTGGCCTTTCACCCCTACCCACAGCTCATCCCCTCAGTTTTCAACCTAAGTGGGTTCGGGCCTCCACAACATCTTACTGCTGCTTCACCCTGGCCATGGGTAGATCACTCCGCTTCGGGTCCAGACCCGGCGACTCANACGCCCTATTCGGACTCGCTTTCGCTACGGCTACCCCCAGACGGGTTAACCTCGCCACCGAGCACTGACTCGCAGGCTCATTCTTCAAAAGGCACGCCATCACCCCACAACGAGGGCTCTGACGGATTGTAAGCACACGGTTTCAGGTACTATTTCACTCCCCTCCCGGGGTACTTTTCACCTTTCCCTCACGGTACTTGTCCGCTATCGGTCGCAAGGTAGTATTTAGGCTTACCGAGTGGTCTCGGCAGATTCACAGCGAATTTCACGGGCTCGCTGCTACTCGGGTATCCATCAAGGCAGGCACCACGTTTTCGGTTACGGGACTCTCACCCTCTCCGGCGGACCGTTCCAGGCCACTTCACCTAACATGACACTTTCTTACTGCCCTCCAGCCAGGTAGAGCTGAAAAGATGAACCCCACAACACCACACACACAACCCCTACCCGGTATCACATGTGCATGGTTTAGCCTCATCCGCTTTCGCTCGCCACTACTCACGGAATCACTATTGTTTTCTCTTCCTGAGGGTACTGAGATGTTTCACTTCCCCTCGTTCCCTCCACACCGTCTATATATTCAACGGCGGGTAACACCACATGACTGGTGCTGGGTTTCCCCATTCGGAAATCCTCGGATCACAGCTCGGTTGACAGCTCCCCGAGGCATATCGCAGCCTCCCACGTCCTTCATCGGCTCCTTGCGCCAAGGCATCCACCGTGCGCCCTTAGACACTTACAACACACAAAACACACACCAAACCCGAGACAACCAAAGCCATCACAAATTCGATGCGCCCTTCATGACATCAAGCGCCAAAAAAACACAACAAAATGCTTACACAGAAACATGTAAAATTACAGAAACATAACACAACAACCACACCAAAAATGATGCGCCGTCATGTTGATGCTCGCGTCCACTATACAATTCTCAAACAACACACACCACCACACCGCCACCAGCCTGACCCCGAAGGAACCAGTACGCCGGCGCTGACACGCAGCAGCAAAACAGAGAAGACGTGTCCTCTCAGACACCCAACAGTGTGCCGACGAAACCCCACCCACCGGACAAGCCGGCCAAGCAGGCGATAAGAATTACCGTGTCAGTGTTCCACCCAATAATATGAGCAACCACCTCAGCCACATTCGAGCTGACAAGTGGTACTAAATGCTCCTTAGAAAGGAGGTGATCCAGCCGCACCTTCCGGTACGGCTACCTTGTTACGACTTCGTCCCAATCGCCAATCCCACCTTCGACAGCTCCCTCCCACAAGGGGTTAGGCCACCGGC
>NZ_CBCRZG010000048.1:0-3016 GCF_965137015.1 Tsukamurella hominis | reverse complement strand
CCACCCGCCCGCCGCACCGACCCCGCCCCGTCCCGCGCCACGGCACCCAAGCCCGCCGCCACCAGCCGCGCACCGGCCGCACGGCCGCACCGCCGCGCCGCGGTGATCGCCGCGGCCACCATCGCGGCCGCAGCGACCCTCACCGGGCTCGTGTACCTCCTTGGCCCACCCGCACGCCAGCAGTTCGCCGCCTCGGACTTCAGCTCACCGAGCGGCAACATCCGCTGCCGGCTGACCGAGGATCCCGCCGCGCCGACCGCGGCGTGCACCATCACCGAGGTCGACAGCACCTACCCCGCTCCCCCACCGCCGGCCGCCGACTGCACCGACTACGGCCGCACCCTGATCGTGACGAAGGGCCACGGCGCGCCACACTGCACCCGCACACCCGCCGCCGACTCCACCACGGCGCCCACGGCGCTGCAGTACGGCGCGAGCATGACGCTCGCCGGCGTCCGATGCGACAGCTCAGCCCTCGGGATCACCTGCCAACGCACCGACACCCCGGGCGGCTTCCGGATCTCCCGCGAGAGCTACACGACCTGGTGACCTAGCCGCCGCGCCCGCGCCCCTCGGCGCAGAAGCGGGCGGGCCCGCACTGCTGCAGCTTCCTTCCGCGGGACGCGCCGCCGCCCCACCCCGGCCGCCGACGAGCCCACACCCGTGGTTGGTGGCTGTCCGCCCATGGCCACCTCATCCCAGATGCGCCGTCCGCTGCGGCGACCATGCACGAATCAGGTCGAGTAGGACGCGCATCAGCCCGAACGGTCGCATGCGTCCTGTGCAGGTTCAGTCCAGCACGTCTATTAACGTCACGTGACACGAAAAATGGCCCCTCCCCCGGCCTTCGCCGACTCCCGAGTGCGCGGATCATCGTCGAGATCCGTGGCCTGAAGTCCCCTTCCGGGGCGCCTGTTCGAGCCGCTCCCGGTTCACTCAGCGCGCTCGAAGGTTCCTCGATGCCCCCGACCAATGTGTCGCTCAAGCCCCTCAAGGTCGCCCATGCGGCGTTGCATCCTGCGTCTGAATCGGCGGCTGTAGGGGCGTGATCACGCGCCTGACGAGGCGGTCGCAGAGACACTGCGCGCGGAGCTGAGACTGTTCCGGTTCCGAATGCTCTGGTTGGAGCGCGAACCACCGGGCGGAAGACCGCGACCTAGGACTGCGACTGGTCGTTCCGGCGAGTCGGTAAAGCGCTGAGCAACCAGGAGGCCTAGCGACAACACGAACAGGATAGAGTTCGGACGGGAGGCACGAAGGGTGCGTTCACCAAGCCTTGAAGGCGACTCCCGGCAGACCTGGAGTGGGGGGGGGAAGCGCAAGCAGACACCGTCACATTGGACGGACATAGTGGCACGGTGACCGCGCGACGAGCGCTCGTTGGGATGGACTGCGGTGCGGCTAGGGCGGTAGCCACCATCGTGCCATGGGAGAAGGGGCTACCCGCTCAGGTCGGGTATTGGGCGAGGTTGGGAGGGGTCGGAGGTAGTGAATGCGACGCGCGTGGATGAGCTATAGCAGCAGTACATACCTATTGCTAGCTATATTGATGACCGCATTGGAGGCATGCTAGGGAAGGAGCTATGAGACTAGACAGGTGGGCGGGTATGGCACTGGACGCAGGACAATGCTGAGAGCTACCCAGTGGAACGGCTAGGAATCAAGTAGTGCGGGCGCATGGCGCACTGAGTGTGCGCATACGCAGGCGACCGCGTAGGCAACACGCTATGAAAGCGACTGGCCGACCAGGCAGTGAGATAGTGAGCGAACAACAGATGGAGACACGCAGCCGCCAGTACTGGAAGCGACCTAGCTGAGCGCATGGTTGGCAACCATGAGCACCGGATAGGGCACCAGGTAGCGCACACGCTAGAGAGCGGTATGGGTGGGGGAGTAGTGGGCGATGTTGGGCGACACGTTGCGAGAAGTAGCGCGAGCAATCTATTTGCATGTATGCTCGACCGTAGTGGCGCAGATACAGGGCGCACCATTGATCGCAACGCTTGAAGGAGCATGATCGACAATGACGAAGACCTCCAACGCGGCCCTCGAACGCCTCCAGTTCGCCGACGCCCCGGCGCAGGCCGCCGAGATCGCCCGCCAGCTCATCATCGCGGTCGCCGCGTGGAAGGGCGGCGTCGGCAAGACCGAAACGGCCAAGGAAATCGCCTGGCTCTTCGACGCCGTCCTCCTCGACTTCGACTGGGACCGTGGGGGAGTGACCGAGATGTGGGGCTACCTGCAGGCCCGCCACAAGAGGGCTCCGATGCTCGACGCTCTCGCCGCCGGCCGCATCCCGCGACCGCTGTCCGGCGGCCCGTTCCGCGCCGACCTCGTCCCGTCCCACCCCGACTTCGGCCTCAACCAGCCGTCCGCTGAGCACCTCACCAGCGAAATCGTCCGGTGGCAGCAGGAGTGGCAGCGGCCGGTCGTCATCGACACCCACCCCGGCGGCTGCGAGTCCACCTACGGCGCGATCCAGGCCGCCGACGTCATCATCGTGCCCGCCCCGCTCAAGCGCCGCGAGCTCGCCGCACTCGAAGGCATGCTCGAAGAGCTCAAGGGCTACCCGCTGCTGATCGTCCCGACCATGGTGCCCCCGATCCCGCCGGCACGAGAGATCGCGCAGCTGCAGGAGCTCTCGCAGCGGTTCTCCGCACCCGTCATCACGCCCGTCTCGAACGCCACCTGGCTCGAGCGGCGCACCCGCCGCATGGCCGTCGCATCCAGCGACCCCGTCCCGGCCAAGCACGCCGCATTCGTCGACGAGATGCGCTCCGTCGGCCGCTCAGTACTTCTCGCCGCCATCAACAGCCAGACCACGGAGGAGGCCGCATCATGACCGACACCACCAACGCACCCACCGACGGCATCGGCGCCCTGCTGGGCAAGCGGCGCACCCGCAGCACCATGGTCCCGCCCTCCAACCGCGGACCCCTGCAGGTCACCCCCGACGCGCCCGCCGCACCGCCGGCCGACACCCCGGACACCACGGTGAGGGAGAGCACCCCGCCCG
>NZ_CBCRZG010000047.1:0-3065 GCF_965137015.1 Tsukamurella hominis | reverse complement strand
TGGCTATGTCAAGTTGATCTGGCCCCGGTAGGGCGGTTTCATTCGGCCCCACCTGAGTGGGGCCCTGAGCCGCTAGAGTCCGGGGTGTGGATGGGCGGCCGCGGGTGCGCAGTGTGGTTGCGCCGACTGGTTGGGATCGCGAGTCGGTGCGTGCGTATGCCGAGTTCGTGATCGCGCGTGATGATCAGCTCGGTGATCAGGTATCGGTCCGGGTGAAGATTAAAGACGGGGAGCCACTGCCGAACCTGACGACCCGGTGGACCGTGGTTTATGTCACTCACCAGAACCGGGCCTTGCGCCGGCATCTGTCGGTAGTCAAGGACGAACGCCGCGCTTAGCCCGCGGTAGCTGCTGCTTCGGTGTGAGCCAGGCGGTAGCTGTGAGTGCCGGTTTCGATGATGGTGCCGCGGTAGGTGAGCCGGTCGACGATCGCGGCGCAGAGTCGTGGGTCGGTGAAGGTGTCTGTCCAGCCGGAGAAGGACTGGTTGGAAGCGATCGCGACGCTGTTCTTCTCTTCGCGTTCGGTGAGGACTTGGAAGAGCAGTTCGGCGCCGCGGCGATCGAGTTCCATGTAGCCGAGCTCGTCGATGATGAGCAGGTCAACGCGGCCGTAGCGGTTGATGGTCTTCGCGAGCTGCTTCTCGTCAGCGGCCTCGACCAGCTCGTTCACTAGTTTGGTGGCGAGGGTGTAGCGGACTCTAAAGCCTTGCTCGGCGGCAGCGGTTCCCAATCCGATCAGCAGATGGGATTTGCCGGTTCCGGAGTCGCCGATGAGGCAGAGCGGCAGTCCGTGGCGGATCCAGTCGCCGGTGGCGAGCTGGTGGATGGTGGCGGGTTCGATGTCGGGGTTGGCGTCGAAGTCGAAGTCCGCCAGCCACTTCTCCCGCGGGAACCCCGCGGCTTTGACGCGGCGAACAGTGGAGCGGCGGTCCCGGTCGTCGACTTCGGCGAGCAGGAGTTCGGCGAGGAACCCCTGGTAGGACAATTGCTGCTTGGCGGCGGCGGTGAGGTGCTGGTCGATCATCGACCGCACTGTCGGCAGGCGTAGGCGCCGGCAGGCCTGGTCAACGGCGGCGAGGGCGGCTTCTTCGGTGAGGCCGCCCCGGCGGCGCAACGACGGGGCCAGCGCATTCGTCTGGTTCTTATTGGCGGTTGCGGTCATAGCCGGGTGGGCCTTTCAATCGGTGGTGGGTCCAGCGACTCAATCGGTGGTGGGTCCAGCGACGCAGGTAGCGCGTCGGAGGCAGTGCGTCGCCGGTGCTGCGGGAGCAGGCGGTCGTAGGCCGTAACGCTGGGCAGCGGTCGCCGGTCGGGTGGCAGGCCGGCGATCACCGCCGCGGGGTCTGCGAGCCGTCGTTGGGTGAGGCTGACAACTCGTTGCTCGCGTCGTTCGGCATGGCGATCGAGATGACGGCCAGCGTTGGCCCCACCTGTCTGGTCGGCAGCGACCGAGGCGTGCGCGAGCAGGCGGGCTTCGGCGCGGCGAGCCTCAACGGCGACGACCTCGGCGCTCACCGCCCCGACCCGCAATGCAGCATCGATGCCGGCGATCACCGCCGCGGCGGGCAGGCTGCGGTGCAGCAGCAGGACGTCGATCAGCTCGCTGGTGCCGTCGGTGTCGCCGTTGACTCGTCGGGCGGCGGCCCAGAACGCATCATGGCTGGCGGTGAACACCCCGGCAGCGCGGGCCTGCGCCAACGCCGTTGATCCCGGCAGGGCACCGGGTTTGAACTTGAGCACCTCGAGGTAGTGGTCGAGGTCGATCTTCGCGGTGCCGCGGCCGGCGACCCGTGGATGCCGCGCGACCAGGGTCCGGCCGTCGTAGACCAGCAGCTGGGAGGCTTGTAGTGAGACGCGGACTCGGCGGCCGATCAGGTGCGCCGGCACCGAATACTTCACCATCCGAACGGTGATCATCGCCGACCGATCGACCCGTGGTGTGAGGATCAGGCCCGGGTCGAAATCCTCCACCGGCAGCGGCGCGAGCGCTGCTCGGTCGTGCTCGTAGTCCTGGCCGATGGTGCGCAGTCGTCCGTCGATCCGGCGGCCCTCGTCGCGGTCCTCCCAGGCTTTGATCTGCTCGTTGAGCTCATCGAGGGACTCGACCTGCGGCATTGGGGTCAGCCGGTTGCGGCGGAACCATCCGACCTCGCCTTCAACGCCGCCCTTCTCGTGCGCCCCGGCGATGCCGGGCTGGCAGTAGAACGGATCGAATCCGTAGTGCGAGTGAAACAACGTCCACCGCGGGTTCTCCTGTCGCCGCCGGTCTCCGCCCTGCAGGACCGCGACCACCGCCGAGGTGAGATTGTCGTAGCGGATATGCCGGGTCGGGACCCCGCCGAGCTCGCGGAACGCCTCGACGTGCCCTTCGAGGAACGCTTCCTGCCCGCCGGTCGGATAGACCCGGTGAATGGCCTTGCCCGAGTGCGAGAGCCGGTAGACGAACATGTGGCACTTGGTCTTCACCCCGCCCAGGATCACCCAGACCTCGCCGAAGTCGACCTCCGCCTCCGCGCCCGGGGCGTGGTCCTGGGCGATGAACACCTCCGTCCGGCGGCCGGCCTCCACCTCGATCTGCGCCCGCCGGACCCGCACGTAGTCCCGCACCGTCGAATACGACAACTCGACCGCATCGTGCTCGATCGCCAGGCGTTCCCGGATCCGCGTCGCGGTGTGCCGCTGCTTACGCGGAGCATCCAGATCCGACCGCAACATCTCATCAATCGCCGCCTTGAACCGGTCCAACCGCGGCGACGACCGCTCCGGCGTCTTCCGCGGCGGCGGCTCCGCCGATGACAACGCCTGCCGCACCGTCCTCCGGTGCACGCCATGCTTGCGAGCCAACGCCCGGATACTCATGCCCTCGACCCGGGCGTCCCGCCGGATCTGCGCGAACAGCTCCACCTTCGATCCCATCATTGGCCACCACCTGCTTCGGCTCGGAAACGATGTTCACGAGCAACCATCAGGTGGGGCCAGATCAAACCGTCGCAACACCACCGGCGAGTCGCAAACGGGGCCAGGTCTAGCCGTCGAGCCGGGGCCTCTTCAAGCTGTCATAGCCA
>NZ_CBCRZG010000046.1:0-4671 GCF_965137015.1 Tsukamurella hominis | reverse complement strand
GGGGTGATGGTGACGGGGGTCAGCTGCGGGGCGGTCGGCTTTGCGGAGGTGCTCGGCGCCTGGGTTGCGACGGCGCCGCCGTTGGAGTTGAGCAGCGGCGAGGTGTCGATGGCGGAGACCTGCCAGCGTCCGGAGGCGGCCGTGACCGTCAGCGGGAAGGTGACCTGGGTGGCGGTGTAGGTGGCGGTCTGGCCGATGAAGGTTGCGAGAACTCGGACGGTGCGGTTGCCGGTCGGCTGGTCGTCGTTGGAGTCCGCGAGGATCGTCGCCAGGGTGACGGTGGAGTACGGCGCGGGGCTCAGGCTGGTGAGCTTGGCGTCGGCGAGCGTGTAGCGCTCCAGCTCGTCGTTCTTGCCGGTGAGGTAGGCGTTGGCGAAGCCGGTGACGGCGGTGGCCAGTTGCGAGTTCTTGGACACGGACTTGCGGTACCCGAGGTTGAGGTCGTAGCCCTTGCGCGGACCCTCGATCGGGGTGAGTCCGCCGACGATGCGGGGGCGGCGGTTGAGCATCGAGACGAGGATCTGGAAGTAGGACCGTTCGGGGGTGGCTGCGGTGCTCGCTCCGACGGTGGCGATGCGGACGCCGACGACGACGCGGTAGACCTCGACGCCGTCGACGTTCTCGGTCTGCCGGGGCTGGTAGACGATCGGGTCGGTGACGGTGTTCGCAACCGAGGGCAGTTGCATTCCCTCGGTGGGGACGAAGCGTTCAAGGTTGTTGTCGTTGGTGCTCGTCGCGGTCAGCATCGAGGTGGTGAAGTCCTCGGCGAACGCTGCGGCAAAGAAGCTATCGGCGATCGAGTAGTTGCCGGCGAGTGCGGCTTCGTTCGCGGGTCGGTCGAAGTACATGAAGATCACCATCGCCAGGGCCGCGAAGGCGGCGACCTTGGTGGCGATGTCGAAGCGCCGGCGGCGGCGTTCGACGGACTCCGCCTGGTCGATCCACGCGGACGGATCGTCACTCGGGACGGCGGGCTTGCGGGTGCGGAACATGGTCGCCATTGCGTGGCTCCTTTCGCGGTATCGGTGGTGGGTTTAGGAGGCGGGGTGCAGGGCGCGGTACGCCTGCACGTAGGCCGGGTGATCGTTGACCAGGACGCTGATGAGATCGGTGGACGAGCTCTCGTCGAAGGGAGCGTCGTAGAGGTCGTCGAGGAGGCTGCGCAGGTGCGCGATGTGCCGGCGGATCTGCACCTCGGCAGCGGCGGCATCGTCGCGCACGAGGGGGATGACGTTGGTGGGTGCGTTGCTCACGGCGTGACCTTCCGTCCGGGGTGTTCGGGCCGGACCTGAAGAGGTCTGGCTTGGCGGGTGCTTTTGGGGGCTCACTTGTCCTATACGTGCCCTGCCCGCGTTTCCCGTCACCTCAGTTTGAAATGGAACTTGGGACGGAGATTCCTGCGCCGTTGCCGATCGTGGGTGTCAGATCCTTGACAGGACTTTTAAGCTCGGCCCGTGCCGAAGGCCTTTAGAGGAGCCGAGCTTAAGACTCCCCGTGCAATCCCTACGTGCAACGCGTCACCTACAACGTCCTAAGACCTCTCGCAACGCGGTCGTGTCACAGGAAAGATCCTAATTTTCGGTGATGTATCCGCCGCGGTTGCTGGTCGCGCTGCACAGCACGTTTCCGTCGCCGGCGGTGCACACAGAAGCGTCGTGGTCGAGGTCTGATCTGGCGGCGGTCCGGGCGTTGATATCCGAGGCGATTTCGGAGCCGATCCGCAGCAGGTGATTGCGCAGCCTCGCTAGCGATCGGTCTTCCCGTCACTGGCGCGAACTTTTTTCCGGTCCAGGTGTTGCGAGACCGAATCATCGCAGGTCACAGCATCTGCCCGTTATCTAATTGTTATCTTTCGATTGGCAGCATTGCTATCGATTTCGCAACAGCTGCAACCGTCCGAGCAACAGGATTTGGGCAACGCCGCGCCGTTCACTACAGGCATCACTCAGCACCCCGACGAGGGGTCCGATGCCTCTGGAGAACCGATGCTTACGACGGCTTCCCCCACCTACGACTCGATCGCCCACTCGCTGCGTTCGGAGATCACCACCCGCTCTGCGACGACCGAGCTGCGCACCTGGATCAACGACCATCAGGCCATCGCCGAGATCGCACCCGTCACGATGATCGACATCGTCGAGCACTACCGCGGCGATACCGACGGCGAGCTCACGCGCTCACTGATCCGTCTGTTCCAGTCCGGATCGCACCGTGCTGGCGTCGTCCTGGCGCTCGCCAACCTGGCGAGCATCAGCCGCATCCGGCACAGCGCGCACGTGCACTCCGCGGACTTCGGGATCCGCGCCGACGAGCAGCTCCAGCAGACCGTGCTGGCGTTCTTCACGGCGCTGTCGAAGATCGATCCGGAGACCGACCACCCGGGCCAGACCCTGTACTGGCGCACCCTCGGTGGAGCCACCCGTAAGCAGCGCGAGCTGGCGACCACCGACGAGCTCCCGGAGCATCTCGCTGCGGAGCCCGTCGAGCCGCCGTCGGTCGAGTCGTTGTTGTCCACCGAGACCCTCCTCGCGTGGGCCCGCGATCGCGGGGTCCTTTCGGTGTCGGACATCGACACTCTCGCCGCTCTGTATCAGCGGTCGGACGGCATCTCCATTCGCGAGCTCGCGGCCGAGATCGGTGTGTCCGAGAGCGCGCTGGAATCGCGGCTGCGGCGCGCGACGAAGCGACTCCGCGATCGCGCGTCCGAGCGACGCAATGACATCACCTTCTACGCGCTCGCCGCAGCGTCGTGATCGCGGCGCCGGCCATCGTCGCGCGGCGCGATCAAGCGCACGTGCGCGACCGCGGGTCGTCGCTATCCACTGCGCTCACGCCCTCCGCACTACACTTGACTCGATACCAGCCGCTGGACCATCGCTGCGGCGCGACACCTTCAGGTGGTGACAATGACCGATCGCAGCGACAGCGATGCGACCGAGGACGATGCGCCTCACGGTCTCGATGCACTCGGGCTCGACGTCGGTGCGATGGTCGGATCGGCCTTCGCGTCCGACACGACTCTCGACGATCCGGTCGAGGAGTTGCCTGCCATGCGCCCGACGCTCGGCTCCGTCGCGCCGAGCGTCCCGCGGACGCCGCCGCTCGATGCTCCGGAGTCGCCGCGCGTCGAGTCTTCCGACACCAGCACGGCAGCGCCCAGCCCGTCGAGGAGCGGTGCCATGGGTGCATCCTCTGATCGCATCGCGAGCCTGCTCGCCGCAGGCATCGACAACTCTGCGCCCGGCGCCCAGCGGCATGCCTCCGACGAGATCGTCCGGCCGGCGCCTGCCGCGGCTGATGGTCCCAGTGATCGCGACACTGTCGAGCTGCCGCGCGACGAGCGCAATGCTCCTCTCGAAGGTCAGGAGAAGGAGACCGACGACGACGCATCCGAGGGTGTCGAGCACTCGCGTTTTGTCGAGCTCGGCAAGTCGGTCGGCGACTTGGTTCCCGCGTCGATGCGCAGCCGTCGCGCCGTGCTCCTCGGGGCTGGAGTCCTCGTGCTCATCGTCGCGCTCGTGTTCGTGCTGACGACCAACGGATCACCGCAGCCGACGGTCGTCGCCGACCAGGACGAGACGACCGCGCCGGCAGCGACTCCGTCCGTCGCGGCGGCGACGGCGGACAGTGCCATCCCGGTCAAGAGCGCGACAGCGCGATGCCCGGCGGGGAGCACCAAGGGGGATCTCGCAACGGACGGTCAGATGAACACCGCCTGGGTGTGCGTTACCGCCGGCATTCCCGCGGGGCAGGTGCTCACGCTCGACTTGGGCGGGCTCTATATGGTGTCCGCGCTCGGGATCGTTCCGGGCTTCAATGCGGTCAACCCCGACGGCTCCGACGAGTGGATCCGCCACCGGGTGGTCAAGCTCATCGACATCTACTTCTACGGCGCCCCGGGCGACAACGGTGCCGCGCAGACTCCGGAGTCCCTCGACACCCGCGGTGCGCGCAACGAGACGGTCGCGAAGTTCCGGCAGCCGCGCCTGGCCTCGCAGATCAAGATCATGATCCGCAGCACCGTTCAGCCGACCGGGAACCCGCAGACGCGGAGCACCGGCAGCAGCAACGGCGGCCTCGGTCTCGGGTTGGCGACGACCGGCCCGACGCAAGCGGCGGCCGGAACGTCAATGGGCGACTTCGCAGTCTCCTCGATCTCGGTCTACGGCCATGAAGCGCGCTAAGGCGAGCGTCTCCCGGCCCGCGGCGCACTCGCTCCCTGCCGCCGAAGCGGTCGAGTGCCGGCGCCGCGGGCGGGACGCTCGATCACGCCGGAACCGCGGCCGTCACGTCGCGGCTGGCGGGCGCGGTGACCCGGCGATTAGCACAGGCTTTCGCGCGATCCGGGCGGAATCCGGACCAGTGCTCGACGAGCTCGCCGGTCGCGGAGTTGCGCACCAGCACGACGGGCGCCTGCAGGTAGCCCATGCCGACCACGAGCTCGCGCGCCGCGTCGTCCTGGGAGATGTCCACGACCTCGTAGTGGTCGGCACCGACGTGCTTGTCGAGCGCCTTGTACGTGGCCGTGCACTGCACGCACGCCGGCTTGGAGTAGACGGTGATCGAGACCTCGATGGTGGTGTCGTTGACGGTCATGATGGTTCCTTTCGATGGGTTTTACTACTGCTGTTCGGATCAGATTCAGTTGTGGTCGGGGGTACTGGTCGGGGG
>NZ_CBCRZG010000045.1:0-5952 GCF_965137015.1 Tsukamurella hominis | reverse complement strand
GGCGGGTCCGCCGGCACGGGGGTCAGCGCTACCGCGCTCACCTTGAACTCGGGCTGCAGGGACTCGGGGTCGACGGCGTCGTTGGTCACCGCGTTCACGGCCACATCCTCTCCGAAGGTGTCGGCGAAGTGCATGGGGGCGAAGCAGACTCCCGGCCGGACGGCGTCGTCGACGGCCACCGGCAGAGTCGCCCCGCCGCGCCGGCTGGAGACCCGCACCCGCGCGCCGTCGGCGAGACCGAGCCGGTGGGCGTCCTCCGGGTTGAGCTGGAGGAAGGGCGCGGGGTTGAGGCGATTGAGCTTGGCGACACGGCCGGTCTTGGTCATGGTGTGCCACTGGTGCGCGAGGCGACCGGTGGTGAGGATCAGCGGGTACTCGTCGTCCGGCAGCTCCGCGGGCGGCAGGTACGGGCGGGGGAGGAAGCGCGCGCGGCCCGTCGGCGTCGCGAACCGGAGGCCCCGGTCCTCGTCGAGGTAGCGGATCGGGTTCCGGGCGGGCCCGCCCGGCGCCGCAGGCCACTGCACGGGGCCCTGCGCGAGGCGTGCGTGGTCGACGCCGCGCACGTCCCAGCCGGTGCGGGGATTGTGGAAGGCCTTGAGCTCCTCGAAGACCGCCGCGGCGTCGGGATAATCGAAGTCGGCGCCGTGACCGAGCTCGGCGGCGATCAGGCAGATCAGCTTCCAATCGGGGAGCGCGTCGCCGGGCGGCGTGGTCGCGGCGGCGGTGCGGGTGAGGGAGCGCTCCGAGTTGACCATCACGCCGTCGGTCTCGGCCCAGAGCGCGGCGGGCAGCACGACGTCGGCGTAGGCGGAGGTCTCGGTGGCGGTGTAGGCGTCCTGCACGACCACCAGCTCCGCCGAGCGAAGGGCGTCGATCACGGTGGACCGGTTGGCCATCGACGCCGCCGGGTTGCTGCAGATGATCCACGCGGCCTTGATGTTCCCGGACGCGAGCTCCCGATACATCTCGACGGTGCCCTGGCCGGCCTCGGCGCGGATCGTGCCCTCCGGCAGGCCCCAGAGGGCCTCGGCGCGGGCGCGGTCGCCGTCGTCGAGGACGGAGCGCTGGCCGGGCAGGCCGGGTCCCATGTAGCCCATCTCGCGGCCGCCCATCGCGTTCGGCTGGCCGGTCAGGCTGAACGGGCCCGAGCCGGTGCGGCAGATCGCGCCGGTGGCCAGGTGCAGGTTGCAGAGCGCGATGGTGTTCCACGTGCCGTGGGTGGACTGGTTCAGGCCCATGGTCCACAGGCTGGTCCAGTTCGCGGCGCCGCCGATGAGGTCGGCGGCGCGCTCGATGTCGGCCGCGTCGAGTCCGGTGATCTCGGCGACGCGATCCACCGGATAGTCCTCGAGGAAGGCGGGCATCGCGTCCCAGCCCTCGGTGTGCGCGTCGACGAACTCCCGGTCCACGGCGCCGCGGGCGACGAGCAACGCGAGCAGGCCGTTGAGCAGCGCGAGGTCGGTGCCCGGGCGGATCGGCAGGTGCAGGTCGGCCTTCGCCGCGGTCGCGGTGCGCCGCGGGTCGACCACGATCAGCTTCGCGCCCGCCTTGACCCGGTCCATCATGCGCAGGAACAGGATCGGGTGGCAGTCGGCCATGTTGGCGCCGGTGACGAGGAAGACGTCGGCGTGGTCGAGGTCGTCGTAACTGCCGGGCGGCCCGTCGGAGCCGAGGGACTGCTTGTAGCCCGTTCCCGCGCTCGCCATGCACAGCCGGGAGTTGGACTCGATCCACTTCGTGCGCAGGAAGCCCTTCGCCAGCTTGGTCGCGAGGTACTGCGCCTCCAGCGTCATCTGCCCGCTCACGTACAGGGCGATCGCGTCGGGCCCGTGCGCGTCCCGGATCTCCCGCAGGCGCCGTCCGGTCGCCGCGATCGCGTCCGCGAGCTCGACGGTGCCGCGGTCGGCGTCGCGGTCCGCACGCACCTCCGCGCGGGTCTGCCGGCCACCGGCGGCGAGCAGGTCGACGGTGGTGGTGCCCTTGGTGCACAGCCGTCCGCGGTTCGCGGGGTGGTGCTTCGTCCCTACCGAACCCGTGACGGCACCGTCGCGCACCTGCAGGGTGAGGCCGCAGCCCACCCCGCAGTACCCGCACACCGTCTCCACATCCATGCCGCCCACGGTGCCCGCGCGGTGTTTCCGGGTTCGGGCCGCATTGTTACGGCGACGTGACCTGGTGCGCGTCGCACCGCGGTGAGCGGCGTGAGGCGGGACGGCGCGCGGCGTTCGTGGTCCCCGACGGGGCCCGTTCGCCGCCGGGCGGATCGAGTAGCGCGGCCCCGGAATCGAGTAGTCCGGCACGCTATCCACGCGGCCGTGGCGGCGGTTGACTCGGCGGATCAGCAGCCCGGCCGAAGGAGACATCATGAGCACTCGGACACGCAGGAGCGATCGTCCCCGCGATACGCGGTATCTCGGGGCGGCGGTGGCCTGGGGCGCCGTCGTGTGCGGTGTGCTCGCCGTTCCCGCCCCCGCCACGGCCGTGCCGGTCGGCGGCGATCAGGTGCTGTGCGCGGTGGGGCAGCCGTGCATCGACAACCTGTACCAGACGGGGACCACGATCGTGGTCGAGTGGAAGGGCGATCAGGAGTGGGACGCGTACAACGTCCGGTGGAGCCGCCCGGGCCGGGCGGAGACGCAGCACGCCGTGGCCGGTGGCCGCCGCGGGAGCTTCCGGATCAACACCGTGAACCCGGGCGTCACGTACACCGTGAAGGTCCAGGGCTGCGAGACCCACGTCCTGAGCAGTTCGACGTGCTCGCCCTGGGAGGAGGCGTCGATCACCGCCCGACCGAACCTGCCGTACGGGCCGGACACCTGCAAGCAGGGCTTCGTCTGGCGCGAGGCCCGCGCCTCCGATCACGTCTGCGTGACGCCGTCCACCCGGACCGCGACGGCCGAGGAGAACCGGCTCGCGGCATCCCGTCGGCAGCCGGGCGGCGGGGCCTACGGGCCCAACACCTGCCGGCAGGGCTTCGTCTGGCGGGAGGCGTACGCCGGCGACGTGGTGTGCGTGACGCCCGCTTCGCGCAGCCGGGCCCACGCGGACAATGCCGCGGCGTCGAGCCGCCGCGTACTGGGATGATCCGCCGGGACGGCCCGACCGGTCCTCGCTGAGGGGACCCGTCAGCCGAGCAGGGGGAGCACCTCGGCGTGCAGCCGCTCGAGCTGCTCGCGGTCCCCGGCGACGTCGACGCCCATGGGGTTGAGCAGGACGGTCTGCGCGCCCGCGTCGACGACCTCGGCGATCCCGGCGGCGACCTCTTCCGGCGTCCCGGTCACGGCGACATCGCCGAACCGGGCCGCCAGCGCGCCGTAGATCCGGAACAGGCCCTCGTCCGCCGCGCGGCGCGCGCGGGCGGGATCGTCGTCGATGGCCAGGTAGACCCGCTTGCCGATCCGGAACCCGCCGGCGTCCCGTCCGTGCCGCGCCAGTTCGTCTCGGACGGTGCCCACCGCCCCGCGGAAGTGCGCCGTGGTGGACGATCCCGCGCCCAGGAAGCCGTCCCCGAGCCGGACGGCCCGGGCGAGCGCCTTCGGGGCGCCGCCGCCGAACCACAGCGGCGGATGCGGGCGCTGCACCGGCTTGAGCGGTATCGACACCCCGTCGACCTGACGGAAGCGCCCGTCGAAGGTCACCGTCGGACCGTCCGCCCACGCGGCTTTCATGAGTTCGACGCCCTCGGTGTACGAGGCGATGAAGCTCTCGCGGGCGACGCCGAACGCGGCGAACGGGCGGAAGTCGCCGCCCGAGCCGAGCCCCAGGTCGAGACGTCCGTGGCTGAGCCTGTCGACGGACGTGGCCGCGGCGGCGAGCTGCAGCGGATCGTGCAGCGACGACACGATCACCCCCACCCCGAGGCGCAGCCGGCTGGTGCACGCCGCCGCCCAGGACAGCAGTTCCAGCGGCGCGAGCATCGCCGCGCCGCCCACCGTCTGCTCCGACGTCCACGCGCCCTCGAAGCCGAGCTCCTCCGCCCGGACCAGGTAGTCGCGGACGCCGGCGGCGTCGAAGGCGCCGTCGAGGATCTGCGGGATCGAGACGGAGAAGCTCGCGGGGCTCATGGGGCCAGGCTACGACCGCTCACCCGATCCTGCGGCCGATGCGCCAGGCGCCGAGGAGGACGAAGACCACGAACAGCGCCGCGAAGAGCACCCAGATCGCCCAGGCCGGGACCTGCGCGGACGCGATGTACGGCAGGAGGCCGTACTCCGCTTCGACCGTCGCACGCGCCTGATCGGAGGATCCGACGAGGGCGTCGAGCGGACCGCGGGTGAACGGCCCCCGCATCAGCGTCGCGGCCTGGTTCAGGGGGAGCACGTTCATGAACGTCACGACGCCGCTCGGCAGCGCCCCGACGGTGATGTACGCGCCCGCCAGGAATCCGCCCGCCGTGCCGACGATCGTCGCGACCGACGTGAAGACGCCCGTGGAGCCGATGAACGTGACCACCAGGCTCCAGATCGCCGAGAACAACAGGCAGAAGCCGATCAGCTGGGCGAACGCCTGGGCGAAGGCGCTCACCGACAGCGCCGCCGAATGGACGACGCCGAGGTAGACGTCGGCGAGCACGAACACCGTCGCGCTCAGCGCGACCGACACCAGGAAGGCCCCGAGCAGGTAGCTCAGGATCAGCTGGAGCCGGTTGATCGGTGAGACCAGGAAGTCGCGGAAGACGTTGCCCACCCGGTCGTTCACGAACACCACCAGCGCCGACAGGCTGGTCGTGGCGGTGGCGATCATCACCAGGTTGGCGATCACCCAGGAGTAGACGAAGGCGTCGACGTCGTCGGCGTTCGCGTTGGGCAGGGACTTCTGCAGCGCATCGGTCTGCACGCCGCCGAGGAAGGCGGAGAACAGCACGAACAGGATGATCGGCGAGAGCAGGGAGAAGAACACCGCCGCGGGGTCGCGGAAGAAGACGACGACGTTGCGCCGGGTCAGGTTCGCGAGTGTCATCGCGCACCTCCCCGGGTGATGGCCAGGAAGACGTCGTCCATCGTTCCGTGCCGGAACTCGAAATCGGCGATGTCGGTGTCGAAGTCGCGGAGCAGCGCCATGGCCTCGCGGCTCGATTCGACGGGGATGCGCCGCTCGTTCCCGGCGCGCCGGGCGCGCGGGCCGACGGCCTCGTCGAAGCGGCGCGGATCCCGAAGGGTGACCCGCAGCTCGTCCCTGGCGTGGGCGCTGCGCAGCTCCGTCGGGGTACCGGCGGTCACGATGCGACCGTGGTCGATGATCGCGACGCGGTCGGCGCGCTCGGCCTCCTCCATGTAGTGGGTGGTGAGGAAGACGGTGAGCCGCAGGCGCTTCTGCAGGTCGAGGATGGTCGTCCAGACGCGGTCGCGCGAGTCCGGGTCGAGGCCGGTCGTCGGCTCGTCGAGGAACAGGATCCGCGGCTGATGGATGAGCGCCCGCGCGATGTCGGCGCGCCGCTTCTGCCCGCCCGAGAGGGCCTTGTACCGGCGGGTGAGGAACTCCTCCAGCCCGAGCAGCGACGACAACGCCGCGATCCGCTCCTTCGCCGCCGCCCCGTCGATGCCGTAGAACGTCGCCCGGAGCGCCAGGTTCTCCCGCACCGACAGCGCCGGATCGAGCAGGGACTCCTGGAACACGACGCCGATCGCGCGCCGGATGTCGAGATCCTGCTTGCCCACCTCCAGGCCCGCGACGTGGATCGTGCCGGAGGACACGGACTTCAGCGTCGTGATGCAACTGATCGTGGTCGACTTGCCCGCGCCGTTGGTGCCGAGGAAGGCGAACGTGCTGCCGGCGGCGACGTCGAAGGAGACGCCGTCCACCGCGCGCACGTCGCCGTAGCTCTTGACCAGATTCCGGACGCTGATGACCGGCGGCGCACCGGGGCCGACGCCGGGCGCCGCGCGGCCGGCCGGCGCGGGCCGCCCCGGCCCGGGCCGGGCTGGGGGCGTGGACGGTCGCGGGGGCGGAGCC
>NZ_CBCRZG010000044.1:0-7078 GCF_965137015.1 Tsukamurella hominis | reverse complement strand
CGAGCGGGCGGGGGCGGACCGTCGGGCGGGATCAGCCCAGCACGACGATGAGTGCCAGCGCGAGCGCGAGCACGGCCACCGTCAGCAGCGTGCGGGTCAGCGAGCGCGAGAAGTACACGGTGCAGGAGCTGCGCGATGCGGCGTCGGGCCCGGCGGCCAGGGAGTGAGTGTGCTTGACCGTCATCGCGCCGCCTTCCGTGTGTTGCACTTGTGAAGCTCGTCACAAGTGTGGTGTGGAACACTGTAGCGGACCTACAGGGGAGTAGGAAATCGATCCCGCAAGGCGGCGCGAATCGGCGCCGGTGGACAGTCGGGCCGAGAATGTCCGATGTTTGTTGTTCATTCAAGCAAATGTGACCTAGTAGACCGACGGATTCATTTACGGCGTCCACCTGCGGTGGCGCGGCAACGTCCGATAGAAACGCGGCCGGTTCCTATCGCAAACGCTTGGAATCCCGGGTCCGGCGCGGGAACATGGTGGACATGACCGGAACCAGCTTCGGGGCGCGCACCCAGCGCCTCAGTGGTGATCGGGCCGGCCGCATCCGCACCCTCGTCGGCGGCCGCCAGACCCGCACCGACATCGTCGTGTCGATGACACTGCTCGTCGCCTCCTTCACGGCGACGATCGTCAACCTCGCGCTCGCCGTGCGTGCGCTGCCCTCGATCCGCGAGTGCGCGGCCATGGCCTGCAGCTACACGGGCACCTTCGACGTCCTGGCCATCACCTTCCTCACGTCGCTGCTGCTCGGCACCACCTTCGGCGCACACGCGGTGCTCAACCTGCTCAACCGGCGCAACGCCTGGGGATACGCGCTGCTCGACGCCCTCGTCTCCTTCGGCTGCCTGTTCGGCGGCCTCGCGTTCGCCTCCGCTTTCTGACCCGCGCGCCTCGCCGGGCCGGGCCGACGCGTCCGCGCGCGACGTCCGCGCCCGGCGCTAACCTGGAAGCCATGACCACGACCGCGCCGTCGCCGTCCGTGCGCCTGCGGGCGTCCGCGTGGCCGATCGCCGCCGCGGCGGGCACGGGCGCCGTCGTCCTCGCGCTGCACCTGCGCGATCCGCACGTCCAGAACAGCTGGGGCGTGTGCCCGCTGTTCGCCGCGACCGGCCTGTACTGCCCCGGCTGCGGTGGGCTGCGCGCGGTCAACGACGTCACCAACGGCGACTTCCTCGCCGCCCTCGGCTCCAACGCCCTGATCTACCCGGCGGGCGCGGTCCTGGCGTGGCTGTGGCTCGCCTGGCTCGGCCGGCGGGTCG
The DNA here is from genome assembly GCF_965137015.1 of Tsukamurella hominis. NCBI lineage: Bacteria > Bacillati > Actinomycetota > Actinomycetes > Mycobacteriales > Tsukamurellaceae > Tsukamurella > Tsukamurella hominis. The sequence continues at coordinate 5,818 of NZ_CBCRZG010000044.1, read as the reverse complement.
GATTCACCGTGCCGGCGGTGCCGCAGAACAAGTACCTGTGGATCACCGTCGGCGTGCTGGTCGTGGTGTGGACCCTCGCGCGGAACCTCCCCGGCTCTCCGCTGGCGCCCTGACCTGCGGCGACGGCGGAGTGTCGGATTCGCCCGCTACCGTCGGGTCCATGAGTCCCCTCGTGACCGATCTGCAGGACGCGGCCAAGGCCGCCAGTCACCGCGTGCGCGCCGCCCTCGGGCAGGCCGGCGGCGTCGTCCCCGTCGTGCGCCTCGAAGGCCCCATCGCGGCGCCCGCCATGTCGGGCGGGCTCGGCCGCGGCACCCTCAACCTGGCCGGCGTGGAGTCGGTGCTGCGTCGCGCCTTCGAGACCGACGACGCCGTCGCCGTCGCGCTGGTCCTCAACAGCCCCGGCGGCTCGCCGGCGCAGTCGGAGCTCATCGCCGCCCGGATCCGACAGCTGGCCGCGAAGCACGAGCTGCCCGTGCTCGCCTTCTGCGAGGACGTCGCCGCGTCGGGCGGGTACTGGCTGGCCTGCGCCGCCGACGAGATCTTCGTGACCACCACCTCCATCGTCGGATCCATCGGCGTGATCTCCGCGAGCTTCGGCGCGAAGGAGCTGATCGGGAAGATCGGCCTCGAGCGCCGCGTCTTCACCGAGGGCGACGCCAAGCACCGGCTCGACATGTTCGAGGACGTCCGGGAGGGCGACGTCGAATGGCTGCACGGCCTCCAGGGCGATATCCACAGCGCCTTCCGCGAGTGGGTCATCAGCCGCCGCGGCGATCGGCTCGGCGACGACCCCGCCCTGTTCACCGGCGAGGTGTGGATCGGCCGCAAGGCTGTCGACCTGGGCCTCGCCGACGGCGTCGGCACCCTGCGCGGCGTCCTCGAGGAGCGCTTCCCCGACGCCGAGATCGAGGCCATGCACACCCCGAAGCCGCTGTTCGCCCGCCTGCTCGGCGGGACCGCGGTCGATGGGGCCGGTCTCGCCGCCTCCGTCACGGCCGGCGTGCTCGACGGTGCGATCGCCGGCCTGCAGCGCCGCGGCCTGTGGGCGAATTTCGGGGCTTGACATGCTCGATCCACAGGGCGCGGAATCCGCGCTGGTGAAGGGCTCGCCGCACAACCCTCAAGTTGTGGATGAGCCTGTGGAAACTGTGGATGAATCGTCGGCGGTCCCCATCGCGCGTGGAAGACTGGAGTCATGACGGACTACCCCGCAGACGGTCCGATCCCCGTCGACGCGCTGCCCGCCGACCTCGCCGCGGCGCCGGGCCTCACTGTGCTCGACGTCCGGGACCAGGGCGAATGGGATCTCGGTCACGCGCCGGGCGCCGTGCACCTGCCGCTGCCCGACCTGCCCGTGCGGTTCGAGGAGATCGATCTCGACGACCAGGTGTACGTGATCTGCCGCGGCGGCGGCCGCTCCGAACAGGCCGTGCGCTATCTCGAAACCGTGGGGATCGAGGCCGCCGTCGTGGACGGCGGGATGATCGCCTGGGCGTCCGTGGGGCGGCCCGTCGTGCGGCCGGACGGCAGCCCGGGGGCCGTCTGATGCACCCGAGTCCCGCGCGCACCGCCCAGCCCCGCAGCCGGCTCCGCTGGCTCGCCCGGCGCCCGCCCGAGACGCTCCCGGTGCCGCGGCGCGCACCGTCGGCCCCGAAGCCGACGCCGCGCTACCCGGCGATCCCGCGCTGGGGCCTGCGTCAGGACTTCACCCCGGCCGCGCCCGCCGCGCCGACCACCGCGGAGGCCGCGGCCGAGGCGACCCCCTTCGTCCTGCGGCTGACCACCGGCATCGTGTTCGCGGCGGCGATCGTGGAGGGCCTGGCGTATCTCCTGCTCGTGATCAACCGGTCCGGGCCCGTGCCGGGCTGGCTCGCGGCGATCGCCACCGTCGCCGTCTTCGCGGCGGGCTGGCTCGCCGTGCTCGCGGTGATCGCGCTGTTCGTGGTGCTCGCGCTGTGGCTGCGGGTGGCGCGCGAGCGCGCGTACGCGGACCTCGGCACCCGAGAGCCGCGCCCGGCCTGGCAGCTGTGGGTGTACTGCCTGGTCCCGGTGGTGAATCTGGTGGCCGCGCCGGTGCTCGTGCTCGAACTCGCCGACGCGCAGCGGCGCGCGGCGGGGGAGCCGACGGATCGTCGCGCGATGTTCATCCGGCGATGGTGGGCCGGGTGGGTCGCGCTGACTATCGTCACCGTGGGGTGCGTGGCGTACTCGCGCGCGGCCGGCGGCCTCCAGCACGGCGCCGACGCGATGGTCTACACCGCGCTGACCTACCTGCTGAGCGGGGCGTTCCTGCTGGTCACGGCACGGTTGGTCGCGCTGATCGACGGGGGGCCGACGGCCCGGGAGCAGGAGGACGGGACGCGATGGCTGGCGGCGTAGCGGGGATCGTGGCCCATCGGGGCGCCAGCGGCGAGTACCCCGAGCACACCATGAGCGCGTTCGAGGCAGCGGTCGCCGAGGGCGCCGACGCCATCGAGTGCGACGTCCGGCTCACCAAGGACCAGCACCTCGTCTGCCTGCACGACCGCACCGTCGAGCGCACGTCCGACGGGACCGGCGCCGTCTCCGAGCTCGACCTCGCCGACCTGCGGGCGATGGACTTCGGCTCGTGGAAGCGGCCCGGTCATCCGGAGTCGGTCGTCACCCTGGATGAGCTGATCGAGCTCGCGCGCACGTCCGGCCGCAAGCTCTTCGTCGAGACCAAGCACCCCGTCCGGTTCGGCGGCATGGTCGAGCAGAAGCTGCTCGCGGCCCTGCAGCGCCACGGACTCGCCAAGCCCGACGACGCGGCCGACGCGCCCGTCATCGTCATCTCCTTCTCCGGCTCCGCGATCTGGCGCGTGCGCCGCAACGCCCCCGGCGTGCCCGCGGTGCTCCTCGGCGAGGCCTCGCGGCTGCTCGGCGGCGGCGCGGCCACCGCCGTCCGCGCCCAGGGCATCGGGCCGTCGGTGGACTCGCTGCGCGAGCGGCCCGACACCGTCGCCAAGGCCCGCGCCGCCGGGCGGTTCACCTACTGCTGGACCGTGGACTCCGAGGCCGACGTGGCCCTGTGCAACGGCCTCGGCGTCGAGTGGGTCGCCACCAACCACCCGGCCCGCACGCGCTCCTGGCTGCGAGGATAGGCTGCCGGGCATGGGTAGACGCGAACGCAATGCCACTCCCCGCGAGGGATCGAACCGTGCCGAGAAGCTGGCCGCCCAGCGCGCCCGCGCCGAGGCGAGCGTCGCCGACACCGGCCGCCCCTTCGAGGGCCTCGCCGCCGAGTGCGACATCGTCGCGCTGCGCAACTTCGTGCCCAGCGCCACCGCGCCGCTGAAGGTCGCCGGCGCGAACCGCGAAATCCGCCTCGCGACGGTGCTCCCGGGCGCCGCACAGGCCCTGGTCCGCGAGGAGGCCGACGGGGTCATCGGCTACGCCGCCCTGCAGACCGCGACCCGCCCGCTGCAGCCCGGCGCCGCGCTCGCCGGCGCCGCCCGGTTCGCCGCCGACGCCGCGGTGGGGGAGGCGCTGTCGGAGGAGTCCGACGGTGCCCTGCTCGAGGTCCTCGACGCCGCCGCGCCGCTCGAGGTCACCGTGCACAAGGACTTCGACTGGTGGCTCGCGGGCGAGGCCGACGCGCAGACCCGGCAGCTCGTCGAGCACGCCAACTCGCTCATCACCCCGGCCGCCCGCCTCGACCTGGGCGCCGACGGCATCGGCGCGCCCTGGTGGGCCGACACCGGCTCCAAGGCGCACCTGCGCTGGGTGCATCCCGCGCCCGAGGACGAGCTGATGGCCGCGCTGGCCCGCGTGCACGCCGCCGGCGGCCTCACTGTGGGCGAGGGCTCCCGGTTCGCCGGCTCGTTCCGGTCCGACGGCCTGCTCGTGCCCGTCTTCGACCTCGACCGCGAGTCGCACCCCGACGAGTGGGTGGCAGGCACCGTCGAACTGGCGAAGCGCCTCGCCGAGGCCCTGGCCGACGACTCCGAGCTCACCGGCGCGCAGCGGCGCTCCCGCGACGGCCTGCGCGGCCGCCAGGTCTCGCTGTAGACGGGCCCGGCTGATCCGTCCCCGGCCGGGTCAGCCGCGGAAGCGGTCGCCGAGGGCGCCGCGGAGGTACGCGCGGATGGTCTCCCGCACGTCGTAGGTCTCGGCGCTCGGTGCGAGCGAGCCGAGCGCGCTCGACAGTCGTGGCCGGCCCAGCACGTGCTGCGGGATCTCCCGGTCGATCCACGCGCTCGACGAGGGGCGGGCGTCGCGCATCGCCTGGTTGGTGCGCACCGTGACCTCGCCGATCGTGAACCGCCACAGCGCCAGCAGCAGGTGCAGGGCCTCCTGCTCGGGGATGCCGATCTCGTCCGTGGTGCGCAGGAACTCGTCGAAGGCCCACGCCGAGTAGGCGTCGATGATCTCGTCACCCGAGAGCACGTCGATCACCCACGGATGCTGCGTGAGGTGCTCGATCACGGTGAGCTGGAGCTGCACCAGCCGCTCGTGCGGGTCCTCGGCCAACTCGGGCACGGGGGTGTTCCACGACTGGTGCTCGAGGACGGCGCCCAGCAGGTCGTTCTTCGAGTCGAAGTAGTGGTAGATGCCCATCGCGCTGATGTCGAGGCGCGCCGCGAGGGTGCGCATCGAGAACTTCAGCGGGCCGTCGGTGGTGAGGATGTCGGCCGCGGCAGCGACGACCTGCTCCCGGTTGACCTTCGGCGGACGGCCGATGCGGCCGCGTTCTGTCATGGCGCCACCTTAACCGGTTCCCGGGGTCCCACTGAGGAGGCGAGCGGGAACGGGCTGGTCGGCGGCGAGGAGGCCGAAGAACTCGTCGGTGTTCTTGCCCCACGCGAGGGAGTCGCCGTCGCTGGTGTACTCGCTGCCCGCGGTGGGCGTCGTGGTGGTGACGGTGCTGCCGCTCATGGCCCACGCGAGACGCGCGAGGTCCCACAGGTGCGTGTCCTTGTCGACGGACAGCGCCTCGACGACCGCGTTCGACAGGCCCCACATCTCGAACGGGTTGAGCAGCGTCGTGGGCGAGGTCGCCTCCTTGAACAGCGCCGACATGAACTCGCGCTGGTGCACGACCCGGTCGAGGTCGGCGTTGGGGGTGGCGCGGGTGCGCACGTAGCCGAGGGCCTGTGCACCGTCGAGCGTCTGGCAGCCGGCCTTGATCCGCAGGCCGGCCTTGGGGTCGTTGATCGGGTACTTCGGGCACATCTCGACGCCGCCGATCGCGTCGACCATGGTCGCGAAGCCGCCGAAGCCGATCTCCGCGTAGTGGTCGATGCGCACGCCGGAGGCCTTCTCGAAGGTCTGCACGAGCAGCTGCGCGCCGGCCGCGTCGCCGTTGCCCGACGTGCTGCCGAGGAAGTAGGCGGCGTTGATCTTGTGCCCGCCCTGCCCGGGGATCTGCACGTAGAGGTCGCGGGGGATCGAGACCACGGTCGCGTCGCCGGACTTCGGGACGTGGACCAGCATGATCGTGTCGGTGCGGGCGCCGCCCAGGTCGCCGCCGGTGGCGAGCGCCTTCTGTTGCGCGGGCGTGAGGCCCTCGCGGGCGTCGGTACCCACGAGCAGCCAGTTCGTGCCCGGCGTGTCGGCGACGCGGCCCGCGTACGAGGCGAGCGCGTCGATCCGCGTGAGCTTGCCGTCGAAGTAGATCGTTCCCGCCACCGTGCCGACCAGGAGTAGCACGAGGAAGACGCCGAGCCAGCGGAAGGGGTGCAGCTTGCGCTTGCGGCGGACCTTCTTCGGCGCGGGCGCTTGGGGGGCGGGGGCGGCGGACCGTCGGCCGGGCTCGCGGTCACGACTGCGGCCGCGGCCCCGCGGGGGACGCGGG
>NZ_CBCRZG010000043.1:0-7106 GCF_965137015.1 Tsukamurella hominis | reverse complement strand
CGGGTCTTGCGGGCCCGCAGGTGCGGGCGGCGGGCTGGTCTTCCACGAGGTGCGCAGCGCAGCACGGACGTCGGCGCGGCTCGACTGGACGTGCTGAGAGGTGCGGCCGCGGCCGACGGTGCTGGCGTACTGGCCGGCCCATCCGTCGCGCAGTTCGGCGCGGCGCTGCTCCGTCGGTGCCGGGGCGGCGAGGAGCGCGTCGAGCTCGGCCTGCGCTCGTGCCCAGGCGCGCTGGACGGCGCGCTCGTCGGCGGCCTTGCGGCGGATCTCCGAGGGGCTGGGCCCGGTCCAGTCGATGCGCTTCATGCACCACGCGAGATAGCGAAGGCGGTCGGTGGCGTCGACGATGGCCATCGTGGCGCCGCGCCTGGCGGCGGCCTCATCGAGTCGCTGGATGATGTCCTTGGCGGTCCAGCGAGTGGGGTCGATGCCGACGTCCTCGATGAGCTTGCAGACGTGCCCGACGTGCGTTCCGGGCTGGGGAAGTCCTGGCTGTTGAGCGAACTGACCGCGGAGCCCGAAGATCCCGTCGACAGGGTGGATGAGCGCGGCTCCGAGCCGTTGCAGGGCCAGCGACCGCGGAGTGGTCAGGCTGGCCGGTGTGCGAGATCGATCCCCCCGCGCGCGCCCCGCGGGCGCGTTTGGTGATTCATCTCTTACAAGAGATGAAGAGCTTGTATCTCCTAGCGGAGATAGGGTCCCGCCGCAGGTCGGCGCTGCAACGCTGATGTTGGTGGCCGTGGCGCTCACGCTCTGCGGAGTCGCGTCCGGGCGAGGAACCGGGGACGACGTGGTTGGGGCACTGGCCGGGCGGCGGTGCCCGGGGGCCTTCGTCGCGGTGGTGTGCCGGCGCCGGGTGCGCATGGAGTGCCGGCGGGCGGTGATCCCGTTGCCGAATCGTGCAACCATCTCGGGCGGCGAGACGAACGCGATGGTGCGCGCGACGTGCGCCTGGTCGTGGCCGTGGTAGGCCTTGGCGGCTTCCCGCTCGAGCGTGGTCAGGTAGTTGCGGCCCTCGGTGATCAGGAGCGCGAAGCCTGCGGCCTCGAGGAGCTTGTAGGTGCGGCGGACAGCGTTCCTGCATGCGCGGTCGCTGCCGGTTTCGCCCGCCCGGCGCGCGATCGTCACATACGCGGCGGTGCAACCGCGGCCGGTGCTGGTGTCTGCGAATCCAGCCATCGTGAACGCGATCTGCAGGAAACGGTCGAGCGCGATCTTCTCGTTCCGATTCGCGGTGCGCAGTGCCTCGCCCTCTTCGGTGGTGAAGAACGAGCGGACTTGATGGCGCCAGCCGCTATCGGTCGTCCACGTCAAGGGCGGCCACCCGGCGGCGTCGAGCTGCTCGGCCGCGTCCTTCGAGCGCTTGAGGGGACACCGCGACGGCGGCCGCCAGGACGCGCCGCGCTGTGGTGCGTTCATCGCGGCGATGAGCTCGTCGACCTCGGTGTCGTCGGCGGCGGCGAGTTCGACCTCGGTGCCGGTGGTGGGTGTACCTGATTTTGGGTATGCGCTACCGTGGGAAGTGCCCATCAGGCATTTCCTTCCTGGTTGATCTGTGACAGGAAGCGCGCTCTGAAGCTGCAACTTCAGGGCTGGCGAGGCGCTTGTCCTCGCGTTCGGCTCGGTCTCAACTCGGCAAAAGTTGGGCTGAGCTCTGCGCTCCTGCGCTGTACTTTGAGCAGTCCCGGTGGCCGGCGGAACGGGGTCCGTTCGGCGGCGCCGCGGCTACTGGGTCGGTGCCTGGCGCTCACCTCCTCGATGCCGGGGAACAGGACAGCTCGAGGTGCTTGCATCGGTCGCGCCGGCGCGCGGCGGCCGCGGGTGCGATGCAGCGGAGCAGGATGAGATGGCGCGCGGCTGAAGGGCGGCGCGCGTGACGTTGGTGAGTGCGCCGGCGGTCGAGCTGGCGGCACTGTTGTGAGGGCACGCGGAGGTACGTGCTGCGCTGCCGCGGTGCGTACACGCGGCGCGCGTGGAGTTGCGAGTGGGGGCTTGCGTGGTTGCGGAGGCAAGCGCTACTATCGGCATCACCTGGTGTGGTAATCCCTTCCGGTTTCCGGGAGAACTGCTCGAAGCGCCAACTTCGTGCAATACGCCATCCGAGCGCCAACTCGGATCTTCGCCAACTCTGTCTGACAAGCCACCCCCTCTGGGGGCTTCGGCGTCGTGGTTCTCCGCTATTGAGATGTCCGTGTTGAGGTATCTCGCTTCTACGTGGGTCCTCGATCACACTCCTGCTGGTAGCCGGTTTCGTTCCGGGCGGGCGTCCGCACGGAAAGCACAGGGCCATCCCATCCGATCACGGTGCGATGGACGGGCTGTGTAGGCGCGCCGAGGCCTAGAGCGGCGCGCGCTGCTGCGACGTTGGAGATCATGACGCGGCCGCTGAAGGGCTCACTGGTCATATACGTGCCTCGGACGGATTTCCCGTCACGCGCCTCGAGGGCGGCGGTGGAGGTCGACGTGGTGCAGGCGCGCGAGTACGCGGCCGGCCTGCTGGTGGCGCCGAGGGTCATTGACACTGTTTTGCGCAAACGTGTACCGTCAGAGCCGACTTGCACGTCAACTCCTTTCTGGAGAGTGAGAGCTCACGTAGCTTTCGCGCGGAGGCCTCCCTATTGCCCAGGGGGGCCTTTCGTCATTTCCGCGGTCTAGGGGCGGTGTGAGCTCCGGTATGAGGTTGTTCGTGATCGCGGCACCTAGTTGTGCGATCTGCGCATCTGCGCGTCGGGGTGACGGCGGGTGACCCTCCCTTGAAGCTCGCCGGCGGAACAACTGGCACTCTCATCAGTGAGAGCCTGGTATGGAACCCTGCCACCTTGGGCCGGATTGCGCAAGCATGTCGACCCCCGCCGGTCCTTATCCCAGCGCACGTGTTACGCGTGTGACTGATGAGGTTTCGCGGCGATCGCCCCGCGCGACGAGCTGTCACAAAGGCCGGCGCCGACAACGCCAGTGACGTGCGGGCGAGCACGGGCCTGCCTGCCGGCGGACCCCGCGGTTCGTCGTAGACGACGCCAACCTCGGTCGGCTAAGCTGCAACCGAACCCGCAACCGCGTCACCAGCGGACACACGGGCCTTGACCATCGGAGAGGGCAGGACATGTCGGACGTCATCTCGGATTTCTTCGACCGCGACGCCCTCATCAGCCTGTACAAGGCCCAGGGCTGGACCTCCGCCGAGTTCGCGCGGCAGGCCGGCCTGAACAAGAACATGATCTCCCGCTACGAGCGCGGCCTGAGCACGCCGCGGCCGGCGTACATCGTGCGCCTGGCCGAGACTCTCGGTGTCGAGCCGGCCACGCTCTACCGGGTCGAGGAATACGACAAGGATCTGAGCTACTTCCGGATCATCAACGGGTACTCGATCGCCGCCCTGTCGGTGAAACTCGGTATGAAGAGCAACAACTCGGTCGTATCGATGGAGATGGGCAACACCGAGCTATCCCCGCAGATGCGCCGCTCCCTGAGCGAGATCTTCGGCATCAGCGAAGCGAAGGTGCGTCAGGCGTGGCAGCGCTCCCGCGAGTACACCCTGAACCGGGACCTCCGCCGCAAGGCATCCTGACCGGACCGGTCGGGCGATCGCCCGCCGGCGATCGATTCCTGTTGCCTCTCGCCAGCGGCTACCGCGTAGGCCCTACGCCGAGGCTCTGGCCAACCGCGCCGCACCTCTCCTAGCGGACGGCCAGGCTCCCGCGCGCGTTCAGGTATGCGCAACGAGCGCCCTGAGGCGCCCGCTGAGGCCTCTGCATGCCTCGCGATACATCCCTGCGCCCCCTCGACGAGGGGGCGGCACACCCAGAGCGGCCTCGGCCAGGCCCTCGACGAGGCGGGCGGTCGCTGCCGCGGGGCGGCGCCCCCGTCCTCGAGGCCCCTTGCGCGGCCGGCGCAAAGGGCGCCGGTCTCCCGCATGGCCCGCGCCTTCGTTCCCCCCAAGTTGGCTTTGCTTGCCGCGATTCTTCCTTCCACCCTCCCAACCCGCCGTGGGTGGGGAGGGTGGAAATACCGTTCCCGGCACGGCGAAGAAATAGCGTGTGACCTGCGGGTTCTTGTTCAATCTGTCGGTGTCCTGCGGTAGTGTTGTTGGTATCGGAAGGGGGAGTGATCGCCTTCCGGTGCGGGTGTCGCTTCTGTGGTGCGCAGTCAGGCGCGTCGGGCGACATCCGCGATCCTTCGAAAGGGGATTCATCATGTCGGCTTTGAAGATTCGCTCGTTCGGCGAGCTGCTCGCGGCTGCGCCGATCCTGCTCGGGTTCGTGCCGCGCCGGTCGCTGGTGCTGATCGACCTGACGCCGAACGGCGTGCTCGGCGCGACGGCGCGGACGGACTTGGAACTGCGTCCTTCGGGGCAGGTGTCGCGGGCCTCGGTGGAGGGCGCGCAGGAGAGCGTGCGGATGCTCGCGCACGCGTGCGAGGACTTCTATTTCAGCGACCTGGTCGCTGTGGTGGTTCACGACAGCGTGAGCGATCGGGACGAAGTGGCGCGGCAGGTGCGGGGGATGCTCGACGGGCACAACGTCAGGTCGGTCCTGGTGGTCACGGAACTGCGGGCGGATGCCTCGTGGTGGTGCGACTGCTGCGCGAGGACCGGCACGGTCGCCGACTACCGGTCGGTCCCCGCGCTGACGCAGCTCGCCGCGCACGAGGGCGTGCCGGTGGAGTCGCGTGAAGCGATGGTGGCGATGCTGGCCCCGTGCACGGCCGTGGTGGCGACCGCGCGCGTGGAGGCGGCGCGGGCCGCGCAGGGGACCGACGGAGCGGCGGACGCGGCGCGCGACCTCATCGGCGCGGCCCAGGCGGCGGACGGTATCGGAGCGCTCACCGACGAACGGGTCGCCCAGCTCGCTGCGGCCGTGCTCGATCCGTTCGCCCGGGATGTGTTCGTGGGCATGGCGTTCACGCCGTCGGCCGACCAGGCGCGCGAGCTGGTGCGGCAGATCGCCACGCGGGTGCGCGGCGCGGCGCGAGCGGAAGCGCTCACCGCCTACGCGGCATTCGCGTACGTGGCGGGGGACGGCCCCATGGTGGGGATCGCGCTCGATGCCGCCTTCAAGGGCCGCCGCCCGGTGGTGCTGGCGCGGCTGCTCGCCGCGGCGTTCTCCGCGGGCGCGCACCCGGACGAGGTGGGGCGGCTGCTGGCGCAGGCGAGCATCGCCCACGCCGAGCACCTGGGCGTGAAGCTGCCGGGGATCGATCCCGCGATGGACCCGCGCGACGACGCCCAGGTGGTCGCCGAGGGACTGGCGTGAGCGCGCCCGTGGAGGTGGTCGCGGTCCGCGATCCTGAGGGTGGCACCGACGTGACCGTATTCGTCGGCGGCAAACGAGTCGACGACGCGACCGTCTACACGGTCGATGCGGGACGCGGTTGGGACGCCGACGACTGGATGCACATGTGCGCCAGCCACATCGAGTCGGCATCGTCCCAGGAGGTGCGGGCGTGCCTGCTCGCCGCACTGACCGACCCGCCGGGGCGCGACCACATCGACGGGTACGCCGACACCGCGGCGGATAGGTGGGCGGAGCTGGCCGACTAGCGGCCCAGCAAACAGGGGCGGGCGGAGCGTTCTTCACGGACGCACCGCCCGCCCCTCTGTGTCCGCTGACCAACTTCTCTCCACCCTCCCAACCCGCCGTGGGTGGGGAGGGTGGACGATAAGCCCCGTTACCGGTGTTGGCCTGCATGTTTCGGCGTCGATGGGGTATGCTGTGAGGACAGGTTAGGCCGCTTTTGTGGGACGCGTTGGGCGTCTCGGGCGGCTCCTGTTGAAGCCTGAAAGGGGCTGGTCAACTTGACCACTGCCATGGATCAGACCGTGACGGACGCTGAGGTTTCGTCCCAGGTGGCGGGCCTGGAAGCGCGGGTGCGTGAGCTCGAGGCGGAAGCGCTGACGCTGCGGTCGCAGAACGAGGGCCTGAAGGCGGCGGACGCGCAGCGTTCCCGGTGGATCGCGCAGCTGAACGAGGACGCGTGTGATTGGGCCGACGCGCACGGCCTGTGCTCGGTCTTCGAGGAGTTCTGCGACCTGCACGACCTGGAGGGCCGCCGCCGCGATTACGACGTGGAGATCGAGGTGACGCTGAGTCTGACGATGACGCTCTCGGATCTGCGGCGCGGTATGTCGGATAGCGACCTGGAAGACCTGGTGCGCAACCAGTTCACGGACGAGCAGCTGATCGACGAGCTGTACGAGCGGCGCGCGCAGGTGTCGGTGGACCGCCTGGACGTGGAGGAGGCGTGATGCGCGCGCAGGCGGTGGCCGAGCAGGGCGAGTGCTCGGTGGAGCGGGTGGCGTACGCGTACCTGAGTCGCGCCGCGTCGGCGGTGCCCGGTGGCGGCGGCCTGGTCTGGTCGCTGATCGCGGCGCATGGGCCGGTGGACGCCGCCGCCATGCTGCGGCGCGGAACGCTCGCGTCGGGCGCCGAGTCCCCGGACGCGCTGCGGGCTCTGGCGGTCGCTGCCGAGCGGGCCGGCGACCACGCGACGGCGGATCTGGCGTTCATCGCGCGGCTGGGTGGCCGCCTGGTGACGCCGGACGATGCGGAGTGGCCCGCATCGCTGGAACGGCTCGCGCAGCGCCCCCAGAGGCCCGTAGGCGCGCTGGACGAGTTGTGGCGGGAATCCCGGCCCGTCGCGCTCTGGGTGCTCGGAGACGAGCCCCTGAACGGCCTTCTGCAGCGCTCGGTGGCCTGCTCGGGTACCCGCGCCCCCAGTAGCTACGGGGAGGTCATCGCCGACCAGCTGGGCGGCGAACTGGCTGCCCGCCGGTACACCGTGGTGACCGGCGGCGGCTACGGCATCGACGGTGCCGCCATGCGCGGCGCGCTGGGCCGGATCTCCGAGCACGAGCCGCACGTGACCGGCGCGTCGGTGTCGGTGGTCCCGTGCGGCCTGGACCGCCCGTATCCGGCGGGACACGCGGGTTTGTTCCGTCGTGCTCGGGCCGAGCGTGGGGTGGTGGTGTCGGAGTATCCGCCGGGGGTGGTGCCGTCTCGTTTCCGGTCTATGGATGCTCGCCGCTTGGTGGGGACGCTCGCCGGTGCGCTGGTGGTGGTGGAGGCCGGGGCCCGCTCGGGTGTGCTGGAGGTGGCGCGGTGGGCGGG
>NZ_CBCRZG010000042.1:0-7775 GCF_965137015.1 Tsukamurella hominis | reverse complement strand
GCGGAGGTGGTGGCCCTACCGGCACGAACGCGGGCGGCGCAGGCGGCCTCGGTGCTGCGGGCGTGATGTGGGTTCTCACCAAGACGGGAGCGTGACCGTGCAATTCGTGATGGACATGACGTGGATGTGCCCCGTCACCAAGCTCTACCGGGCCGACGACGGCCAGCACTACGCGATCTCGTGCCTGGACTTCTTCACCGCCACCGGCACGGAGGTGTTCCTCTCCGACGAGAACGGTGTGCCGATCGACGCAGACGGCGACCCGACGAACGGCCTCACCCCGCTGGTCCGCTGGGACGAGCAGATGGACCACGGGACCGCGGTCGCGCGGCTCACCGACTGGCTGGCTGCGCAGTGATACCGGAGGGCCCCTGATGCCGTGGACCACTGTCCCGGTCCCGCCTGTGCAGGGCGGCGCGGGCTGGCCCGTGGACCGGGTGATCCCCGGCGGCAGCCAGGGCGGCGGCTGGCAGATTGTGCCGCAACTCGCGGGTTCAGATGGCGGAATCGGCACGGACTACGCGGCGACCATCCCCGCCCTGACAGGGCTCGATGTCGCTGTGGCCGCGGACCGTGCCGCCGTGATACTCACCTCCACCCTCACTGGCCGAGACCCCGCGGCCGGTACGGACTGGGCGCGGCTGGGATTGGGCGGGCTCGACCTGGCCGCCGCTTTCGACGCCGCAACACTCGGCTTCACCGGGCGCGACCATAGTGGCGGCTTCGACCTGTCCACCGCGGTCGGACTGGCACTCCCCGGCGATGACGTTGCCGTCGGAGGGGACAACGCGACTGCGCTCGCGGTGCTCACCGGCCGCGAGCACGCCGCCAGCACCGACCTCGCGGCCAGCGGATTCACTGCCCAGTCCGCCATCTCCACGCCGGTCACCGCCACCAGCACCATCGCAATCCCCTCCTGGTGCCGCTACATCGACGCGATCGTCCTCGGCGGGGGTGGGGGTGGAGCGGGCGGCACCCAAGGGTTCCCCGGCTGGGGCGGAATCGGTGGCGCCCCAGGAGGGTGGAATGCGATTCGTTGGGACCGCGGCGCCTTCGGCAACACCTGGCTGACAGTCACTGTCAGTGTCGGCGCGGGCGGCCCAGGCGGATCGGCGAACAACGCTGGCACTGACGGAAACCCAACTACCGCCACCATCGCGGGCGTCGGCACCATCACCGGGGCCGGCGGCGCCAAAGGGTCCGGTTCGAGCTTGGTGAACAACGACGGCGCATCGGCGGGCAACTACACCTACCAGGGGACGACGTACAGCGGCGGAGGTGCCAATGGCGGTGTGCCGGGCGGCGGCGGGAAGGGTGGCTCCGGATCGGTCTGGCCTGGATCGCCCGGTTCCGGAGCTGCAGGGGGAAGGGGGCAGGCGTGGCTGATCTTCTCGATGTGACCGGCGATGAACTCGACCCGCCCCCGGATGGCACGCGGTGGCCCAGTCAGTTCGGCGTCGACCTCGAATGGGCCGATGACCGCGGCACCGCATGGCGCGCGGTCATGAACCACCCCGCACTGCAGGGCCGCCGCCGCGGCGACCTCCTCGACCTCCGCACCACTGGCGCAACCACGGTGCACACCTACCAGCTCACCGCGGCCATCTCGCACGGGACGGTCGCCTACCTCGCCACAAAGGAGCCCTGACATGGCCGCACCGATCTACACCGACAATCACGGAATCGCCTGCGCCGCCGCTGTGTGCGCGCTCGGCAATCGCCTCGGCCTGTACGCCGGGGCTACCCGGGCGGGCACCGCATACGCCGATACCACGTGGGGCTCACCAGTGAAGACCACGATCTCCGGCGCCGACTGGTACCAGTCCACCGGCTCGAAAGGCACCATCACCATCCCTGGCGGCACTGTCGCCAATGGCACCGTCATCACCCACTACGGAGTGCACTCCGGCACCACCCTGCTCCGTCGGGTTGAACTGCCTGTAGCGCTCACGATCAACGACGGATCGCAGGCTGTCACCGTGGACGTGACCCCCGTGTACCGGTACCGCGGCGTCGACGCCGCATAACCACCCGACTTCTGAGCCCCGGCCCGCCTCGTGCGCGCCGGGGCTCACCTGTACCCGCAGGAGACCGCCGTGGCCCGCACCTTCACCAGCACCGCGTGCGAGGTGTTCGCCTACGCCGCCGTCGCTGTCCTCCGACCCGCCGCCCGCGCCCGCGAGTGGCGCACCGATCACCCCCACCAGCCCAGGAGGCACCATGCCCACACCACCGCTCACCGTGCTGCAGCTCCGCGGCAACAGTGAACCGCTCGACGGGAACATGCTCGACAACGTGGTCCGCAAGCTGGACCCGAAGCTGTTCCGCGTCATCGAGATCAACTACCCGGCGAGCATCGGCCCCGCCGGCGGCGGTGCGTTCAAGCCGTCGGAGATGGAGTCGGTGCGGATCGGCTGCGAGATGATCTCCCGCGAGGTCGCCGCGGCCCCGGGCCCGGTGGCGATCATCGCCTACAGCCTCGGCACAGTCACCCTCACCGAGTGGCTCAAGCAGAACCCGCACGTGGCGAAGGTCGTGTTCGCGGGGCTACTGGCGAACGCCCGCCGCAAGCCGGGCCGCCAGTACGGATTCCCGCTGCCGATCGGCGGCGAGGGGATCTTCGGGCAGTGGATCGACGATAAGCGGGCGTGGTGTGACATCGCCTTCCCCGGCGACGTGATCACGGCGATGCCGGCCGGGTCGATCCTGCGGCAGGGCTCCGACCTGATCCAGCACATGAGCCTCGTCGACCCGATCCGCTGGGCGAACGACGTCATCGCGAAGCTCCCCGCGGTGGCGTGGCAGCTAGCCGGCACGGACTTCTCGAAGCTCGTGCAGCTGGGCCCGAAGGTCGGTGAGGCGATCGCGGGCCTGGATGGGTTCGCCCGCGGCGGCATGCACACCGCCCGCTACTTCGAACCGCACTGGCGGGACTGGCAGAACAAGCCGATCAGCGCGATCGACCTGATGGCGCGGTGTCTGCGCAACGAGCAGAAGCGGTGGGCGAAGTGACCGCCCGGTTCCATCCGCTCGATCGCGGCTACCAGATCACCTCGGGCTACGGGTGGCGGGCGTTCGACAACGCTGTGCATAAGGGCATCGACTTCGGCTGGCCGGGCGGGTCCGGCGGCCGTCCCGTGTTCGCGATTCAGGCCGGCACCGTGCAGTACGCCGGCGCCGCTGCAGGGTACGGCGGCCCCGACCCCGCAGGCTGGCTCGTCATCGACTCCGACGACGCCCAGGGCGGCGGCTGCTTCGAGTACGGGCACATCGTCCGTGAGGTCAAGGTCGGCGACCGGGTCGCTGCCGGCCAGCGGATCGGTCGGATCAACCCGAATCAGAACAGCAACGGCGCCGTCGCGCCGCACCTGCACGTGTCCTGGTGGCCGCGAGCGTACGGCGGACCCGAGGGCAAGCAGGACTTCAAGCGCCTACTCGACGGCGCCACCTATCCCGGCGTCACCGCCACCGTGATCGGCGGCGGTAGCGGCGGTTCAAACACCCCGAAGGAGACCTCGATGCCCAAGCCCGCGTTCACCGAGCTCAACCGGCTCGGCAACAGCCGCTCCAACCGGTTCGGCGCCCGCATCACCAACTTCCTGCTGCACACCCAGGAGGGCGACGGCAGCGCGGAAGGGCTGGCGGCGTTCTGCAACAACTCGGCGAACAGCGCCAGCTACCACTACACGATCCGCGACGGCATCGTCTGCGACGTCGTCGACACCGACTACGCGTCGTGGTCGGTGCTCGACGCGAACTCCCGCACGATCAACCTGTGCTTCGCCGGTTCGTTCGCCGGATGGTCGCGGGCGCAGTGGCTCGCCCGCGAGGGAGACATCCGCGTGGCCGCGTGGCTGGCCGTGCAGGACGCCCGCAAGTACGGGTTCGCCGTGACCGTCCTCGCCCCGCCGTATCGCGTCGCCGACGGCCTCTCCGACCACAAGTACGTCACCCAGGCTCTGCGGATCGGCTCCCACACCGACGTGGGCAGCAACTTCCCCTGGGACCGGTTCTCGGCGTTCGTGCGCGAGTTCACCTCGCCTGCCCCCGTGGTGCCGGTGGTGAACATGATCGACGCGTACGCGGCCGACACGGCGCACGCCTGGATCGGCACACGGGTCGATAAGCAGGAGATCCCCTGCCCGGACGGCCGTGGACGGTTCGTCGGGTTCTCCAACGCGCACGTCTACTGGACGCCCACCACCGGCGCGCACGCCGTGCCGGCGCAGCTGATGGGTGACTACGGCGTCTACAAGTACGAGTCCGGTCCGCTCGGCTACCCCGTGGCCGACCACACCAACCTCCCCGACGGGCAGGTGCAGGCGTTCGAGAAGGGCGTGATGTACCGGCACCGCGACGGGAAGGTCGCGTTCTACGTGACCGGCCGCATCGGTGCCCGCTGGGCCCGCGACGGCTACGAGAAGGGCCCTCTCGGCTGGCCCATCTCGAATGAGCAGCGCCGCCCCGACGGGTCGGTGCGCCAGGACTTCCAGCACGGCGCCATCTACTGGTCGCCCGACGGAACCGTCGCTGTCCAGCAGGACTTCGGCGACACCACCATCCATCCCCAGAACCACTAGGAGACCATCATGCTCTTCAACATCAAGACCATCGCGGACCTGCGCGCCGCCCTCTACGCCCTCCTCCCGATCGTCTCCACACTGCTCGTCACCTACGGGGTTCTCGACGAGACGAAGGCCGCCCTGTGGGCCGGCGTCGCCACCGCGGTCCTCGGCCCGGTCATCGCCGCCGTGCAGGCCCGCACCGTGTCGAGCTTCCGCACCGCGTTCTACGCGCTCGCCGCCGCCGTGCAGGCCGTGGTCGTCGGCTACGGGATCGTCACCGACGCGCAGATCGGCGTGTGGATGCCCTTGGTGACCGCGCTCGTCGGCGCCGCCGCGGGCAGCGTGGCCGTCGCGAACACCGACACCAGCTCGGCCGGTGGTGAGCGCTCGGCCGGTGCTCTGTGACCGCCCGCGCGCTGGTGTACAGCCAGCCGAACTGCCAGCCCTGCCGACTGATGAAGATCCAGCTCACCAAGGCTGGTGTGCCGTTCACCGAGGTGGATGTGCGGCAGGACGAGACCGCGCTGGCTGAGCTGGTGGTCTTCCATGAGGCGTGCGCGCCGGGCCGTCAGCCGAGCACCCCGTTGGTGGTCATCGACGACGCCGACGGGCACGGTTCCCGCGAGATCCTGTTCGGCCCGGCGTTCGACGAGCTCAAGGCGATGGTCCGTGATGGCCGCGTGGTGACTGCCGCCGAAGATGCGGCCTGATCCGGCCGACGACGTGTGGCGGGAAGCCTGCAGACTCGCGGACTTCCCGCCGCCACCTCCAACGAAAGGGGCCCACATGAAGCTCCGCATGTTCCTCCGCGGAAACCGTTCAGTCGAGTCCGGCAACTTCCCGCTCTACCGCCTGTGCGTGTCCTTCGGCGTGCTGGCATCCATCCTGCAGCTCACCGTCGGCGGGGCGCCTGAGTCCGTGCTGGCGACCACCGGGCCCGCGTTCGTGTGGCTGTTCATCGCGATGCAGAGCATCGGCTCCGTCGCGATCCTCGCCGCCCTGTACGTCCCCCGCCTCGACCTCGACGACAGCCTCCGGCTCGAGCAGGTGGGCGCCCTGTTCCTTCTCGCCGCCTGCGCTACCTACTTCACCGCGGTGACGGTGAACAACGGTGGCCCGCCCACTACGTTCGCCACGTGGCTCGTGGCCGCGCTCGGCACGTACCTCGGTTTCCGTGCAGTTGAGATCAGGGCCATCCTCCGGATCATCCCGCGAGGGGAGTCCGCTGATGGGAGTCACTGAGCTGGTAGGAACCGCGTTCACTTCGGGCGCCGCGGTCGCCCTGATCAACTGGCTGATCAACCGTGGCAAGACGAAGCGGGAGTTGAAGGCGTCGGACATCGATTTGTCGGAGCGGATCGATCAGATCAACCGCCGCAGCTTCGCCTACATCGACGGCCAGTTGCAGGCTGTGCAGGCGGAGGCGGCGCTGTGTCGTCGACGATGCGATCGGTATTCGGAGCTCACGCTCGATCTGATCGACATGCTCGCCACGCATGGCGTCACGGAGATCGACGAGTACCGCCGCCGGTACCGGGAGATTCGGGACCTCGGAAGAGCGTCCTAGTTGTCGGATCGGTCCGATAAGGTTCGAGTTACAACTTCATAAGCGTGACATGCATCGCGCTACATCGCGGGCGGCCCCTCGACTCTCACCAGTCGAGGGGCCGCTTTCGTCGTCTCAGGAGTGCGCAGCCTTGGCAGCCCGGCGCGCCCCGGTCTTCTCGCTGACCGTCACACGCGCGGCGTGCTTCTTGCCGGCGCCTGTTCGGGTAGAGACGGTCCCGTACTTGCCGGTGGCCGCGGAATAGGCCACGCTCCGCTCGCGGGGCTGTGTGGTCGCGCCCTTGATGAGCTGGTCGACGCGCTGGTGCGTGACGCCGACGATCTCGGCTATCTCACGCATGGGCACGCCGGCCGCGGAGAGGCGGCGAGCGACGTCGGTGGAGCGGCTGATCGCGCGCGCTTCGGCCTCCTTCGCGGTGGCGCGGTCGGCGGCGATCGCGGCCGCGGCGTCGCCCACGTCGAGACCGTCGACGTCGATGTGCACGTCGAGGTCGACAGCGGAGGGGGCGGCGTCGACGACGGTGCAGATGAAGTCGCGTGCCTCTTGTTCGATGTCGGTGTAGTGGCGGGCCTGGGTGAGGCTGCCGACGTTGATCAAGCCGTCGGCGCCGCGGTGGCCGTCGAGTTCGGGGACGTCGATCATCCACCAGCGGTCTTCGCGGTAGACGTTCACGCGGTACGTGGTCATGGATCGCATTTCTCTAGGGGTAGGTGTGGGTGTCGGGGGCGGCCCGCTGGGGGCGGGCCGCCCGTTCGGTTACGTGCAGTTGGTCTTACAGCCCTCGATGGCCTGGTCGACCTTGCGGCGAACTCCGGGGGAGATCGTCTTGTGGCCGACGGGGACGGACACGCCGTAGACGCCGTGCGGGCAGGCCCACATGGTGTGACTGCCCTTGCCGTCGCGGCTGATGAAGCCCGCGTTCTTGAGCTGCTTGACGATTTCCCTCGTCGGTGCCGGTGCGATCATGACATTAGTCTAACCTGCTAGACAAAACAAGTCAAGCGACTAGACAAAGTCTGTCGAGCGAAGGATCTCATCTGTCGCACCTCGCGCGTACCGTCCGCGCCATGGGGCTGAGCCGGGACATCGTGCGGATCGAGTTGACGACCCGCGTCGCCGGACCGGAGGATCGGATCGCGATCCCTGGGATGCCGCTCTGGGAGGTCTCGTGGACGGCCCGCGACCACCTCGGACGGGAGCGGATCTGGTCCGCCCCGCACATCACCGAGGGTGGTGCTCGCCGGATGGTGGCGAACCTGCTGGACCACCGCGTGGTCGGGCTTGAAGCCGAGGCGGTGATCGTCGACCGAACGTGACCGGGAACCGATCGCCGCGCTGGTGCGTCCAATCGGTATGAGCCCTGTGAACCTCGCGCACTACGCCCTCACCCGACTCCGCGGCTGGTACGCCCTCGCGATGGCCGGCCGCGGTCGCGGCGCGCCGCCAGCCTCTGAGCAGGATGCCCGGATCGTGGCGGCAATCCGAGAGGCTTCTAAAGAACCGCCTAGTTGATTGCCTTGCTTTGTCGTGGACGCTTGCGGACCTGCTCGGCCTGGACAAGCCGGGCGAGGACGAAGTGATTCAGGCCCTGCAGTTCCGGGACAAGGAGTGACGATGAGCGAGGACGTGAGGCGGGCGTGGGC
>NZ_CBCRZG010000041.1:0-10392 GCF_965137015.1 Tsukamurella hominis | reverse complement strand
ATCGCGCCCACCCCCTCACCACCCCGGAACTCCGGATACCGATGAGATGCTATTGCATACTGCACGGATCGCAACGCGCACGGTTCCCCAGCGAGGAAGGCCCTGTTCGGAGTACCTTTCGCCGGTGACCCGCAGGCAACTCTGGGAACGCCGGACGAATCCGCTGATGATCGCCCTGGCGCTGGCCTTCCTCGCCGTCTACGCCGTGCAGGTGCTCGACGTGGCGCCGAGCCCGCTCATGCGCCACCTCGTGGACTGGACCGACATCGCCATCTGGGCGGCCTTCGTCGTCGACTACGCGATCCGGGTGCGGCTGTCGACGGACCGCTGGCGGTTCGTGCGGACGCACCCGATCGATCTCCTCGCGATCGCGCTGCCGCCCTTCCGCCCGCTCCGGGCGCTCCGGGCCGCGCCGCTCCTCCTGGGCGGCCTGCACCGATCACGGCTCACTCGTGCGCGCCTCGCGGTCTTCGTCGGCACCACGTCCGTCCTGGTCGTCTTCCTGTGCAGTCTCGCCTTCCTCGACGCCGAGCGCGGCGCCCCGGACACCAAGGTCACCGGCTACGGCGACGCCCTGTGGTGGGCGGCCGTCACCGTCACCACCGTCGGCTACGGCGACATCTACCCGGTCACCACGGAGGGCCGCTTCGTCGCCCTCCTGCTCATGGTCGTCGGCATCGGCCTCATCAGCTTCGTGATCGGCACCGCGACCAGCTGGGTCGTCGACCAGCTCAAGGCCGTCGACGCGAGCGCCCGCCGCACCGACCGGGAGGTCGACGAGCTCACCGCCGAGGTCCACGCCCTGCGCGAGGAGATCGGCCGGCTCAGGGACGGCACCGTCGAGAACGCGAGGAGCCGCCACCCCGAAGGGTGACGGCTCCTCGATCCGACGGGAGTCGGCGCGTGTTACGCGGTCTCGCCGGGGTTCGTCGCGGACGAGGCGTCGGCCACCAGGGCCGGCACGCCGTCGTCGGACTTCTCCAGGTCGATCGCGGGCTTGGCCTTGCCGGCGAAGGTGAACTTCGCGTCCTCGCCCTTGCCCTCGCCGTCCCAGCCCTCGACATCGACCTCGACGATCTGGCCCGCGGCGATCTCACCGAACAGGATCTTCTCGGACAGCGCGTCCTCGATCTCCCGCTGGATGGTGCGGCGCAGCGGCCGGGCACCGAGGACCGGGTCGAAGCCGCGCTTGGCGAGCAGCGCCTTGGCCTGGTCGCTGACCTCGAGGCCCATGTCCTTGTTCTTCAGCGC
This sequence comes from Tsukamurella hominis, assembly GCF_965137015.1. Classification (NCBI taxonomy): domain Bacteria; kingdom Bacillati; phylum Actinomycetota; class Actinomycetes; order Mycobacteriales; family Tsukamurellaceae; genus Tsukamurella; species Tsukamurella hominis. Next base: position 9,141 of record NZ_CBCRZG010000041.1, on the reverse strand, counting down.
ATTGCCCACCCGGTTCAGCATGAGGTCGACCATCTCGATGATCTGGTCCTGCGTCAGCTGGTGGAAGACGACGATGTCGTCGATGCGGTTGAGGAACTCGGGCCGGAAGTGCTTCTTGAGCTCGTCGTTGACCTTCTGCTTCATCCGGTCGTAGTTGGCACCGTCGGAGTCGCCCGACGTGAAGCCCAGGCCGACCGCCTTCGAGATGTCACCCGTACCGAGGTTCGACGTGAAGATCAGGACGGTGTTCTTGAAGTCGACCGTGCGGCCCTGACCGTCGGTCAGGCGGCCGTCCTCGAGCACCTGCAGCAGCGTGTTGTAGATCTCGCTGTGCGCCTTCTCGATCTCGTCGAAGAGCACCACGGAGAACGGCTTGCGACGCACCTTCTCGGTGAGCTGGCCGCCCTCCTCGTAGCCCACGTAGCCGGGAGGGGCACCGAACAGGCGCGAGGCGGTGAAGCGGTCGTGGAACTCGCCCATGTCGATCTGGATGAGCGCGTCGTCCTCGCCGAACAGGAAGTTCGCCAGCGCCTTCGACAGCTCCGTCTTACCCACACCGGACGGGCCGGCGAAGATGAACGAGCCCGACGGGCGCTTCGGATCCTTCAGGCCCGCGCGGGTACGACGGATCGCCTTCGAGACCGCCTTGACGGCGTCCTCCTGGCCGATGATCCGCTTGTGCAGCTCGTCCTCCATGCGGAGCAGACGGGTGGTCTCCTCCTCGGTGAGCTTGAAGACGGGGATGCCGGTCCAGTTGCCCAGGACCTCCGCGATCTGTTCCTCGTCGACCTCGGCGACCACGTCGAGATCGCCCGCGCGCCACTGCTTCTCGCGCTCGGCGCGCTCGCCGATGAGCTGCTTCTCCTTGTCGCGCAGCGACGCGGCCTTCTCGAAGTCCTGCTCGTCGATCGCCGATTCCTTCTCGCGACGCGCATCGGCGATCTTGTCGTCGAAGGCGCGCAGGTCGGGCGGCGCGGTCATCCGGCGGATGCGCATGCGCGCGCCCGCCTCGTCGATGAGGTCGATCGCCTTGTCCGGCAGGAAGCGGTCGTTGATGTACCGGTCCGCCAGGGTGGCGGCGGCGACCAGCGCGCTGTCCGTGATGGAGATGCGATGGTGCGCCTCGTACCGGTCGCGCAGGCCCTTGAGGATCTCGATGGCGTGCTCGACGCTCGGCTCGCCCACCTGGACGGGCTGGAAGCGGCGCTCCAGCGCGGCGTCCTTCTCGATGTACTTGCGGTACTCGTCGAGCGTGGTGGCGCCGATGGTCTGCAGCTCGCCGCGGGCCAGCTTCGGCTTGAGGATCGACGCGGCGTCGATCGCGCCCTCGGCGGCACCCGCGCCGACGAGCGTGTGCAGCTCGTCGATGAACAGGATGATGTCGCCGCGGGTGTCGATCTCCTTGAGGACCTTCCGCAGGCGCTCCTCGAAGTCACCGCGGTAGCGCGAGCCGGCCACCAGGGACCCGAGGTCCAGGGTGTAGAGCTGCTTGTCCTTGAGCGTCTCGGGCACGTTGCCGTTGACGATCGCCTGCGCAAGCCCCTCGACGACGGCCGTCTTGCCGACGCCGGGCTCTCCGATCAGCACCGGGTTGTTCTTGGTGCGCCGCGAGAGCACCTGCATGATGCGCTCGATCTCCTTGGACCGGCCGATGACCGGGTCCAGCTTGCCCTGGGCCGCCGCGGCGGTCAGGTTCCTGCCGAACTGGTCCAGCACGAGGGAGGTCGACGGGGTGCCCGCCTCACCACCCGAGGTCCGGGCGCCGGCGCCGGCGGGCTCGCCGCCACCGCCCTCCTTGCCCTGGTACCCCGACAGCAGTTGGATGACCTGCTGGCGGACCCGGTTGAGATCGGCGCCCAGCTTCACCAGGACCTGGGCGGCGACGCCCTCTCCCTCGCGGATCAGGCCGAGCAGGATGTGCTCGGTACCGATGTAGTTGTGGCCGAGCTGCAGCGCCTCGCGCAGCGACAGCTCGAGCACCTTCTTGGCACGCGGCGTGAAGGGGATGTGACCCGACGGGGCCTGCTGGCCCTGCCCGATGATCTCCTCGACCTGGCTGCGCACACCCTCGAGGGAGATGCCCAGCGATTCGAGGGCCTTGGCCGCCACACCCTCACCCTCGTGGATCAGGCCCAGGAGGATGTGCTCGGTGCCGATGTAGTTGTGATTGAGCATCCTGGCTTCTTCTTGCGCCAGGACGACGACGCGGCGAGCGCGGTCGGTGAACCTCTCGAACATGGCCATTTTCCTCACATCCCGGTTACTTCGGGGAACGGCCGAGGCCGAACCCGCAGATAGCCGTCTGCATCAACGTCTTCTCACTGTAGTTCGGACCGGTCAGCGGTGGTGTCGGCAGTGCCCCGCAGCCGGGGCCCACGGGCACCGTCGCCCACCGTTCCGTTCCTGATACACCAGGTCAAACGCGCCCCCGGCGGGTTTTGATCCCCGTTCCGCCGTGAGCGAAACGGCCCCGGATACGACTCACCCCGGCGCACCGGGCGCCGGGGTGGGGTCGAGGAGCCGTCAGTTGGCGGCGTTGTACGCGTCGATCACGTCCTGGCTGATGCGGCCGCGGTCGTTGACCTTCATGCCGGACTTTCGGGCCCAGTCGCGGATCGCGGCGCTCTGCGAGCGGTCGATCGGCGTGCGGCCGCGCGGGGCGGCGAGCGCGCGGGTGCCGCGCTTGCGGCCACCGGCACGACGGGCGTTCGCGACCCATTCCTCCAGGGACCCGCGCAGCTTCGCGGCGTTCTTGGTCGAGAGGTCGATCTCGTACGTGACGCCGTCCAGCCCGAATTCCACGGTCTCGTCAGCGGTCTGCGTATCGTCCACGTCGTCGACCAGCGTAACGGTGACCTTGCGCGCCATAGTATTGGCCCCTTCTCGAAGTAATGGTTCCATTGCGTCGTTCAAATCGAGTGTATACACATTGATCGCAACGATTCGATTCGAACGCGGCCGAAATTTGTCGCGATCGGGTAACGATCGCGAGCGAGAGGGGTCGGAATTGCGGCGAATCCCGTGATTGACACGTTAATCGCCGATATCCGGCACTACTCGGGTTGTAGTAGTGAACGCACGCGATCAGCGCCGATCGCGAGCAGCAACGTGGGCAGCCGAGGACCGGTATCGCTGCTCACCAAGAGACGGTAGAGCAGGACGAAGAATGCGCGCTGCGCTGCGGCGAGTTCCTTATCGCCCTTGACGATCTGATCCGCCCCCAGGCCGCGCTGCACCTTCGCGACGCCGTACACCTGGTGGGTGATGCCCGCCAGTGACCAATCGTCCTCGAGTCGGCCCAGCCCCGCCGGGGCGGACGTGCCGGAACCCTCCAGCAACAGGCGCAGGCCCTCCCGCTGGTCGTCCGTGAGGGACGCCAGGAGCTCGGCGTCCGGCTCGCTCCGCACGACGGTGCGCTCCTCCGCCGGCATCTGCTCGGCCACCCAGGAGGTGGCGCGGTCCAGCCGCGGGCGCAGCGGCGCCAGCGCGTCCAGTGGCTGCTCGGGCTCGAGGGCGGTCAGGATCCGCAGGGTCTGCTCGTCGTCGCCGGTGGTGATGTCGACGATCGAGGCCAGCGTCTTGTAGGGCATCGGACGCGGCGTCAGCGGCAGCTCGCGCACCTGCTGCGACGCGGTGTCCAGCACGGATGCCGCCCGCGCGTGCGCGGCGATGTCGCCGGGCTGCGCCTTGTCGCCCCCGACCTTGCGGACCAGCGCGTCCCACTCGTCGTAGGTACGGGGCAGGTCGCCGTCCAGCGCCACGTCGAAGGACTGGTTGGGCTTCTTGCGCCCGTACAGCCAGCGCAGCAGCGGGGGCTCGAGGTAGCGCAGCGCGACCGCGGCGGTCGGTACGCCGCCCTTCGAGGACGACATCTTCGCCATGCCCCGGATGCCGACGAAGGCGTACATCGGGCCGAGCGGCCGCTTCCAGCCGAAGATCGGCGCCACGTCCTTGCCGACGGCGAACGACGATCCCGGCGACTGGTGATCCACGCCGGAGGGCTCGAAGGTGATCTTCTCGAACGCCCAGCGCATCGGCCAATCGACCTTCCACACCAGTTTTCCATCGGTGTGCTCGCGCAGAATCACCGTTTCCGTGTGACCGCAACGGCAAACATACGTGAGATCGGTCGTTTCGTCGTCGTACGCCGTTACCGTGGTGAAATCGGTACCGCACACCGAGCAGTAGGGCTTGTACGGGTAGTAACCGGAATCACCCGATCCGTCCGCTTCCGTCGCCGCGCCCGACGCCGCGTCGGCGTCGGATTCCGGTGCCGTTTCCGCGGCATTCCCGGCCGCCGGCGATTCTCCGCGGTCGAGCGTCCGATAGCGCTCCAGGATGGAATCAATGCGGCCGCGCTGCGCCATCGCGTGCAGAACCCGATCGATGTATGCACCAGAGGTGTACATCTGCGTCTGGCTGATTCCGCGGTATTCGACGCCCAGATCCGCTAGCGCGCCCTGCAACTCACGACGGAAATGCTCGGCCCAGTTCTCCGCGTCGGAGCCGTGCGGCGCCGGAACGCGTGTCAGTGGTTTACCGATGTGCTGCTCCCACGAGGAATCGACGCCGGGGACGTTCGGAACCTTGCGGAACCGGTCGAAGTCGTCCCAGGAGATGATGTGCTCGACCTGCAGGCCGCGACGGCGCAGCTCGTCGGCCACCAGGTGCGGCACCATCACCTCGCGGAGGTTGCCCAGATGGATCGGCCCCGACGGGGAGATCCCCGAGGCCACCTTCACGGGTGTCCCGTTCCGCTCGGCGAAGGCCACGGCCTCATCCGCGAGGCGGGAGACCCAGTCGTCCAGGGGTGCAGTCACGGGCGCAGCAGTCACGGGTGGTGATCCTACCGCTCGGCCCGGGCGGGAAACGGTACGGCTCAGGCCTCGTGCGCCGCGAACTGGGCCAGCGCCCGCTCGTAGGCCGCAGAGGCCCCGGCGCGGCCTGCGCCGGGAGCGATGCCCAGGGACAGGGCCCGGAAGCCACCGTCCACCGAGGACGCCTGGACGCCTCGGTCCCGGAGGCGGGTGGCGATCGCGGCGGCGGTGGCGCCGTTGCCGCTGACCAGCAGCCAGTGGGCGTCGGGGCCCGCGGCGGCGAGGCTGGTGGGGAGGCCGGGGACGAGTCGGGCCGCGACCGCGGCCGCGTCGAGCGCGACCGCGCCGGGGAGGATGCCGTCGCGGTTGCGCTCGGACTGGTCGCGGACGTCGACGACGATCTGGCCGGCGGCGGGGGTGAAGTGCACGGGGTGCATCGGGGAGTCTCCAGGAGGGAGGCGGAGCGCGGGAAGGCGCGTCCGGGCAGCGGAAGGGGGTCGGGTTCCTAGCGGACCCGACAACACTCCATGCAGCTGCGCACCTGGCTCATGACAGCGAAGCTAGCACCCCGCCGCCGCGCTCGGCAAGAGTTCGAATCATGCGTGACGCGAATCCGAGCCGCGCGATGCCGCGCGCCGGTCCCGCTGCGCCCGGTTGGCGCACTCCCGCAGGTACACGGCCCGCAGCCCCTGCAGCGTGAGGTCGGCGCGATGATCGGTCACGGTCGAGCACTCGGTGGCGATGCCCTCGTCGAACCCGCCCGTCGCGACCACCCGGGCCCCGGGGACCACCTCGAGCGCGCGCCCGACGAGCGCGTCCACCATGCCGGCGAAGCCGTAGATGATGCCCGACTGCAGCGCCTCGACGGTGTTCTTCCCGACCACCGACCGCGGCGCGACGAGCTCCACCCGGCGCAGCGCGACGGTCCGCTCGGCGAGCGCGTCCAGCGCGCTCCCGACGCCGGCGGCGATCGCGCCGCCGAGGAACTCGCCCTTGGCGCTGACCACGTCCACCCTGGTCGACGTGCCGAAATCGACCACGACGCACGGGGCCCCGGCCGCCCGGCCGACCAGCTCGAAGGCGCCGGCGGCGTTGGCGACGCGGTCGGTGCCCACCTCGCGCGGGTTGTCCACGAGCAGCGGCACCCCGGTCTTCACGCCGGGCTCGAGGATCACGTGCTCGGCGGCCGGGTAGTAGCGGGGCATCACCGCGCGCAGCGAACGCAGCAACTCGGGCACCGTCGACAGCACCGAGACCCCGGTGACCGCCGCCGGATCCACGCCCGCGCCCGTGAGGAAGCCGTTCAGGATGAGCGCCAGCTCGTCCGAGGTCATCCGCGGGTCGCTGCGCAGCCGCCAGGTGCCGAGCAGGTCCTCGCCCTCGGCGGACGCGAACAACCCGACGGTGACCGAGGTGTTGCCGGCGTCGATCGCCAGCAGCACTAGACGCGCCCCGTGACCAGGCCGTAGCCGTCCGGCACGTGCGCGGCGTCGGCGGTGAGCTCGACGGGCCGGTTGTCGGCGTCCACGAAGACGACGCTCGGCGCGTAGGTCTTCAGCTCCTCCTCGTCCAGCTGGCCGTAGGCGATGAGGATGACGATGTCGCCCGGGTTCACCAGATGCGCGGCGGCGCCGTTGATCCCGATGACGCCGCTCCCCCGCTCGCCGGCGATGGTGTACGTCTCGAGCCGGGCGCCGTTGGTCACGTCGACGATGGCCACCTGCTCGCCCTCCAGGAGGTTCGCGGCGTCCAGCAGGTCGGCGTCGACGGTCACCGAGCCCACGTAGTGCAGGTTCGCCTCGGTCACGGTGGCGCGGTGGATCTTGCTGGTCATCATGGTGCGCAGCATTATTCGGCCTCCACTCCATCGATCCGGCCCGCTCGCTCCGCTTCCGGCGCCTCCAGGAACCCGGTGCCGATGGCGATGCCCACGTTGTCGAGCAGGCGGGTCGTGCCGAGCTTGGCAGCCACCAGCAGCCGGCCGTCGCCCTTCTCCGGCGCGACGCCCAGGTCGGGCGCGCGCAGCTCCAGGTACTGCACCTGGATGTCGGGGCGCGAGGCGAGCACCGCGTTGGCGGCCGCGAGGATGGCGGGCTCTCCGCCCTGCGCGGCGTAGGCGCCGGCGAGCAGCGCGGCGGAGAGGGCGGTCGCGGCCTCGCGCTCGGTCTCGGAGAGGTAGACGTTGCGCGAGCTCATCGCCAGACCGTCGGCTTCGCGGACCGTCGGGACGCCGACGATCTTGACGTCCATGTTCAGGTCGGTGACCATCTGGCGCACGAGAACCAACTGCTGGTAGTCCTTCTCGCCGAAGTAGGCGGTGTGCGGGCGCACGATGTTGAGCAGCTTGTTGACCACGGTGAGCATGCCCGCGAAGTGCGTGGGCCGGCTGTCGGCCTCGAGGCCCAGTCCGGCGGGGCCGGGCTGGATCGTGGTGCGCGGGCCGCTCGGGTACATGTCGGCGGCCGACGGGGCGAAGACGAGCTCGACGCCGGCGGCGCGCAGCTTCTCGACGTCCGCGTCGAGCGTGCGCGGGTAGGCGTCCAGGTCCTCGTTCGCGCCGAACTGCAGCGGGTTCACGAAGATCGAGACCACGACGACCGCGCCGTTCAGCTTGGCGGCGTGCACCAGCTCCAAGTGGCCGGCGTGCAGCGCGCCCATGGTGGGAACGAAGGCGACCTGCCGGCCGGTGGACTTCAGCGCGGAGGTGACCTTCGTCAGCTGCGCCGGGTCGTGGTGCACCGTCAGCTGGCCGGGGGTGTACGGGCGGGTGGGTGCGCTCATCGGTTTTCCTTCTCGAGGGCGGGGTCGATCATGGCTGAGGTTCCGGATTGGGCTGCCGCGCGCCGGGATTGGGCGCGATAGGCGTCGGTGATCGCGGGGTCGACGGTGTCGATCGCGGCCAGGTGGCGGGTCACGGCCGCGGCGTCGCCGCGAGCGGCGGGCCCGGTGAGGGCGGACGGTCCGCGGGCGAGGGCGTTCTCGAGGGCGGCGCGGGCGAGCGGCGCGAGCACCCGCTCGGCCAGCGCGTCGACGGAGCCGCCGCCCAGGAATTCGGGATCGTCCAGGCCCACCCCGCCGGCGAGGGCGGCGCGCAGCGCGACGACGGCATCGTCGACCAGGGCGACCAGGTGGTTCGCGCCGTGCGCGAGCGCCGCGTGGTACAGCGGCCGGGCCGTTTCCGGCACCCGGACGGGCTCGGCGCCGATCTCCAGGGCGATCGCCTGGCCGACGGCGTGCCCGATCTCATCCGCGGCGGTGATCCCGATGCAGCAGGTGGCGAGCCGGGCCGTGTCGTCCGGATCGTCCACGAAAGTCATGGCGGGGTGGAAGGCGATCGTGGTGCAGCCGAGGCGGGCGAGCGGCGCGAGCACGCCGACCCCGAGGGCGCCGGAGGTGTGGAGCACGATCGCCGACGGGTTGATCCGCTCGGCCAGCCCCTCGACCAGCGCGGGGAGCTCGGTGTCCGGCACGGCCAGGATCAGCAGCTCGGCCTTCTCGGCGATGACGGCCGGTGCGTCGACGCGGGCCTCGGGCAGGCGGCGCGCGGCGCGCTCGCGGGAGCGGTTCGACGGTGCGGACGCGGCGGTGACGATGTGGCCGGCCCGTTCGAGGGCGGCGCCCAGGGCGGTGCCGACGCGGCCGGCGGAGATCACGCCCACGGACAGTCGCGCGGGAGTGGGGGGATTGGGGATGCCGGACAACGGATCCACGGCATCGGGCGAGTCCGAGAACTCGGGCATGGGCGTACGCCTCCAAGGGTCGTTCCAGTCCCGCTCCGCGGGTACCAGACGTTCAGGAGAAGGCTATGCCCGCGCGGACCCGCGGGCAACGGCGTGTGAGCTAGATCATCAGTCCGGCTTGCGGCGGCGGCCGCCGCCCGAGCGCTCGGTGTCGGCGTTCATCCGCGCGATCAGGTCGGCGACGGTGCTGCCGGAGGTGTGCTGGCCGGCGTGACCGGTCTCGACCTGCTGCTCGTCGCGGTCCTCGGGCGCCTGCTGCGGCGGGGTGCGCTGCTGGTCCTGCGCCCACGTCCGGCCCTGCGGGCCCGACGCCGCCGGCCCCTGCTGCCCGCCGCCCGGGAACTGCTGGCCCTGGAACTGCGGGGCCTGCGGGGGCGCGGACTGGAACGGCGAGTACGGCGTCGCCGGGGGCGTCGNGGGCGGGGTCGCCGGGGCGTCCGGCGTGTAGGGCCGCGGCGGCAGGGGCGAGCGGTAGCCGGACTGCGGCGCGAGCNGCACGAAGGGCTCGTCGTCGCCGGCCACGTGGTCGACGTGCTCGACGTCGACGGGCGGCTGCGCATCCGGGGTCGCCGCGGCGGCGGGCG
>NZ_CBCRZG010000040.1:0-10933 GCF_965137015.1 Tsukamurella hominis | reverse complement strand
GGGCGCCGCGGCGGCGGCGGCGGGCGGCGCGGGGATGCCGGGGATCGCGGGCGCGGCCGGTGGGGGGGGCGCCGCAGGCGCGGCGGGGGCCGCTACCGCCGGAGCGGCCNGGGCGGCTGCTGCCGGGGCGGCGCCGGGCACCGNCNGGNNCGCGGNNGCGGCCGGGGCCGCCGNNNCGGCACCCGCCGAGGNGGTGGGCGTGGTGGCGCCCACCGGGGCGGACTGCGCCGCGTTGGGGGCGGTCGGGACCGGGTTGAACGGGTCGACGGGGGCCGCGACGATCGGCTGGTCCACCACGCGCCCGGGCACCGGGGCCTGGGTCGCGGTCGACGGTGCGGTGGCCGCGCCGGGCGTGCTCGGAGCGCCGGGCGCGGGGGCCGCCGCCGGGGCCTGGCCGTCGATGGTGAACCAGTCCGAGCGCAGCCCCAGCTTCTTGCGGACCTCGTCGCCCTTCGCGGTGACGGTGCGGTTCGCGCCGACGATCTCGACGGCCTCGACGCGGCCGGCCTGCGCCGACTGCGTCTTGACCACGCGGATGGACTTGAACGCGCCGACGCCGAACTCCTGCGCGATCTTCGCGGTGGGCACCTTCTGGGTCCAGTTCTTGAACGGTGAGACCACGTCGCCGTCGTCCTTGACCGCCGTGAAGTCGCCGCCCGCGGTGAAGCCGCCGGTGGAGCTGGAGAACTCGGTGGAGACGGCGTAGCCGTTCTTGGCCATGACCAGGCCGGCGGTGCTCGCGACGGCCTTGTCGGTGCGCGGGTCCTCCTTGCCGGCGCCGCCGTAGACCTGCGAGTCCTGGGTGTCGTTGTAGCGGTCGCCGCGCTTGGCGCCCTCGGCCAGCGCGTACGAGCGGGCTGCGATGGCCTGCGCGCGCAGGGCCTCGTAGCCGCCCTGGTCCGCCCACTCGACCTTGCTCTCGACCGGGACCACGCCGCGGACGTAGTCCTCGATGGTGACCACGTTGAAGACCTTGCCGTCCTTGGCCGCGATCGCGCCGCGGTAGGTGGCATTGGTGCCGCAGAACTTCAGCAGCTCGCCGACGGGGCGGTTCGCCTCGGCGTTGAGCGGGGCGATGGTCGCGTCGTCGCCCGCGGGGACGGTCTTGACGACGGGGCCGCCGCAGCCGGTGGTGATGACGGCGTTGCCGCCCTCGAGCCGCACGGCCTGGCCGGGGGCCACCGGCTGATCGCCGATCTTCGCGCCGGCCGGTGCCAGCACGTTCGCGGCCTTCTGGGTGGTGAGCTGCACGCGGACGGGCAGATTGGTATCGGCGCGGGAGAGCTGCGAGCCGCCGTAGTAGTGGGCGACGATCTGCTCGGCCTTCCAGCCGGACTTCGCGTAGCCGAAGGCGCCCCACTGGCCGAGGCCGCGGCCGTGGCCGTTGCCCTGTCCGGTGAAGGTCACGTCGCTGCCTGCGGCCAGCGCGGGGTCGCCGACGATGTTCGTGGTGCTGAGCAGCGCGGCGGCGCCGCCCACGGCCAGGGCCGGGAGCAGTGCGAGCGCGACGGTACGCCGTCCGCGGCGGCGACGAGGACCGCCGTCGATCCACACGGGCATGGCTTCTCCTTAGCTCGACGCAGGTGAGCCGTGCCCAGGAACGGCAAAGCTCAACGTGAGGTCGAGACTAACACCATCTGCAACATTCGTCACGTGAGCAACATTTGTCACATCGGTCACAGGAGGGGTCTGCGTCGCGTACGCGCATCCGAGCACCGCCGCCTTCGCGCTCGCCATCGCCGCACCCCTCGGGCCACGCTCCCGCGGGAGATTTTCACAGACGATCGGGCTGCAACCCCTGAAAGAGGTGGAAACACCCGCGCGACCCGCTCCGGAGCATTCGGATGGACTCGGCGGCCCGGATACGAACAATGGACGCGATGCGTCGCGCGCATCGACCGATCGAGCAATGAGGTCATCTACCTGCGCAAACGGAGGGTATGCGCGGCGCGCATACCCTCCGCGGACGACTACAGGGCTCCACCCGGCCAGGGCACGCGCCCACGCCGCACGGTCGCACGCGCTAGAACCAGCGCTCCAGCACCCGGGCGACGCCGTCGTCGAGGTTCGTCGCGGTGACGGCGTTCGCGGCGCCGCGGGCCAGCGGGTGGGCGTTGCCCATGGCGACGCCCATGCTCGCCCAGCGCAGCATCTCGGCGTCGTTGGGCATGTCGCCGAACGCGGCGGTGCGGAGGTCGCCGGTGAGGCCGAGGTGCTCGATCGCCAGCTGGATCCCGGTGGCCTTGGTGACGCCGGGGACGTGGAACTCGATGAGCCCGTTGTTGGTGGCGTAGGTGACGTCGGCGAGGCCCTCCAGGTGCGGGGCGATGCGGGCGTGCATCTCGTCGGAGGTCATCCCCGGCTGCCGGACCAGCAGCTTCACCGCGGGATGCGCGAGCACCTCGGCGTCGGCGGCGGTCACGGTGTCGGGCTCGAGCCAGGCGTGCTGATACCCGGTCGACGCGGCGAAGCGCGGCGTCGCCGTGTCGTGCTCGCCGTGCGCCACCCGCTCGGCCGCGAAGCCGGCGCCGGGCAGGAGCCGACGGACGAGGTCGGCGACGGTCGCCAGCAGCTCCGGCGACATCAGCGACGCCGAGACCACCCGGCCCGACCCGGTGTCGTAGAGCACCGCGCCGTTCGCGCACACCGCGAGCGGCGCGAAGTCGAGCTGGTCGGCGATCGGGTCGACGGCCCGCGGCGGGCGCCCGGTGGCCAGCACGAAGTGGCCGCCGGCATCACGCACCGCGTTCACGGCGACGTGGGTGCGCAGCGTCAGGCGCTCGTGGTCGTCGACGAGGGTGCCGTCGACGTCGCTCGCGACGAGGATCGGCGCGGCGCCGAGCGTCTCGAGCCCCGGCGCCTCAGGCACCGTCGGCCTGACGTTCCTCCCGGGCACGACGACGCTCGTCGAGGTCGGCGGCGTCCATGGCGTCCGCCTCCTCCAGCGTGGGCGCGGTGCCGCCGAGGCGCGCGGGCACCCACGGCTCGCCCTGCGGGTGCGGGCCGTAGAGATCCTGCAGTTGCAGCAGCATGGCCTGCATCGAGTCCTTGAGTCGCGCGGTCAGCTCGTCGGCCGGGCCGACGGGGTCGAGCGGATCGCACACGCCGATGACGATGCGGAACTTGTTCCGGCCGAGCTGCTTGGGCAGGCCCTTGGTCCAGATCTGCTGCGCGCCCCACACCACGACGGGGACGATCGGCACGTTCGCCTCGATCGCCATGCGCGCGGCGCCGGACTTGAAGCCCTTGAGCTCGAAGCTGCGGCTGTGCGTGGCCTCCGGGTAGACGCCGACGAGCTCGCCGCTCTTCAGCGCGTCCACCGCGGCCTGATAGGCGGTCGCCCCCGCCTCGCGGTCGACGGGGATGTGCCGCAGCGCGCGCATGATGGGGCCGGTCTTGGAATTGTCGAAGACCTCCTGCTTCGCCATGAACCGCACCTTGCGGTGACCGGCCTCGTCGGCGGGCTTCCCGGCGAACGGGAAGTCGAGGTAACCGGTGTGATTGATGGCGACCACGGCACCGCCCGTACGGGGGAACTTATGGAAGTCCACCTCGGTGAACTTGATGCCCTGATAGGCCCACATGCCGCGGGCCACCTTGATGATCGTTCCGTAGACGGGTTCCACACGGCCAGCGTAGCCGCGCGGTCGTCTCCACGGTGTGTCAGCCGGTACGCCGGGCGTCCATTACGCTGTAGCGGTAACGATCACGGCGAAAGGCTCCACAGTGCAGGTCACCAGCGTCGGGCACGCGGGTTTCCACATCTCCACCGCCGCAGGCACCATCCTGTGCGATCCGTGGGTGAACCCCGCGTACTTCGGCTCGTGGTTCCCCTTCCCGGACAACACGCAGCTGGACTGGAAGGCCCTGGGCGACGTCGACTACCTCTACGTCTCCCACCTGCACCGCGACCACTTCGACGCGCGCAACCTCGCCGAGAACGTCAGCAAGGACGCCACCGTCCTGCTGCCCGACTACCCCGTGCCGGACCTGCGGCGCGAGCTGGAGAAGCTCGGTTTCACGAAGTTCTTCGAGACCCAGGACTCGGTGAAGCACACGCTCAGCGGCCCCCAGGGCGAGCTCGACGTGATGATCATCGCCCTGCGCGCGCCCGCGGACGGCCCCATCGGCGACTCGGGCCTCGTCGTCTCCGACGGCGAGACGGTGCTGTTCAACATGAACGACGCCCGCCCCGTCGACATGGAGGTCCTCGACGAGTTCGGCGGCGTCGACGTGCACCTGCTGCAGTACTCGGGCGCCATCTGGTACCCGATGGTCTACGACATGCCGAAGGGCTCCAAGCGCCGCTTCGCCGAGCAGAAGCGCCAGCGCGGCATGGATCGCGCCCGCAGCTACGTCGACCAGGTCGCCGGCACCTGGGTCGTGCCGTCCGCAGGGCCGCCCGCATTCCTCGACCCCGAGCTGCGCTACCTCAACGACGAGGGCCGCGTGGACCGCGAGACGATCGGCGGCGACCCGTCGAACATCTTCCCGGACCAGATCACCTTCCTCGAGGAGATGAAGAAGAACGGCAACGACGGGGGCCTGCTGTTCATCCCCGGCACCGTCGGCGACTTCGCGGGTAAGGAGCTGAGGTCCCTGACGCACCCGGTCTCCGAGGCCGAGGTGATGGACATCTTCGAGAACAAGACCGCGTACCTCGACGCCTTCGCCGCGCGCCAGGCGCCGGTCCTCGAGGCCGAGAAGGCCACCTGGGCGGCCGACGACGGGGTGCCGCTGCTCGGCGCGCTCAAGGCCAAGTTCGAGCCGATCATGCAGGCGTCCGCGCTGATCAGCGACGGGATCGGCTACCCGGTCGGGCTGGAGATGGCCTCGCCCGACGGTGCCGTCGAGACCGTGGTGCTCGACTTCCCGAACCGCACGGTCCGCGGTCCCGAGGAGGGCGACGGAAAGTACCGGTACGGCTTCCGCATCGCCGCCGCGCTCGTCCGCACCGTGCTGCGCGACGACGAGCCGGACTGGGTGAACACGATCTTCCTGTCGACGCGGTTCACCACGTGGCGCATCGGCGGCTACAACGAGTTCCTCTACACCTTCTTCAAGTGCCTCACCGACGAGCGGATCGCCTACGCCGACGGCTGGTTCTCCGAGGCGCACGACGACACCGCGTCGACCGAGCTGGACGGCTGGGAGGTGCAGCGCCGCTGCCCGCACCTCAAGGCGGACCTGTCGAAGTTCGGCGTGGTCGACGGCGGCAAGCTGACCTGCAACCTGCACGGCTGGCAGTGGGACCTCGAATCCGGCCGCTGCCTGACCTCCAGCGGGCACGAGCTGCGCGCGAAGAAGCTGACATGAGCGGGCCGCGGCGTCCGCGCAACAACCGGCAGCGCGTCGAGGATTACTACGGCGTTCACGACACGGGCATGGGCTNGCNCCCGGCGCCCGCCGCGCCGCGCCCTCCCCCGACGGTGCCGCCCGCCGGTCCCGCGCAGCAGGGCCCGCCGCAGGGGCAGGCTCCGCAGGGACAGCCGCAGGCGCCCCGCCGGCCGCGGGTGATCCCCCCGCCCGAGGTGCAGGTCGCCGCCAAGGAGGCGGCCCGCGCCGCCGCGGGCGCGCCGCCGTCCGCACCGGGCACGCCGGGCGCCGGTCCGGCACCGTCGGATCCGCTGGCCGGCGTCGCGTCGCCGTCGTTCTCGCAGGCCGACAGCCCGGCGCCCGAGGCGCCGCGCACCAAGCCCGATCCCCTGACGGACCCGCTGACCTCGGAGACCTTCCAGGGCGTGCAGCCCGCGTCGGACACGTACGAGGCCGGCGTGGTCGGCGGCTTCGGCTACAGCGCGTCGACGGGGCCGCAGACCGCCTCGAACACGTCCGCGACTGCCTTCGACGGCGGCTTCGACCAGTTCGCGCCGCCGCGCTTCGAGCCCCGCGCCGAGGGCCGCACGGAGGACCTCTGGGCCGACGCCGCGCCGCAGTCCGCGCACGAGGACGGCGAGACCCTCGAGGCGACGTTCGAGGCGCACCCCGAGTCCGAGACCCTCGACGAGCCCGACGAGTCGTACATCGACGTCGAGGTGGTGGACGTCGAGGTGGACGCGTCGCACACCGCCGAGCCTGCGGAGACCGTCGAGGCCGAGGTCGAGGCTGAGCCGGCCGCAGTGGCCGACGACGCGGAGAACCTCGGCGATGCCCCTGCCGACGACGACCTTGCCGGCGACGCCGCGGCCGTCACGGACCCGTCGGAGACCGGGGAGCCCGAGGACGCCGGCGAGCCCGCGGACACCGCAGAGGTCGCGGAGGCCGACGAGGCCGCACCGGCACAGGAGGAGGCGCGCCCGACGTTCGCCGAGCCGCTCGCGATCGATCCGTACCCGTACACGCAGATCGATGAGACCTACGTCGACTCCGAGACCCTGCAGAATCTGCAGAACCGCCAGGCACCGTACGAACCGAAGGACCCCGGTGACATGACCGAATTCAACGAGTCCCTGAACGAAGCCATGACCATCGACGGCGCGCTGGGCGTTGCGCTGGTCGACGCGAGCAGCGGCATGGCGCTCGCGACCGCCGGCAACCCCGCGGAGTTCAACCTCGAGGTCGCGGCGGCGGGCAATTCGGCGCTGGTGCAGGCGATGAGCCGCACGCTGGGCGATCTGGACCTGGACGACCACATCGAGGACATCCTCATCACCCTCGGAACGCAGTACCAGATCGTGCGCCCCATCAACCAGGGCACCGATGACCTGTTCCTCTATCTGGTGCTGGACCGCTCGCGCGCCAACCTCGCGATGGCCCGCTTCCGCCTGACCAAGCTCGCGGAGCAGATCGAGGTCTGATCCCCTCGGCCCAGGCCGTCGAGGCGAGCCCCACCACCCCTCCGCCGCGAAAACGGCGTATTCCGACTGTACGAGGCCACATCTGGCCTCGTACCGCCGGAATCGGCCGGATTCACCAGACATCCGCGCACCGTTGAACACATCGACGGGCCGTGGTGGCACGTGATGGAGATCTTCTAGCGCCGCGATCGGGGACACCCTTCGCGTCGCACCCGGTGTCGGCGATGATCTTCGGCAACCAGATGTCGAGACCGTAGGTCAGCAGCCGCCCGGCGAAGCTCATGAGGTTCAGTTGCGCGCGACTCTCGGATTCTGTCCATGACGGACAGCGTGTCCGCGGCGGACAGGATCCGAGAGTCGAGCCCGGGGCACCTACGCCCAGCGGCCCGCGAGGTCGTGGTCGTGGCACGGAACGACCGTGACGTCGTCGGGCAACGCCATGAGGCGCATCATCGTCTCGAAGGTCGCGTCGCGGTCGACATCGACGAGCAGCCCCGGAAAGGCCGCCTTCTGCGCGCCGTGCGCCAGCTGCGCGGAGTGCCAGACCGCGTCGCCGGCCATGAGCACCCGCCCGCGTTCGGTGTTCAGCAGCACGCCGATGCTTCCCGGCGTGTGCCCCGCGAGGTCGACGAGTACGACCGATCCGTCGCCGAAGACGTCGTGGCTCGCCGGGAACGCCAGAACGGGCGGACCGTCGAGGTCCCGCAGGTCCATCGTGCGACCGGCGAGCGCGGGGCGGACCCCCGCGGCCGGTGCCAGTTCTCCGGCGACCGCCCACTCGTGCTCCCGACGGTGCGCCGTCAACTGCAGGCCCGGCAGGTCGAGCAGCCCGCTGACGTGATCCCAGTGCAGGTGCGTCGACAGCGCGAGATCGACGCTCGCCGGATCCACTCCGCCGCGGTGCAGCGCCTCGACGGTGCTGAGGACGTCAGGAGACGGCATCACTGCGGCGCGGAGCATCGGCTGCATGGCGCCGAGGACCCGCTCGCGGACCTGCGAGGCGACGGACGGGTCGAGCAGGATCCGCGCGGACGGGTGGTCGATCACGTAGGTGCGCATGCCCATCCGGATCGTCGCCGGACCATGCACCCCTTCGAGCACGGTCATCGTGCGCACGTCGCGCGGGACCTGCGGCAGGGCCCGCAGGCGCACCGCCACCGACGACGCCGGCGGCGCAGCGAGCGTCTCGCGGAGACGCGCGATGCGGGCGGGATCCGGTCGGCGCGGGCGCACCGCACCGGCTATCGACTGCCCGACCGCCCGGCAGCACGTGCTCAGCGCCGTCGGTACGACGCGGTCGACGATGTGGTCGGGGCTGATCTGCTCGGTGGTGTCCGTCATGGCGCTACGGTAGAACTTCAGGTCGACCTGAAGTAAAGGCGGAACGCATGCGCATCGGGGACGCGGCGGCGGAGGTGGGCGTCGCGACGCACGTCCTCCGGCATTGGGAGGACGTCGGCGTGCTCGTGCCCCCGCGCGAGCCCGGCGGGCAGCGCAGCTACTCCGGCGAGCACGTCGCCCGGGCGCGCCTGATCCTGCTGTGCCAGCGGGCGGGCCTGTCGCTCGACCAGATCAAGCAGCTGATCGTGGCCGACACGGCCGGCCGCGCCGAACGACTCCGGGGGCACCGGGAGACGATCGCCGGACGCATCGACGAGCTGCAGCGCGCCGACGCGTTCCTCGAGCACACGCTCACCTGCGCGCATCCCGTCGTCACCCAGTGCCCGGAATGCTCCGGCTTCGCCACGGGCCGGGACCTTACGGGCGCAGCACGTCCGTTCCGATGAACGGCTGCAGCGCGACGGGCACGCGCACGGAACCGTCGGGCTGCTGGTGGTTCTCCCAGATCGCGACGAGCCAGCGCGTGGTGGCCAGCGTGCCGTTCAGCGTGGCCGCTATCTGCGGCCGACCGTCCTCGTCGCGGTACCGGATGCCCAGGCGCCGCGCCTGGAACGTGGTGCAGTTCGAGGTCGACGTGAGCTCGCGGTAGCGGCCCTGCGACGGCACCCACGCCTCGCTGTCGTACTTGCGCGCCGCCGAGGAGCCGAGGTCGCCCGCCGCCACGTCGATCACCCGGTAGGGCACCTCGACGGCCGCGAGCATCTCCTTCTCCCAGTTCAGCAGGCGCTGGTGCTCGGCCTCGGCGTCCTCGGGCTTGCAGTAGACGAACATCTCGATCTTGTCGAACTGGTGCACGCGGATGATGCCGCGCGTGTCCTTGCCGTACGAGCCGGCCTCGCGCCGGAAGCAGCTCGACTGCGCGGCGTAGCGCACGGGACCGTCGGACAGGTCGAGGATCTCGTCCATGTGGTAGCCGGCCAGGGGCACCTCCGAGGTGCCCACGAGGTACAGGTCGTCCGCCTCGAGGCGGTAGATCTCGTCGGCGTGCGCACCCAGGAAGCCGGTGCCGGCCATGACCTCGGGCTTGACCAGCACGGGCGGAACCATCAGCGTGAAGCCGTTCGCCACGGCCTTCTGCACCGCGAGCTGCAGCAGCGCCATCTGGAACAGCGCGCCGTAGCCCTTCATGAAGTAGAACCGCGAGCCCGAGACCTTGGCGCCGCGCTCCATGTCGAGCAGGCCCAGGCCCTCCGCGAGCTCCAGGTGGTCCTTGGGATCCGCGATCTCCGGGATCTCGCCCACGTGCTCGAGCACCACGAAGTCGTCCTCGCCGCCTGCGGGCACCCCGTCGATGATGACGTTGCCGATCTTCCGCGCGACCTCGTCGAACACCTCGTCGGCGCGGCTCTGCGCGGCCTCGGCCTCCTTGACCTTGGCGGCCAGCTCGCCCGCGGCGGCGACGAGCGCCTTGCGGTCCTCGGGCGCCGCCTTGCCGATCGACTTCGACGAGGCCTTGTGCTCGGCCCGCAGCGTGTCGGCCGCCAGCACCGCCGCCCGACGGTCCGCGTCCGCGGACAGCAGGGCGTCGACCAGCGACGGGTCCTCTCCACGGGCGCGCTGCGAGGCGCGCACACGGTCCGGGTTCTCGCGTACCAGCTTGACGTCGATCACCCGACCAGCCTATTACGGCACCGTCGACCGGCCCCGACCGACGTACCGCGCGCCCGCCCGCGCCCCGACCGGGCATGATGGAGGGCGATGGCCGACGACACCGAAACCCAGCCCGCACCCGCCCCGACCACCGGGCGCGCCGGAGCCCTCACCGTGCGCGCCGTCCTGGCCGCGGTCGTCGTGGGCGCGCTCGCGATCGGCGGGGTCCTCTTCGCCACGGGCGCCTTCGAGCCGAAGAACGAGGAGAAGGCGCCCCGCCTGGCCGCCGCCGGGACCACGCTCGCCCGCTCCAAGCCCGGCACGTGCCTGACCTGGGACAAGGACCCCACGACGATGGCCCCCGTCGACTGCGTGCAGCCGCACAAGTTCGAGGTCGCGGGCGAGCCGGCGCGCACGCTGCCGGAGAACGCGCCGTACCCGTCCGAGGTCGCGCTCGCGGCCCAGCGCGACCAGCTGTGCCCGCCGGTGGTCACCGAGTACCTCGGCACCCGCCTCGACCCGATGGGCCGGTTCCAGATGGGGCTGCTCACGGCCGGCGAGAAGGCGTGGGAGTCCGGGGACCGGACGATGCGCTGCGGCGTCCAGGTGGTCGACGGTGCCGGCAACGCTCTGGAGAACCAGGGCAAGGTCGTGAACCAGGACAAGTCGCTGACCTGGCCGCCGGGCACGTGCATCGGCATCGACGGTCGCGGCCAGCGCACCGCGCCCGTGGCCTGCACGCAGCCGCACGCCTTCGAGGTGACGGCCGTGATCGACATGCGGCAGGCCTTCCCCGACGCCTCGTGGCCCACCGAGCGGCAGCAGGAGGACTACCTGAGCCGCATCTGCCCGTCGCGCACGACGGGCTGGTTCGGCTCGCAGGACGGGCTGCGCAAGTCCGGCCTGCAGCTCGCGTGGAACAAGCTCTCGCAGCCCTCGTGGACCGCGGGCTCGCGCTCGGTGATCTGCTTCCTGGCCTCGTCGAAGGACGCGCGCACCTTCACCCCGATCACGGGCTCCGCGAAGTCGCCCGACCTGCTCATCGACGGCAAGAAGCCCGTGATGCCGACCTTCCCCGGCGCCGGGCCCGCCNCNNCGCGGAGACGCTGTTCGACGACGCCCGCCTCGTCAACGAGGTGCGTGGG
>NZ_CBCRZG010000039.1:0-12829 GCF_965137015.1 Tsukamurella hominis | reverse complement strand
GTTCTGCGGCGCGCGGCCCTGCTGTGCGGGGTTCTGGTACGCGGGGTTCTGCGGCGCGGGGCGGCGCGGCGGCTGCTGGGCCGCTCGCTGCGCGGGCGGGACGGGCCGCCGGCTCTGGCCCTGACCCTGGCGCGGGCGGGGGATGCCCTGCGGGTGCCGGGGCGCGCGGGAGCGCGGGTCGCCCTCGGGGACCTGCGACCAGGCGAGGTTCCGCTCGTCGCGCGGTCGTTCGTCGTTCACGCACATCGACTGTACGGGCCGCAACTGAGAAATCGGCTCAGCGCGTGATCCGGGTCGCAGGCCGGGTCAGCCGAGGAAGCCCAGGTGCGGGCGGAGCAGCGCGTAGCCGACGAAGGCGACGACGTCGAGCAGGAAGTGCGCGATGACCAGCGGCCACAGCTTCCGCCAGCGGTCGTAGGCGGCGCCGAAGACCACGCCCATCACGAGGTTCCCCAGGCCCGCGCCGAAGCCCTGGTAGAGGTGGTACGAGCCGCGGAGCACCGAGGACGCCGCGATGGACCCGGCCCGGCCCACGCCCAGCTGCCGCAGTCGGGTCATGAGATAGCCGACGACCACGACCTCCTCAGCGACGGCGTTCCCCGCCGCGAGCAGGACGTACGTGAGGATCCGCCACCACTGCACGTCGCCGGACGCGGGCACGACGCTCGCCGTCACGCCCAGCGCGCGGCCCGCCGCGTACAGCGCCAGCCCGGGGATGCCGATGAGCGCCGCGAGGCCGGTGCCCAGCCCCACGTCGCGCAGGACCTCCCGTCGCGGCCGGCGCAGCGCGAAGCCGATGTCGGCGGAGCGGATCCCGGAGCGGTACAGCAGGTACAGCGCCAGCGCGGCCCAGCCGAAGAGCTGCACCGCGCCCAGCACCTGCAGGAGGAAGTCGATCACCGCGTGCGGGCTGCGGACGGGGTTGAGCGTCACCGTCGTCCCGCGGACCCCGGGCCCGAGCTGATAGCCGATCAGGCGGACCATCGAATATAGGCCCGACCAGGCGAAAGTCACCAGCAGCACGATCGCGACCTCGGCGCGCAGCGGGCGCCGCTCGGCGGTCGGGACGGGCTCGGGGGCGCTCACCGGGACACCCTAACCGGGCACCGTTACGATTGCCCGGTCCTGCAGCGAGTGAAGGGGTCCCAGCGTGTCCGCTCCCACCACCGAGCCCCAGCTGGGGCCCATCGACCGGTACTTCCGCATCTCCGAGCGCGGGTCGACGGTGCCGCGCGAGCTCCGCGGCGGCCTCGTCACCTTCTTCACGATGGCCTACATCGTGGTGCTCAACCCGATCATCATCGGCGGCGTCGTCGGCAACAACAAGAACGTCGACGTGCTCGGCAACGTGCTGCCCACCGCGCAGGTCGCCGCGGTCACCGCGCTCGCCGCGGGCCTGATGTGCATCGTCTTCGGCGCGATCGTCAACTACCCCTTCGGTATCGCGGCCGGCCTGGGCGTCAACAGCCTCCTGGCCGTGAGCATCGCGCCGCAGGTCACCTGGCCCGAGGCCATGGGCCTCGTGGTGATCGACGGCATCATCATCGTGCTGCTCGGCGTCACGGGCTTCCGCACCGCGGTCTTCCGCGCGATCCCCGCCGAGCTCAAGGCCGCGATCGCCGCCGGCATCGGCTGCTTCATCGCGTTCATCGGCTTCGTCGACGCGGGCTTCGTCCGGCGCATCCCCGACGCGGCCGGCACGACGGTGCCCGTCGGCCTCGGCATCGGCAACTCCGTCGCGGCCTGGCCGACGGCGGTCTTCGTGTTCGGTGTGCTGCTCATCGGCGTGCTCGTGGTGCGCAAGGTGCCGGGCGCGATCCTGCTCGGCATCGTCATCACCACGATCGTCGCCCTGATCGTGCAGAAGGTGGCCGGCCTCGGCCCGTCGTTCAAGGACCCGCACGGCTGGAGCCTGAACATCCCCGAGCTCCCGTCGAGCCTCGGCGGGCTGCCGGACCTCTCGCTGGTCGGCGAGGTGGACGTCTTCGGCGCCTTCACCCGGATCGGGGTGGTCGCCGCGTCGGTCCTGGTCTTCGCGCTGGTGCTGTCGAACTTCTTCGACGCGATGGGCACCATCACCGGCCTCACCAAGGAAGCCGACCTCATGCGCGAGGACGGCACCGTGCCGAACATCGGCAAGGCGCTCGCCGTCGAGGGCGCGGGCGCGATCGTGGGCGGCGGCGCCTCGGCCTCGTCGAACACCGTCTTCGTCGAGTCGGCCTCGGGCATCGCGGAGGGCGCCCGGACGGGCCTGGCGAACATCGTGACCGGCGTGCTGTTCCTCGCCGCGATGTTCTTCACCCCGCTCTACGAGGTGGTCCCGTCCGAGGCCGCCGCTCCCGCGCTGGTCATCGTGGGCGCCATGATGCTGGGCCAGCTCAAGGACATCGACTGGACCAAGTTCTACGTCGTGCTGCCCGTCTTCCTCACCGTGGTCTCGATGCCCTTCACCTACTCGATCGCCAACGGCATCGGCATCGGCTTCATCACCTGGGTGGTGATGGCCGTCGCGCGCGGGAAGGCCAAGGAGGTGCACCCGCTGCTGTGGATCGTGTCCGGGCTGTTCCTCCTGTACTTCGCGAAGGAGCCGATCGAGGTGCTGTTCGGGATCTGACGGGCGCTACCTCCCGTCGCCGCCCGAGGGGTCGCCCGACGGTGACTCGTCCAAGCTCGGCGCCCGGCCGCGGCCGGCCTTCTCGGCGGCCTTCGCGTCCTTGTCCGCCTGCTTGGCGAGCGCCTTGGCCTGCTTCTCGACGGCCTTCTGTTCCTTCTTCTTCGCGCGCTTGCGGCGCTGCACCTCGAGGAAGATCGCCAGAGCGATCGCGGCGACGACGCCGATGACGACGCCGATCAGGGTGGCCCAGCGGAATCCGGCGGCGTTCTGGTCGATCTTGGTGCGCGCGTAGCTCGCGCCGCTGCCGGTGCCGATCGCGACGGCGAGCGTCATGAGGTTCGGGACGGCGGCGACCACGGCGATGAGGCCGAGGACGGTGGCGATCTTCGGGTGGCTGGCCGCCCGCTTGGCGGCGAACCACAGGATGAGGAGCGGGAGGCCGGCGCAGAGGAAGCCGATGCCCAGCCCGAAGACGGTGCCCTTGAGGGTGCCGCCGTCGGTGCCGACCCAGCCGACCAGCATGTCGGCCCACTTGCGCGGCAGGTAGGCGGCGAGGGCGAAGTACGCGGCGATCAGGACCGCTACGAGGATCGCGGCGACGATCGCGCGCTTGAGCCACTTCTTCGCCGCATCACCGGCGCGGGTGGCGGCGTCGCCGGCCGCCGTCTTGGCCCGCGTGGCCACATCGTCCGCGTGCGTCTTGGCCCGCGTGGCCGCGTCGTCGACGTGGGTCCTCGCCCGCGTCGCCGCGTCGTCGACGTGGGTCCTCGCGCGCGATGCGAAGTCGGGCTTCGACGCGCCTTCGGGCTGGTCGGGGGTGGGATCGTCCGGTGTGGCGCTCATCGCACCAATCTAACCCGTTCTTTGCCGCCGCACATGGTGTACGTTTGTACATGTACAAACGTCCATGAGGAGTGAGTGATGCCCGCAGCACCCCGTCGGCGCGATCCCGAGCGCCGCCGCCGCGAGATCGTCGAGGCGGCCGCGGCGATCGTCGTGGAGGACGGGCCCGACGCGCTGACCCACCGCAAGGTGGCCGCGCGCGCCGGGGTCCCCCTCGGCTCCACCACGCAGTACTTCGCGACCCTCGACGACCTGCGTGCCGCCGCGCTGGCGTCGCTGGTCGTCGAGGCCGAGCAGTGGCTCGACGAACTGGAGGCCGAGTTCGTCCGGGAGGGGGCGTCACCGTCGGCCTACGTGGCGGCCGTGCACCGCTACCTGTGCGACCCGCACCTCGTCGGGGCGGACTTCGCCCTGACCTGCGCGGCGCCGCTGCACCCGGGCCTCAAGGAGCTCAGCGACCGATGGGCGGCGGACTTCGCCGAGACGCTCGAGCGCTACGTCACCGCCGAGAGCGCCGCGGCGGTGGCGATGTTCACCGACGGCGCGATCATGCACACCACCCTCACCGGGCAGCCGGCCGATCCGGGACTGCTCGACCGCGCGATCACCGCGCTCTGGAAGCCACGACAGGAGACGACGTCATGACCGACCTCCAGAACGCGCCCGTGGTGGCGTCCGCCGCCCGACGGTGGGCCGCCGCGCTGCTGCTCTCGGCGAGCCTGCTCGTCATCACCGTCGACATGACGATCCTCAACATCGCTGTGCCCGACCTGGCTGCCGACCTGAGGCCCACTGCGGCGCAGCAGCTCTGGATCATCGACGTCTACTCGCTGGTGCTCGCCGGCCTGCTCGTGTCCACCAGCTCGCTGGGGGATCGCTTCGGGCGCAAGCGGATGCTGCTGCTGGGCTACGTCGTCTTCGGCGTCGCCTCGGCGCTCGTGCTGTGGGCCGAGACGCCCGCCCAGGTGATCGCGCTGCGCGCGGCGCTCGGCGTGGGCGGCGCGATGATCATGCCCACCACGCTGACGATGCTGCGCGTGATCTTCACGGACCCTGCGGAGCGCGCGAAGGCACTGGGCCTCTGGGCAGCCGTCTCGGGCGTGGGCGCCGCGGTCGGCCCGATCGTGGGCGGCGTTCTGCTCGAGAACTTCTCCTGGCGAGCCGCTTTCATGGTCAACGTGCCGATCATGGCGCTCGTGCTGATCATCGGCGTCTTCCTGCTCCCCGAGTCGAAGGTCGCGACGTCCGGCGCATGGGACTGGCTGGGCGCGCTCATGTCGATCACCGGGATGGTGGCGCTGGTGTGGGCCATCAAGCGGTTCGCGAAGGACCACACGCTGCTCTCGGGCCCGGGGCTGCTCGCCCTGCTGCTCGCGGTCGTGGTGCTCGGGCTGTTCGTCCGGCGGTCGCTGCGCCGGGAGAACCCGCTGCTCGACGTGCGGCTGTTCGCGCGTCGCCAGTTCTCCGCGGGGATCGTCGCGGCGCTCGGCGTGATGTTCGCGATGGCCGCGGCGCTGCTGCTGCTCGCGCAGTGGATGCAGCTGGTCGCGGGCTACGGCCCGATCGAGACCGGTGTGCGGCTGCTGCCCGTCGCCCTGGCCGCGGTCGTCGCGTCGCTGGCCGCGCCGTGGCTGGCGAACGTACTGAACGCCCGCCTGGTGCTCGCCGGCGGCCTCGTCGCCGCCGCGGTCGGCATGGTGCTCATCGCGGCCCCCGCGCAGCTGGACTACGCCGGCCTGGTGGCGCCGCTGGTGCTCGTGGGCCTGGGCATGGGCGCGATGACCGTTGCTTCCGCGATGGTCATGTCCGGCACGCCGGAGGAGAAGGCGGGCAACGCCGCCGCGCTCGAGGAGACGAGCTACGACCTGGGCAACGTCCTCGGCGTCGCGATCCTCGGCAGCGTCGCGGCCATGCTCTACACGGCGGACGCCGACTTCGGGTCGATCCCCGGCGTCGACGCGGCCACCGCGGGAGCGGCGGGGGAGTCGCTGGGGGCCGCCATGGCGATCGCGCAGCAGGCGGGCCTGCCCGCCCTCGCCGAGCACGCGACCACCGGCTTCACCGCGTCGCTGCAGACGACCGGCCTGGTCGGCGGTGTGATCCTGTTCGCCGTCGCGGTGGGCGTCTACGCGCTCACCCCCAAGGGCACCGACATCACGCAGCAGGCGCACTGACCGCGGGGCGGCTCACGATGTCGAGTTCTGGTGAGGCGGACGTGCGTCAGCGCACCTCCGTGTCTCCGGGAGTCGACATCGTGAGCCGCTTCGGCCTGGGTGCGCGGTGGCGCCGAGTGCGCACGAGGTCCATGATCTCGGCGAACACGGTGTCCCAGGCGAACATCACTTCCGCGTAGTCGATCCGCAGCACCCGGTAGTCGCCCAGCGCCGCGACTCGGTCGCGCCGGTTGTCCTCGGTGCGGTGCTCGTCGTTGTGGTGATTCCTGCTGTCGCACTCGACGATCAACTTCTCGCCGACGAGCAGGTCCACGTGGCCGATGTCCTCGATCTCCGCCTGGCTCCGCACCAGGACGTGGTGGTTCTGGAGCCGGACGCGGGTGACGGACTCGGTCCCGGAACCCGCGAGCGGGTCGAGAGGTCGAGCAGGCGCTGCACGCGCTGCGGCGCGCCGTCGAAGATCTGGCGCAGGTCATCCTCGGTGTACGGGTTCGGCATCCGCAGCGTCGAGTCGAGCACCGCCACCAGGTAGTCGTCCGACAGGCAGTGGGCCGCGCACTGCAGCGCGACGGGCAGCGGATCGACCGCGCGGTTCGACACCGGCAGGGTGCGATGCGCGCGACAGCGGGCGGACCGATCGGTCGACCCCGGGGTGCTCGGCGTTCCGCTCGTGGGCCTGCGCGTCCCCGCGGCCGTGAGCCGCCTCGCGGCCGCGGCGCGGTGCGCCGGCCAGCGGACGTGACTGCGGGTGACGCCGGGCGGCACCCACACGCCCGGCGCGTAGCGCAGAGCGGAGACGCAGGTCAGAGTGCCCCCGCTGCGTACCGCGGAGACGACCGCGGGATCCGCCCCGGCGATCGCGTACCAACCCCGCCGGATCACGGAGAGAACACCCGAGTGGCGCAGCGCGCTGATCTCGCGCGGGTCGGCGCCGTGCGAGATCAGCCGTGCGCGGGAAACGACGCCGCCGTCGGCGAGTCCGGCGAGCAGTGCGATGAGGTCCATGCCGCCACGGTGCCCCGCCGATCCGGCGCAGGAGCCCCGTCGGGGGCCGTCATCCCCAGGAAGCGTACGAAACCTTCGCCGGGCGGTCGATTACTTCACAACGTCGAGTTCCGGTGCCCCGCGTGTGCGTGAGCGCACCTCCACCCCAGCAGAACTCGACGTCGTGAGGGAGTCAGCTCGCGCGGAGGCCGTTGAGGAAGGGGCAGCCGAGCAGGATGCGGATGCTGCGCTGCAGGGCGGCCATGTCGTCGGCGGGCTGCGCGAAGTTCAGGCGCACGTCCACGTCGGAGAGCTCGTGGTGCTCGGCGCGCAGGCGGATGCCCAGGCGGTCGATGCCCAGCAGGCGGATGCGGTGGTTGCGCAGCTTGCCGGGCAGGCGGCGGGCGAGCTGCCCGACCATCTCCGGATGCCCGGTCTCGACGTGCGCGAGCCAGGCGGTCTCGTAGCCGGCGAAGGGATCCGGCTCGGCGGCGGCCAGCTCGTCGCCCGTCACCGACGAGGCGCCGGCGGCGTCCGCGAGCACGGCCGTCTCGATCGGCATGGTCAGCAGCCGCGCGCCGTTGCCCACGTCGAGCAGCGCCTCGAGGGGGTTGTCCACGGCGATGCGGGCGGCGAGGGCGGCACCGTCGGCGACCTCGGACAGCCGGCCGGACAGCCACACCAGCGAGCGGGTGCGCTCGCGCAGCGGCAGCGGCGAGATGTCGTTGATCTCGACCATCGCACGCACGCCCTCGAGCCAGGGCGAGTCGTCGGCGACGGCGACCACCAGGCGATCGCCCAGCATGTGGTGCAGCGCGACGGTGATCGGTTCGTAGCCGTCGGCCGCGAGGACCGCGGCGTGGGGGACGGCCGCGATGGAACGGACGCGCTCGGCCGGTGTCGGCTCGGCGATGGTCGGGGCGCTCATGACGACTCCTCTCGCTCGGTGGTTGTCGGTCATGAAGGTAACCCTAACCTAATGCGGTGAGCAACCCCGGGCAAGAGTTAGGGTCATCGTGATGGCGATCGAACTGGAGTTGCTCGCGCCTCCGCGCGAGCCGATGTCCCTGGTCGACGGGCTGGCCGTGGCCGCCCGGTCGGGCCGCCCGAGCTGCACCTACGAGCCCGGCGACCCCGTCGCGCTGGCGGAGTTCCTGGTGCACGGCGTGCACGACGAGGGTCCCGGTTTCGAGATCGCGGTGGCGGACGCCGACGAGGCCGTGGCCGTGCTGTGCGCCGTCGTCGCGGCGCTCACCGGCGACGACATCCCGGCCGCGCTCACGGCGCCCGACGAGGCGCGCCTGGCCGCGCTCAACCCGATGGCGCAGGACGCCGTGCGGGAGCGGCTGCGCCACGTCGTGCTGCCCGACCCGCAGGCGCTCACCGACCGCCTGCACGCCCTGGGCCTGAGGTAGCTCCGCGGGCCGTTCAGGGGAGCTGATCGACGGGGGCCGACCACGCGTCCGCGCACGGCGCGGTGGTCCGCACGGCCGCGCCGCGGTTGAACCAGGTGGTCAGCGCCGGCCCGGCCAGCGTGTGGCCCGTCGCCTCGTCCAGGTCGGTCCACAGCGCGGAGGCCGCCGCCGCGCCGTCGAGGTCGGCCCGGCTGATCCCGTGGTCGACCATCATGCCGAGGGTGCCGCCCGTGAGGCAGGCGCGCTGGGCCGCCTGGCGCCGCAGGTACTCCGTGCCGAGCGGGGTCCCGCTGCCGCCGACCTGGGTGACCAGCGCCTTGACGTCGGCGCGCTGGCCCCCGTCGAACGAGACGCGGATGGCCGCGATCCGCGCCAGCCACTCGATCCCGGAGCCCAGCTGGCTGCCGATGCTGCTCACCATCGAGGTGTAGTTGGTCGCCGAGCCGCCGGAGCAGACCCAGAAGCCGAGGGTGGGCTGGTCCGGGCAGCCGGTGGACGCGGGCGCGACGTTGGTCGGCGACTCGAACACCGTGATCCGGGGCATGCGCGTGCCCCAGACCCGGCCGAAGCAGTCGTTGGCCGCGTCGGTGAAGGCCTGCATTCCGGTGAGCGTCGTCGACCAGGCGGGGAGGGTGCACGCCGGCGTACTCAGGGTCTTCGACAGGATCGCGTTGAACCGCACCTGGTTCACGGTGGGGACGGCAGGGGTGGTGATCGTCGGCATGTGGAGGGACGTGGGCTCGAGCGTCGGTGCCGCGGTCCGCGACGGCTTCGCCGCGGCGCCGACCGCCACGATCGCGACCGCGACGACCGCGGCGACGACGAGGAAGGCGACCGTCGTGATCAGCACGACCAGGGCGATCTGCATCCTGCGGGACAGCCCTGCGGGCTGCGGCGGGCCGGCCGGATGGGGCTCGTAGGGCACGAACGCCGGGTACTGGTCGGCCCGTGTGTCCTGCGGTCCGGTCATCGCTGATTTCCCCCGTTGATCGTCGTGAATGCGAGGAATGAGTCTAACGAAGAATCTCAACAGGGGTTGTGTAATCTTCGTCGCACTGCGGGCTAGGAGACCTGGTCGACGGGGACGGTCCAGGCCGTCCGGCACACGTCGAGGGTGGGGGAGAGGCGGCCGCGATCGAACCAGCTCTGCGCCGTGCCGCGGGCCAGCACGGGCTGGTTCGACGTGGCGCTGATGATCGTCCACGAGGCCGCCTCGCTGGAGGCCTCCTCCATGTCGCGCGGCTGGATGCCGTGGCCCACCAGCTTCGCGAGCGTGCCGCCCGCGAGGCAGAGGTTCTGGACGTGCCGGCGGCGCAGGTGCTCGCCGCCCTGGACGCCGGTCGGCCCGCCGTCGAGGCGCACGAGGGCGTCGACGTCCGCGGCGACGCCGCTGCGCCGCTCGGCGCGACCGGCCACGTCGAGCGCGAGCCACATCAGTGCGGCGCCGGCCTGGCTGCCGATGCCGGAGCGCGCCCGGTCGTAGTTCATGAGCAGGACGTCGTCGCAGGTGACGATGCTCTCGACGTGCTTGCTCGCGGTGCACGCCCCGTCGACGGTGCCGTCGGCCTCGGGGGTGAAGACGTCGACGCGCACGGCGGGCAGCCCCCACATTCCGCCCAGGCAGGCGGTCCCGGCCTGGGCGAAGGCCTGCATGGCCGCCCGCTCCGTGGACCAGGCCGGGAGCGGGCACGACGCCGGGGCCGTGAGGGTGGTCGCGAACAGGCTGTTCGCGGTGATCTGCGCGACGCTCGGCGCGGGCGGCGGCGTCGCCCGCCCGGTGATCCCGGGCAGCGCCGCGTCGTCGCGGTCGGACTTCGAGACCGCGGCCCAGCCGACCGCGCCCGCGAGGAGGACCACCGCCACCGCGAGAGTGAGCCAGCCGGCCAGGCCCAGCCGGCGCGGGTTCCGCACGTCGCCGGTGCCGTACAGGCCGTTCGCGTAGGGGCTGCCCGTGGGCAGCCGGTCCGAGCGCCACGGGTTCGGACCCGTCGGCGCCGGCCCCGCGCTGATCCGGTCCAGTGGATTCTCGTCCTGCGCCATTTCGCCCCCTGTTTCTGCAAGAACGAAATGACTGTACTGAATCACCGGAGGGCCGCCCCACCGCGGCGGCCCGGCTAGGCTCGGGGCGTGACGCGCATCGCCTACTTCGGCCCCGAGGGGACGTTCACCGAGATGGCGCTGCTGCAGTGCCAGGAGCTCGCCGCCCGCGGCGCGATGGCGGTGCCGGGCGTCGAGCTCGTCGGCGCGGAACGGATCAGCGCCCCCAGTCAGGTGGCCGCCCTCGAGATGGTGGCCGACGGTGCCGCCGACCTCGCCTGCGTGCCGATCGAATCCTCCGTCGAGGGGCCGGTCACGCCCACGCTCGACACGCTCGGTTTCGGTGCGCCGCTGCAGATCTTCGCCGAGACGGACCTCGCCGTCGCCTTCTCCATCGCCTCCGCCAAGCCCCTCGACGAGGCCCGCACCGTCGGCGCGTACCCGGTGGCCGCCGCGCAGGTCCGCGCCTGGCTCGCCGTGAACATGTCGCAGGCGCAGGTGGTTCCGGCCGCATCGAACTCCGCCGCCGCGCTCGACGTGGCCGAGGGGCGCGTCGACGCCGGCGTCACCACCGCCCTCGCCGCGCGGATGTACGGCGTGACCGAGGCGGCGACCGGCGTGGCCGACGTGGCCGACGCCCGCACCCGGTTCGTGCTGTGCGGCAAGCCCGGTCCCGCGCCGGCGCGCACCGGCAGCGACTGCACGTCGGTGGTGCTCGACGTGCCCAGCCGACCCGGCTCGCTCGCGCTCTGCATGGCCGAATTCGCGCTGCGCGGCGTCGATCTCACCCGCATCGAGTCGCGTCCCAAGCGAACGGTCTTCGGCAGCTACGTCTTCCACTTCGACTGCGTCGGCCACATCGACGATCCCGCGGTCGGCGAGGCGCTGCGCGCCCTGCACCGCGTGTGCGACGACCTCCGCTTCCTCGGCTCCTGGCCGCGTCCCGGCGGGCCCGGGACGGCCCCCGTCGACCCCGGAGATTCCGAGGCGTGGTTCGACGGCCTGCGGAGGGGGGAGCGATGACGGGCCTGCTGCACCTGGTCCGGCACGGCCAGACCACCGCGAACGTCGCGCGGATCCTGGACACCCGCCCGCCCGGCGCCCCGCTCACGCCCGAGGGCGCGGAGCAGGCCCGCCGGTACGGCCTCGAGCGGCCGGACGCCGCGCCCGCCGTGCTGCTCAGCTCCGTCGCGCGCCGCGCGCAGCAGACCGCGGGCCACATCGCCGACGCGTGGGGCGTGGAGACCGCCGCGATCGACGGGGTGCACGAGGTGCAGGCCGGCGACCTGGAGGGATTCCACGACGAGGCGTCCATCAAGGTCTTCCAGGACGTCGTGCGGCGCTGGTACGAGGGCGACCCGACCGCCGCGATGCCCGGCGGCGAGAGCGCCGAGGACCTGCTCGCGCGGTACCTCCCCGCCGTCGACGCGATCCGCGCCGAGCACCTGCCGCGCGGCGACGCCTACCTCGTCAGCCACGGGGCCGCCATCCGGCTCGTCGGCTTCCACCTGTCCGGGGTCGACGGTGCCTACGCGCACAAGCACCACCTGCCGAACACCGGCGAGATCGTGCTCCGCCCCGTCGACGGGGGCGCGTGGGAGCTCGTGAGCTGGGCCGACGCACCGTCGCACCTGGACCCGATGGGCTAGTGCCCGTCAGCTGAAGGCGGCCTCGATCGCGATGGCCGCGGCGGCGGCGAAGCTCTTCTCGCGGTCCTCGGACGGCATCGCCTCCTCGCGGAAGAGGTGGTCGCTGACCGTGAGCACCGTCAGGGCCTCCCGGCCCTCCGCCGCGGCAACCGCGTAGAGCGCGGCGGTCTCCATGTCGACGCCGAGGACGCCGTGGTCGCGCAGCCCCTCGTGCAGGCCCGGGCGCGCCAGGTAGAAGTGGTCCGAGGAGTACACCGGGCCCACCCGCACCGGCGTCCCGGCCCGCTCGGCGGCGTCCACCGCGGCGCGGAGCAGCGAGTACGAGGCCGCGGGCGCGAACTTCACGCCGGGGATGCGCGGGTCGTTGATCGCCGAGTCGGTGTGCGCGGCGGTCGCGACGATCACGTCGCCCAGGGCCAGGTCGTCCTGGAAGCCGCCCGACGTGCCGACCCGGATGATCCGCTGCACGCCGTACTCGCGGTAGAGCTCGGTGGCGTAGATCGTCATCGTCGGCATGCCCATGCCGGAGCCCATCACCGAGATCGGCCGGCCGCTGACGGTGCCCGTGTACGCCTCCATCCCACGCACCTCGTTGACGAGGCGGGCGTCGTCGAACAGCGTCTCCGCGATGCGGCGGGCCCGGCGCGGGTCGCCCGGCATGAGCACGGCGGGTGCGTAGTCGCCGGGGGCGGCGGAGTTGTGCGGGGTCGGCATGCGGATTCCTTTCAGGCCCAGCCCAGCCCAGGTCGGGTCAGGCCCAACCCAGGTCGTGCAGTCGGTGGTCGTCGATACCGAAATGATGGCCGATCTCGTGCAGCACGGTCACCCGGATCTCATGGCGCAGCTGCTCCTCGGTGTCGCAGATGTCCATGAGCGCTTCGCGGTAGATGGTGATGGTGTCGGGCAGGGTGCCCACGTAGTTCCAGTCCCGCTCGGTGAGCGCGATGCCCTCGTACAGCCCGAGGAGCGTCGGCTCGTCCTCGTTGCGGTCGCGGACCAGCACCACCACGTTGTCCATCGCCTTCGCGAGCTCGGGCGGTACGTCGTCGAGCGCGTCCGACACCCACTCCTGGAAGGCGCGGCGGGAGACGTGCACGGCTACCGGCCGGGGGC
>NZ_CBCRZG010000038.1:0-14994 GCF_965137015.1 Tsukamurella hominis | reverse complement strand
CGATGTTCACGAGCAACCATCAGGTGGGGCCAGATCAAACCGTCGCAACACCACCGGCGAGTCGCAAACGGGGCCAGGTCTAGCCGTCGAGCCGGGGCCTCTTCAAGCTGTCATAGCCAGCTGGTCACCGAGCTCGCGGTGGAGCCCATGCAGGTGGCGGGCGATCCGACTCCTCGCTACGTCGAATCGGTGATGGCGCGACTGCAGGAGGTGTGGGTCGGCGGTCAGGTGGCCGACCTGAAGTCGAAGCTGCGCCGCATGTCGCCCAGCGCCGACGACGACTACAACCGCCTGTTCGGCGACCTCGTGGCGCTCGAGAGCTACCGGCAGAGCCTGCTCAAGATGGCCGTCGGCGACGACGAGCACTAGGCGCGCGCCCGGAACGCCTCCCGACCCGGACCGCCACTTCCGGTCGGCTACTGGCCGAGCGGCTGACCACCGTCGAGCTCGCCGGTGAGGGTCTCGGGGTGAGATCGCACGGACCGGTACGGGCCACGGTATCCACTGGCGACGGTGTCGACCTCCCGCCCGCAGTGCGGGCACAGCGCGCGCTGGACCTCTTCGAGCCAGATCGTCGCACCCGATCCCCAGCACGGCCGCGCCCGCGGCGGCGCCGTCACACCCGACCTCTCGCTGGTCCCCTGCATCCGTCTGGTCTCCGTCCCTATCCCCGGCCCGTCACAGCGGGGTCGCCGCGCGGGTGAGCGCGGGCTGCAGGGGCGCGGCACCGATGGCGAGCAGCCGCGCGTCGACGGTGCGGAGCACCTCCGATTCGACGGCGCCGCGCGCGCGGTGCGTGACCTGGGTGAGCGTGTCGATCACGCGGCGGATGCTGGTGTGCCGCTCCTGGTCCGTCGCCCCCGGGTTGCCGGCCACCGCGAGGTACTTCTTGGCGAGCGCGATCGCCTCGCGCTCCTGATCGGTCATCGTCCCGAGCCCCACCTCGCCGGCGTGCCGCGACGCGGCCACCCACGCTTCCCACGCGGCCCGCGCGGTGTCGAGGATCTCCTGGGCCCGTTCGACGGTGACATCGAGGTCCGGCGAGTCGGGTACCGCGTCGAGCGCCTTGTCGAAGGCGTCGTTGAACGCGGCCGTCAGCGGCTCCGTCTCCACTGCCAGCAGCCGTCGATCGAACAGCACCGCGGCGAGGTCCTGGTCCCACTCGGCCAACGCCGCCCGCGTCTCGTCGCGAACGTCGATCGCGCGCGCCAGCAGCGCCCGAACCTGATTCTGCTCCGCGGCCGGCGGCTCCTCGACCGCCGCAGCGGAGGGCGCCGGTGTCTGGTCGATGACGGCCGCCGCGATCTCGCCCCAGTGCCAGTCCCCGACACCGCGCGCCGACAGCCTCGGCTTGGGGCCCGGCTCTGCCGCCGAGATCACGTACTTCGTCTCGCGGATGATCGGCAGGGCCAGCAGCGCGGCCGGCGCGTAGATCGCGTTCCCGGAAGGCCACCCCATCTGCACGAGCAGCGCCTGCCAGAAGTCCGCGAAGCGCCCGATCACCTTCCCGGCACCTTCCCAGACCCAGTTGTCGTCGGGCACCACGGATTCGGCTCCCTTGGAGAGGGCGTACATCACGCCCGCGCTGCCGATCGCCACGCACGCCATCATCATGATCGCGCGCATCACGTTCACCACCAGCGACAAGATCACCCAGCGCACCGGCCGTACCGGCGGCAGCGGCATCGTGCCCGCCGGCGCCACCTCGGCCAGCACCGGTCGCATCCTCATCCACAGCACGGACTCACGGAACCTGGCCTGGGGAATCTCGCTCGGCGACCCTGGCCGAACGCCGACCTCTCCGTCGCCCCTGGCCGCGCCCGATGTCAGCTTCTCGACACCGAGCCGCTCGACCGCGATCTGGGCCGCGGCGACCATCTCGTCCAACGGCCACGTCTGCAGGCGCGCCCGCTCGAGCAGCGCCGCCGACAGCACCACGCCGCCCGGCCCCGCGGGCTCCTCCACCGCCGCATCCACGACAGGCGCCACTTCCACGAACGGGGAGGCCGGGACGACGAACTCCTTGAGCTGGCGGCGCGAAGGGCCGATCAGGCCGGTGATCGCCGCCTCGGCCTGCTCACGCGTCCTGATCCCGGCGCTATCCGGCAACGGCCCCAGTCCCATACTCATCGCCCGCTCCTCTCCTTCGCCTGTCGTGCCGGGCCCGGCTACCGGACTCCGCCGGCGGCGGTGTCCGCGCCCCGGCTCAGGCTGATACCGGGCCGGCACTTGCGCCCGTAGTTCATCAGCTCACGCTGCCGCGCAGCGGTCCCTGGGTCGAACAGATCCTCCAGGGTCTGACTCCCCGCCAGGGGCCCGGGCCGGGCGGCGGTGGGATCGGTAGGCCCGCTCTCGGACATGAGGGTCGCTCCAATCGTTTCGGCACCTGCACCTGCAGGCACGCTCAGTCTCGGGTGGGGTGGGTTATCCGTCGAGCCAGACCTCGCCGGTGATGTTCTCGTGCAGCACCGGCGCCTCGGTGGCCGTGAGGTCCGCGAGCTCGTCGTCGAGGACGAGGTGGATGCCGGCGCTGCCACCGAAGACGCTGAGCTGGGTCAGCGCCGGATGGGTGTAGCTGGGGCCGGCGCCCAGGATCACGAGGATCCGGCCGGCGTCCGGGTAGGTCAGCCGCCCCGTGCTCGAGGTCTGGGCCTGGGCGCGCCGCGCCTCGATCGCGCCGGCGAGGTTGACGAGGGTCTGCTCCGCGCTGCCCGCCGGCACTCGCCCGCTGGTTGGCGTGCCCTTGCGGGGTTCGGCGCGCTCGATGATCAGCGTGGTCCACCCGAGAGCGGTCGCCTCCTCGACGATGGTGTCGACGACGCCGGTGTTCCACAGGTTCGTCGGGAGCCACCCGTGGTGGACGGTGGGCAGGTCGGGCTCGAGGGTGCGCTTCGGGGTCCAGGGCAGGCGATTGACGATCATCCGGGGTCTACTCCCTTTCGTTGCGGAGGGCTGGTGGTGGTTCGATGGTGCCCGGCCGGCCTGTCCCGCGGCGCCGGAAACGGGCCTGGCTCGCACGCTGCTGAGGCGCGCCATCATCTGGTTCTAGGACTCGATCGCAAGGCGCAGCGCAGGCGCCCCGATGCTCTTGAGCCACGGATTGAGCGCCTTCTCGATCTGCGCCGTCACCTCCTCTTCCGGACGGTGGGTCAGGCCGCTCATGATCTCGGAGATCTTCAACACCTGCGAGCGGCGCTCCTCCGCCGACGTGCCCCGATCCCGCGCCGCCGTCAGCAACCGCTGCGCGGTGTCGAGCTTCGCCGCGTCCGCGTCGCTGAGGGACCCGATGCCCTTGGTGCGCGCGTTCTTGTCGGCCGCCCGCCAGGCATCGCGCGTTGCCCGCGCGAGCTGCAGAGCATCCTGCGCGCCCTTGGCAGTCGTCGGCTGCACGGTCGGGAAGTGCGCGTCGAAGTCCTCCTTCGCGTCGAGCCATGCCGCGGTGAGCGGCTCGCTGGTGTCCGTGAGCAGGCGCCGCTTGAACAGCTGGTCCTCGAGGGCCTTGGGCCCGACCTCGAACGTGGTGAACTCCTTCACGAACTCATCGCGGGCAGCGCAGGCCAGCGTCCAGGTCTTCGCGATGGCCGCCCGGTCATCCTCGGCCCGCGGCTTCGGCTTCTCGTCGGCGGCCGGGCGGTCGCGGTAGACGACCCTCGTGCCGCCGTACTGAAAGAAGTGCTTGACCAGGTAGACGCCGAACGTCAGCAGGGCGACCGCAATCATCAACGAGCCCATCGTCTGGATGATCGACTGCAGAGCGTCGGTCGACGAGTCAGCCGCCAGCGGGTCAGCGGGTCAGCGGCGAGCATCGTTTCGGTGAGGGCCATGAGCGCTCGTCTCCATTCGTTCGTGTGCGGGAAGGGCTGTTACTGGGCTGGTTGCCGATCGCCTGACACGCCCGTCGTCGTCGCGATGCCGCGGAACTGCGCGACATCGGTGAAGACGTCCAGGGTGAGGGGGACGCGGTCGTGGCCGGCGGTCTGTACCGCCAACCGCAACATCTGCCTCACGTCGCGCGGGGAGATGGCGGGGTACGCCGCGAGGAGTTGATCAAGCAGCTCAGCATCGAGCGTGCGGCCGTGGAGCTCGGCGAGGATCTCCCAGACCTTCCGCGCTTGGTCGCCTGTCGGTGGCGCGTAGTTGAGCAGGGCGGTGCAGCGCGAGAGGACCGCGTCGTCGACGTCGTCGAGCCGGTTGGTGGTCATGAAGGTCAACCGGTCGAAGGTCTCCATGACGCGCAGGAATGCGGCGGTGAGGGTGTTGCGGTCGATGTTGTGGTCGCGGCGCCCGACGATGACATCGACCTCGTCGAGCAGGAGCACGGCATCCCAGCGGCGGCAGCGTTCGAAGACGTGGGCCACCTGGCTGTGGACGCCGTTGATGCCGTCCTGCAGCAGCACGCCGGCGTCCACCGAGTAGAGCGGCTTGTGCAGTGCCTCGGCGTAGACCTGCGCGGTGAGGGTCTTGCCGCATCCCGGCGGCCGGCGGCGATCACGGTGTTGCCGGCGGTGCGTTGCTCGAGGATGTCGGCGGTGTGGCCAGTGTCGAAGGCGAGCATGTCGAGCAGGCGGCGATGCGCGTCGGGCAGAACGATCCGCTCACGGATGTTCTTCTGGTAGGTGTGCACCGCGACGTCGTTGATGTGCGCGACACGCGGCTGATGCGAGGTGGTGTCGAACACTTCCAGGCAGAGCAGGTGCGGAACGCGCGAGAGGTCCGCGTCGCCGGGGACCTGTGCGGGTTCAGCGGCACGGGGATCGTCGGCGTCGAGGACGCTGATCGTGCCAGTGGTGTCGGTAATGACGGGCCGGTCGGTCACCGTCTCGGTGAAGACCTCGCCGTAGCCGCCCGAGCCCTGGGTATGACGCAGCAGGCCGGAGACGGTGCACCGCACCCCCGGGCCTGCCGCGAGCAGTGTCGTGAACTTCTCCTCGGCGGCGGTGTACACGGCACGCAGCTCAGCAGTTTCGTGCTGAACCCCAAGGCGGCGCAGCAACGTTTTCGGCCGTCCTGGCCGGAATTCCGCGCTGATGCTGTCCACTCCCGCGATTCTGCCGTGGACGCTGCTGGCGAACCCGGAGTCCGAGTTGAGCCACGGAGTGATGTGGTAGCGACCGGAGTGGCAGACGACGTCGCCGATGAGGAGCGGCTGCAGGTAACCGAAGGCGGTCTCCGCGTACGCCCAGCCGTCGATGGCGTTCTCCCGCAGGACGGACAGGAGAACCTCGGAAACAGCGAACATGCTCTTGACCTGGCGGGTAAACCCGCCGCGCCGCGCGTCCTGGATGTCAGTCATCGCTGCCTGGTACGTGGTGTAGCCGATCGCAGCCGCTACGCCGTGCAGGTGCTCGACCAACTCGTCGGTGACCTCACCTGTCGGCACAGCGAAGGCATAGCTCCCACGGGCCCGGTCGCCTGTAGCGCGAGCCTCCGCCAGGTCCTCGATGGTGGTGGCATCGACAACATCCCAAGGGATTTCAAGCACTGTGCGTCTCCGTTCGTTCAGGTCACCGACCAGATGTCGCGGCGGCTACTCCGCGGCGGTCAGCGACATCGGCGGGAGCTCCTTGAGGTACCGATCCCAGTTCCACGGGCGAGCGCGGAAGCCGCGCGGGGCGACGAAGGGCGCGCGCAGTTGCAGCCACCGCTCCAGGATCGCCTCGACCTCGCCGTCCGTCAGGCCCTCGCTGTACTCCAGGCGGTCGATCGCCTCCCGCGCGAAGGCGTAGAACTCGCGGCGGCGGGGCGTCGCGGGGACGAAGCCGGACCAGGCCCGCGACTGCCACGGGAGGAACGCCACGAGGTCGCGGCGGATGTACCCGAACAGGCCCTCCGGCGTGATCGTCTTCATCGTCGTCTCCATGCGTTGATCATGCCGAACGGGTCCGACATGTGGGGGTTACTGACGCACCCGATGCGCCGCGCGCACGCGCACGGCTATCGAAGGGCCTGCAGGTGCGCCCGCCGGGCCCCGATCGCTGGAGCGGGCCCGTCCTCGCCCTGGTCGATGATCCCGAGCTCTGCGCGGCGTTCCCGCCGGCCCGCGCTGACCAGCTCGACGACGCGGTCGACATCCGGATTCTCGCGCCTGTGGCGCGCGATCCCCTCCTCCACGAGGAGTTTCACGAGGGCGTGCGGCCGAAGCCCCAACGCCCCGCAGAGGCCTTCGAATTCGTCGACCCGCTCGGTGCCGACGATTCTGACCGACGTCTTGAGCTCGTTCCACGCCATGCCCGGCCTCCCCTTCAGTGGTTGCTGCCTCCGGCGGGCAGCTCATTGCCGCCAGGGGCCGGCGCGAAATCGACCACCCAGACGGGTGACTCGCCCATCTCATCGAGATGCACAACGGTCTCCTGGTAGATGGTGGAGATCGCTCGAATCACGTTCGGATCGTTCGGGTCGAACGCCTCCTCGATGACCCCGGCCTGGCGGCGATCCTCAGCGTCCGCGTAACGCACGCCGTCGTACCAGATCACCACGGTCCCGACGGGCAGGTCTTCGAGCCTCTCGTCCCGGCCGACGCGCCGCAGGCCCAGCGGCGACGGATAGTCCGGGGTGGGCAGTAGTTCACCCTCGACTTCGCGTCGTGCGGGAACTGTCCCGCCGGCCGCTCGATCTTCGCTCATGCTGTGGAGGCTCCGTTCTTCACTGGCTCGGCTGAGCCGGTGGTCTTCCCTTCGCACAGAGTCTACTTTGTAGACTCCGTGTGGTCAACGAAGTAGACGCCCAGGCGCAAGCTCACCGCAGCGGATCGTCAACCGCGGGAGGTGCGGCTATCGGATCGCCTGCAAGCGCCCCCACCGCCGTCGAGGGCTCATTCGCCTGCTCGCGTCGCCGCTGGCGTTGCATTCGCTGGCGTTGCAGTCGCCCGACCTGCACGAGCGTCACGAGCGCGATCACGATCGCACCACCTACACCGATCCGCGCCACCTCGTTCAGCCAGGCCGGAAGCGCAACGGAGCTCATCACCGGGCCAGGCAGAGAGCCGTCGATGTTGGGCGTGCGCGGCGTGAGACGGGTCAGGACCTCACCGGTGAGCGGGACGAGGATCATGGCGGCGATGGCCGCAGCGCTCCCCGCGACGATCAACCGGAGCGGCGCCGCCTTGACCACCGCCACGCACGCGACGGCGAGCGCGAAGGCAGCGACCGTGATCG
Source organism: Tsukamurella hominis (assembly GCF_965137015.1). Lineage (NCBI taxonomy): Bacteria > Bacillati > Actinomycetota > Actinomycetes > Mycobacteriales > Tsukamurellaceae > Tsukamurella > Tsukamurella hominis. The sequence goes on along the minus strand of NZ_CBCRZG010000038.1, from coordinate 7,840 downwards.
CGCCGAACTCGGGGAGGTAGCGGAGCAGGCTCACCTCTCGGCTCCTCTCGCGTCAGCAGCTTGCCGCACCGCACGCTTCTGCATCTGCTCTCCGGAGATCAGCAGCACGCCGGCCCCGGCGGCGACGGCGAGCGCTCCGGCAGCCACGTAGATGCTCGACGGCCCTGCGCCGACGGCGCTGAGCGTGGAGACCGTGATCCCCAGTACGGCCGCGGCGGTCAGGACCGCCCGCGCGACATTGGCGAGTACGACCCCCGCCGTGTACAGGGCCGGTAGCCCCGCGATCCCGCGGGCGCTGGGCTCGGTGACAGTGGCCATCTCAGCTCCAATTCGTTTGTGCCCGAAGTACGTGCGCCCTGCATACCTGCTAGGCGACCGCTCGAGGCTTCCTCTTGCCGCCGGCGGCGGCGAGGACCGCGCGGGCGAGCTCCTTGATGTGCTCGGTGCCGCCGGGCTGCGCGGTGAACAGCACACCGCCCTTGCCGGCCATGAACGGCTCGGCCTGCTGCCTCTTGCTCTCCAGGACCCCGCTGATCACCGGATCGGATCCCTCTTCGCTGACCAGGTAGTACGCGACGACCTCACCCTCCTGGCCATCGCGGGCGAGCCTGCCGATCGCCTGATGGTGCATCGCAGGTGACCAGTCCAGCTCCCCGAACACGCACACCTTGCTGGCCGCCTGCAGCGCATCGAGGCCGGCGCCGGACCGCAGCGACCCGATGAACACCCGACACGTGGGGTCGTTGACGAACCGCTGCACGCTGGCGTCCTTCGCCGCCGCCGACTCGCTGCCCGTGTACATCACCGGGTTCATGTCCGCCAGCGCGTCGAGCCAGATCTCGTAGACGGCGCGGTGCCACCCGAACAGCACGACCTTCGCCTCCGACTCCAGCAGCAGCCGCACGAACGCCGCGACGTGCGGCGCCTTGTCGATCCCGGTGGCCTGCCGCAGCCGCATGTCCATCTGCCCGGCCGCGGTGAACCGCTCCGTGCGGCCGCCGGCGAGAACATGCTCGGCCAGGGTGACGACGTCGACCATCGCGGCATCGATCGCCGCCGTCTCCGAGTCGATCGTCAGCACCGTCTCGGTGGGCACCGGCAGCTCACGCCCGACATCGCTGCGGGTGCGCCGCAGCAGCAGCCCCTGCTCCCGCAGGAACTCACCCAGCGCCCCCGTATCGCCCACCACCACATCGCCGGTCGGCCGCACCTCAGATCCCCACTCGCGGAAGAACTCCGTCCGCGTGCCCAGGGTGTCGGGCTTGAGCACGTCGTAGATGTTGTAGGCCTCCCCGCCGTAGTTGTAGATCGGCGTGGCGCTCAGCCCCAGACGCCGGTCAGCCGCGTCGGCGATCGCCTTGGCGCCGTACCACTTGTCGGTGCCGGCGTGCCGCAGCTCCTGCACCTCGTCGAAGACGACGGTCTTGATCTGCCCCGCGAGAACATCACGCCACCCAGACAGCTTGTGGTAGGTCATGATCAGCACATCCGCGCCCTTCGTGTCGTAGGGCTCCTCGACCATGCTCTCCCCGCGCTTGCGCCGCACGAACGGCTTCCCCCGCGTGACGATATGCCCGGTCAGGTGCGGCATCACCACGCCCAGCTCCCGCAGCCACTGCCGGGTCAGCTGCGTCGGCACCACGATCAACGCGGGCAAGGTCGTCGGATCCCGCAGCAGCATCATCGCCGACTGCGTCTTCCCCAGACCGACCTCGTCACCGAGCAGCAGCCCACCGGTCGTGTACGCGAGATCAGCCGCGGTCTGCTGGTACTCGCGCCCCGGCCGCGCCGGCTCCGGGAACTCGTCGAGGCTGAACTTGCCCTCGAGGATCATCTCCACCTGATCGAGGTACTGCTGGTGCGCGACGGTCTGCTCGGTGAGCCGCCGCCGGGTCTTCACGCTCATCTCCAGCGGGTAGCGCTGCAGGAACCACGTCAGATCCGCGGCAACGTCCGGCGAATCGGCGATGAGAAGGTGCGCCGCGGCCTCCTGCCGGATCCGCGGGAAGAGCCGCTTGAGCTTGATCGCAACATGCGGCCGGACCGTCAACTGCCACATCGGCTTACGCTCGTAGCCCGCGTATCCCCATTCGAGGGTTCCGAACGTCTTCATACCGAGAGAGCTCCGATCGTCTGGACGGTCACCGGAACCCCGCGCAGGACACGGGGAATCGACCTGTGCACGGGCCGAGTGGTCAGCAGGATCAGGTGATCAAACAGCCCCGTCGCCGCGTACCGCTCGAGCTGGCGCTGCACCTGCGTCGCGGCGCCCTTGATCTTCACTTCCATGCCGACGCGGCCGAACACGAAGTCGATCCGGCCCCCACCGGGTACTGCGACCTCGTGCTGATGCGCGACCGCCACCTCGTCCAGTCGCGCTGCGAGCGCCAGGTGCAGCTCGAACTCGTCGCGGTACCGAAACCGCACCCCGGACAGCGCACCGGTCACCGACGCAACCACAGCAGCCGCATCCTCGACCTGGAGCGGCTGCGTCACAGACGGGCTACGGTGCGCGGCCATGGACGGATTCTGGCGGGTCTCACCGCCGCGTGGGGGTTAGCACACGCACCCGCCAGAGCCCGGGTACGCGCCTGGCGCTGCGAGCCCGCCAGGCGCCGGATTCACTCCAGGTCGATGACGACCGGTCCCGGAAGAACCTTCTCGATACCTCGCAGGACCCCATCGTGAATAGACTCCGCATTCACGGGGATCTGGTCGTCGAGTTCCCACGATCCAGCAATGCAATCGAGCAGCGCAGCAGTCAATTCCTCTGCTGTCGCCACCGCGTCAATCGCTTCGTTCGGCCCTACAGGTTCCCGCAACGCATCAGCGATCGCGCCATTGAGGTATTCTCGGAATGTCGTCGTCATGCCAATCGTCTTCGCCATTCCCACATTTCCCAACTATTGATTCGGCTTGGCCCGCAGCGCGCGGGCGAGCGCGCGCTTGCCGCGTGTCCTACCCGACGGTGGTCGACGCGAGCAGACCGATCACGTAGTACGTCACCGTCACGCCGACGGTGACTCCGATGGATGCGGCGACCGCGTACGGATCGGCGTGGACCGCCACGACGCCCGAACGTTGGCGTCTGTCGAGGGCGAACGCGAACACCCCCACCACGGCAAGGGCGCATAGACCTGCGACCCAGTTGATCGCGTGAGGCCAAAGCAGGCCCGTCGCAACCATCACCGCGACGCCTACGCCGAGTACGGTGGCCAGCTCTCGCATCGTCATGATTTCTCCTAGTGAGGTTCGTCCGAATTCAGGACTCGGGTCGCGTCCTGGGCCGCGGGAGCGACTTCGTACCGGCCACCGTCAGGCACACGAACCAAGTAGCGGTCATGCCGAGTCGTGGTCACCTGGAGAACACCGGCCTCGACCTCGACGTGCTTCAACAGCTCAGCCACGGAATCGACTGTACGACCGTCGGCGTCGAGGACGTTGAGCGTCGACATGTTGATCTCCTTCGTAGTTCAGACGTGAATGGTGGTCGTGGGACCCGAGCGGCCCGCCAGGAAGTCGCTGAACGCCTTCGCGAACAGTCCGTCCGGATCGAAGCCTGTGTCGTTGCCAACCTGAGCGGTATCCCAGTCGAGAGGCAGGGCCTGTGCGATACGCGCGAACTCGCGGTTCTCGTCGGCCGTCATGTTCTCCGCGTACTGCCACGGCAGCACCGTCGAACCAGTGGGGATGTGCACGAGGTTCAGGTACTCGGTCAGACCGACGGCCTCGCCGGTCTTCTCCTCCCGTCGAATCACGGGAGCCAGCGCGAAGTGCTCGGTCACCTGCTCGACGGTCACCTGAGCGCTCGTCGTGGGGTTGTTGAAGTGGAGCGTGATCTGTCGCAACGTCATTGCTGCTCTCCTTGGTTTCCGGTCGTTCGGTGGCGGCTACTGGTCGAGGTCGGGGTCGATAAGGCGGCTGGTCTCCCGATCGCGAGGGCGTTTGTCGACCCGCAGTGGGAGCAAGATGCTGCCGATGGTGGAGCGCAGCTCATGCAGGCTCCTCGTCATCTCGGGGTCGTACGCGATCGGATCAGCCGCCCGCATCCCGTACCTGCCATCGTCACCGAGTTCCCACAAGATCGAGCGCCGGTCATCGAAGATGTACTCCGGCAACGCATCGAGTTCGGCGTCGGTCAGCACACTCGGTGAGGGCGTCATCGGGACCTCGCCAGGGTCAGCTTCTGTGCTGGGCATGTTTCCTCCGACCTATTCCGGGCTATCGCTTCGTTGCGCGGGTGACACATTGAACACCCGCCCGCTCGCTTCGACCTGCTGCATAAGGCTGGCAACTCGCTCACGAACTTCGGTTCGCACCTGCTCCCGCATCGCCGGCAGCTCGGCGGCGCTCGCCGCGATCTCGTCGGCCTTCGCGTCCGCTGCCTCACCTGGAAGAAACAGGCCACATCCGGTCGCTGCACCCGAGGTAAAGCCGTCGAACCAGACGGCGATCAAGATGTCCTCCAGAGGCATACCGTGCATCTGTTCAGGCATTTGCAGGTCTCCTTCGACTACAGGGCACTCGGAAGCTGCACTAGCCGCGCGGGCCGGTACAGCACTCCGTTGTAGATCACTTCACCGTCGGACAGGCCGCGAAGCCAGTAGGCCGCCGACGTGTGGTTGATCTGCTTGAACACCGCGCCGTCCTGCTCGAAGATGTCGACGACGCCGGCCTGCGTGGATCCGTAGTTGTCTGCCCAGGTGATCACCGCTCCTGCAGGCAGAGCGAGAATCTGCTCATAGCGATCGAGCTGATCGCCAACCTGCACCACAGGCAATGAAGAGAGATCGAAATCGACACGCTCCCCAGTGTCGAGATCAACACCCACTACCGGTCGCGAGCTACTGATTTCCGACACTTCCCCTCCTCCAATTCGGTTCGAATCCAGACGACATTCGAGATACTGCGAATCTACTTCTGATCGAGCCGAAGGAGCTGCGCGACGAACCGCACAGCCTCAGCGGGATCGGTCAGGAACTCCGTGATGGTCGCGGCATCCCTGTCCAGCAGCTCCGCCAACCGGTGACGCTCATCCTTGCGGACCCTGTCCTGTTCGGACTCAGGCAACGGAGGCTCCGGGAGCACAGTTACTGCGGCCTTTCCTCCGCCGCAGTACACCGCGACTCGACCGTCCGCGAGGTCCACGAGATCCCCAATTTCGGCGCTCCGATCATCGCCCACTTCCACGAAGTCGAGCAGCGACGAGACATCGGGCCTCGGCCACGGGGTGTTGTCGAATTCGGGGTTCATCGCGGATCTCCATTCCCTTGGCTCACCGTATCCTCAATCGAGAGTCTACTTTGTAGACCATCGGTCGTCAACAAAGTAGACATGCCCGCTCCCGGCGCCCCCTTGGGACGCGCCCGCCGCTCACCGCTCGCCTCCATCGAGACGCTCCGACAGCTCCCGCACCAGCCAGCTCTTACCGCCGCCCAGATCCCCAGACGCAACGATGGCCGCGGACTCCTCACCGGTCGGCTCAGCCACCGGTACAGGCCTGCGGGTCCGGGCCCGCGCGAGCTCGCCGGCGGAGTACACCGGCACCATCTGCGGCCTGCCCTGCCTCACGAACCCCTGCTCGGCCATCACCGCGGCCGACGCCGCCTGGATGCCCTCCGCGACCACCTGCTGGTCGGTGAACCCCACACGGACACCGCCGTCGTCATCGAACTGCACATCGTCGGCGAACTCGCTCAACCTCGCCGCCAACTGCGCGCCGGAGACGGACACCGGCGCCCCGCGGCCCGAGATCGGCACGTACCGCACGTACCAGCGGATCTGCATCAGCTCTGCCTCTGGTGCGCCCAACCGTAGATGCGCCGATACAGCGGATAGTTGGCCATGATCGCCGTCACGGCTCCGCCGAGAGCGCAAATCAGGCAGACCGCGACCATCAGGTGCTGCCCTCCTGCTGCTGCAACGACTGCAGCCGCGACGGCCGATAGCGCCGCAAGGAGCCCCGCCGCCGTCGCGAGGTTCGGTCGTCGCGCCGCGGTCGCGAGCGCCATACACATCGCCAGGCCGCAGCTGATAGCCAAAAGAATATTCATCGGTGGCACCTTTCGCCTAGCTTCGTCAAATTGTGCTCAGCGGGTCTGACGGCACGGGAATCCGAGCTGCCCGGTCGGGCAGTGTTCATCTCGCTCCGTTCGATTCCGGCGCCACAGGATTTCGCAGCAGTATCGCCGGAAGCTGAACGATTTGGTACCCGTTGCCGTCCCCCGTGTAGTACCAGCCGTCCACTTCACGCTGCGCAGCCTGACCATTGTCGAGGTCGAAGATGACTGCCCCAACGGGAAGGGCGGCGAGCTGCTCGAACTTCTCGATCCGCGATCCTTCGTCCCCATCCCCGGCGGCGCCACCCTGTGCCGTCGCCGCCAGGAGCTCACGCAGCAGGCCCGCGAGCTCGTCAGGCCCCGGCCGCATTGCGAGTGGCCCAGTCAGCAGTTCCGGGTCGGCGTTCTGGCTGTCCCATCGGACCAACGCGTCAGCAGCGCGGTCCCGAACGCCACACGAGTCGACCGGATTCACTCTGTCCTGCATCGCTTCCCCTTCCCTTTGAACTGCGCGTTCGGACTACCGGCGATCCGGTGCCGCGACGGGCACTGCGTAGATCGCGGGCTCCGCGATCACCAGCGGCGGCCCCAGCGGGGTGTGCCCCGCGGCGATCAGCACCGCGCCCGCTGCCTTCCGTCGGGCGCGGCGCCCCACGGCCGGCAGCGGCACAACGGCGACCTCCGCACCGAAGGGGTTGCTCTCGATCCGGATCGGACCGCTGCCGAGGCCGTTCCACACAGCCAGGTCCGGGTTCTTCCCCGGGGCCGTCGCGGCGACACCCGCATCGATCCCGCCCGGGCCCTCGGCGAGCATGTTCCTGACCCAGTTGAGCAATCCAATGCCGCCGAACCGTCTCAAGTGGAAGTCGAGCACAGCGAACGTGATGCCGACCACCACCACGGCGAGCGTGAGCGGAATCGTCCATTCCCAGACGCTCGCATCAGGAGCGATATCTTTCACCGGATTCATCTCTGCATCGTCTCCCGCGGGTGTGACAGGTTCACTCGGATTCTGGCGGCTCACGCCGGTGCGTGGGTGTTAGCACGCGCACCCGAACCGACCTCCACCCGCGAACTCACCGACTACCGCTGCTGGGAGCTTCCGAAGCTTCGACGAGTGCGTCAGCGATCGCCTGGGCCCGCCGGCGCCGTACCGCCGCCCGGTCGCGCTCCTGACGGCCGGTGCGCGCGGCCACCGCGGCCCGCACCACCACGGCGCGCCGCTCCTCGTCCCGGACGACGGCATCCAACGCGCTGCTCAGCTGGCCGATCGAGTCGTCGAGACGATCAGCCGCGCCCGTACCATCGGTGAACTGCCGACGCGCATACGCGGCGCGAAGCGCCTCGAGGCGGATCTCAGCGGCACGCTCGCGCAGATCGAACAGCTCCGGCTGCTCCCGCCGCAGCCGACGCACCGCGCCCCGGGAGAAGAACTTCCGGTCCAGATCCACCGGCCGCACCTCCTCCGCCCGAGCCGCGATCCCCACCGCGGCACCGCTCACCACACTGCACAGGTCGCCGACCGCAGCCTCGGTCCGGCGCCACACCCTCCAGCTCCACGCGCTGAGCACGAACCCCGCCACGGCGATCACAGCCGCGAGAACCACTCCCCCGACGTAGGGCAGCACCCACCCGTCGGGCCGGTCTGCCGGCGGGCACAACACCTGCTCCGTGTTCAGCCATCCCGCAATGCAATCGGGCTCCGTAGTCCACCAGTACACGCCCCACCCCACCAGCGCTGCCATCGCGACCACGAACGCCACCACCCCGAGCAGCACCGC
>NZ_CBCRZG010000037.1:0-18189 GCF_965137015.1 Tsukamurella hominis | reverse complement strand
TCGGCGCAACCACACTGCGCACCCGCGGCCGCCCATCCACACCCCGGACTCTAGCGGCTCAGGGCCCCACTCAGGTGGGGCCGAATGAAACCGCCCTACCGGGGCCAGATCAACTTGACATAGCCAACCAGCGGCTCGAGCACGGGGCCGTCGACGTGGCGCACCACCGTGTCCACCCACTCCGGGCCGCCGAGGCCCGCCGCGATGCCGCCCGCGGCCTCGATCGCCAGCCGCACCTGGCGGTACGCGGGGTCGGTGAACATGTCGTCGGACAGCGCGTCGAAGACCATGCCCGCGAGTGAGGGCGCCTGCAGCGCGGCCTTGAGCACCTCGCGCTGCACCCACAGCACCGGGTCGGCCGGGTTGGGGCGCTGCGGCCCCGTCGGGCGGGGCGCCGGGGCCTCCGGGACCGCCTCCCGGATCCGGTTGTTCGACGGTGCCGACGCGCCCGGCCCGGGGCGTCCCTCGCCGCGGCGGATGCGCGCGGACTCCTCACGGACGCGACGCAACACCTGCGTGACGTCGTCCCAGCCGACCCAGCCGGCGAGCTGGCGAGCGTACTCGTCCCGCAGCGCCATGTCCTTGATCCGCGCGACCACGGGCACCGAACGGCGCAGCGCGTGCACGCGGCCCTCGGCGGTATCGAGGTCGAACTCGGTGATCAGCGTCTTGACCGCGAACTCGAACATGGGGACGCGCTGGGCGATGAGATCGCGCACCGCCTCGTCGCCGTGCTTCTGCCTCAGCTCGCACGGATCCATCCCGTCGGGCGCGACGGCCACGAAGGTCTGCCCGGCGATCTTCTGATCGCCGTCGAAGGCCTTCATCGCGGCGGCGCGGCCGGCCTCGTCGCCGTCGAAGGTGTAAATGACCTCGCCTCGGAAGTAACTGTCGTCCATCATGAGCCGCCGCACCAGCGAGACGTGCTCCTCGCCGAAGGCGGTACCGCAGGACGCGACGGCGGTCTCCACGCCCGCGGCGTGCATGGCCATGACGTCGGTGTAGCCCTCGACGACCACCACCTGGTGCCCCTTGGCGATGTGCTTCTTCGCGTGATCGAGACCGAAGAGCACCTGCGACTTCTTGTACAGCATGGTCTCGGGCGTGTTCATGTACTTGCCGAGGTTGTCATCGTCGAACAGCTTGCGCGCGCCGAAACCGATGACGTCGCCGCCGAGATTCTTGATGGGCCACAGCAGCCGCCGGTGGAACCGGTCGATCGGACCGCGCTGGCCCTGCTTCGACAGGCCCGCCGCCTCGAGCTCCTTGACGTCGAAGCCCTGGCGCAGCAGCGCCTTCGTCATCGTGTCCCAGCCCGACGGGGCGTACCCGCATCCGTAGAACTGCGCGTCCTCCTCGGTGAAATCACGATCGGTGAGGTACGTGCGGGCGATCTCCGCCTCGGGCGTGCGGAGCTGCTCGGCGTAGAACTTCTGCGCGGCGGCGTTGGCCGCCACGAGCCGCATGCGGGTACCGCGGTCCTGCTTCGGGCCGGGACCGCCGCCCTCGTAGGTGATCTGGATGCCCACCTTGTCGGCGAGCTGCTCAACGGCCTCCACGAAGGGCACGTGCTCGATCTTCTGCAGGAACGAGATGACATCGCCGCCCTCACCGCAGCCGAAGCAGTGGAAGAAGCCCTGCGTGGGCCGCACCTGGAAGGACGGCGTCTTCTCGTCGTGGAACGGACACAGGCCCTTCATCGACCCCACGCCGGCGGGCCGCAGCGCCACGTACTCGCCGACGACGTCCTCGATGCGCGCACGGTCGCGGATCGCCGCGATGTCACGCTCCGGGATTCTGCCGACCACGAGATCGAGTCTACTTCGTAGACACCATGAAACTAAGGGGGCCCGCGCGAGCGGGGCGCATCGGGCGCGTCAGTAGCCCCCACATGTCGGCTCCGTTCGGCATGATCTAGGCATGGAGACGGCGATGACGACGATCGTGCGGAAGGCATGATCGGGCACTTCCGCCGCGAACTCCCGCCGAAGTCGCCGACCAGCTCGGATTAGCCGCCGCACCGGGCGACGTCCAGCCGCTCGGGTGAGCGATCTCGGGCTCGATCGCGGTGGGTGCCTCGGGTGCGACGCGAGCGAACTGGACGCGCTCCTCGGTGCCGGCGGCGAGGCGTAGGTCCTCGACCGGTCTGCCAGGGCGCAGGCGGCCCGGCTCTACAGAGCTGATTCCGTCTACTTTGTTGACACTGCTTCGTCTACAAAGTAGATTCGTCACATGAGTACGAAGACGGGGAACACCACAGACTTCACGACCCTGCCCGCGACCAGTGCCCTCGCCGGCACCGACGTCTGGCCGTCCGGCTACGACGAGATCCACTACGACGCCGACGACGACGCCTGGCCGTCGGGCTACGACGAGATCTACTACACCACCGAAGGTGCTAGGGCGGCCGCGGCCGAAGACGGCGACGACTGAACGCTTAGCGCCCACGTGCCGCAGCTACCTGGGATGATCCAGACATTGCAGCGGATCGACCAGCAACCGGAGAAGCGAAGGAGGACCCGATGGGCAACACCGAAACGATCATCACGTTCACGCACGAGGACGGCCGCGTGATCGAAATCGATCACCTCGGCATCGCGACTCCCGAGAACCGCGGCGAGTTCGCGATCTACGAGGGCGATCGACAGATCGGCGAGTTCATGCTGCCCTGGGCGATCTACTGCGAGGCAGTGAAGGCGGACTTCGCCCTGCCCGACGATGCCGAGCTGATCGCGCAGGCGACGCTCGCGCTGGTCGACGATCCGCGAGTGCTCACCCAGGAGCGCGTGGCGGAGGCGTTCGCGATCCAGGCTGGCGTGATCGAGCGCGACCTGGATGCGCCGCCGCCTGCCGCCGGGTAGACGACCGGAAACCGAAACCGAATCGAGGCACATGATGACCGGCACGATGCACGGCTCCGACCTGCTCGCCAGGGCACGAGCCTGGGAGGAAGATCCGGCCAACCGGGGTTCCGATGCTGCGGGCCTGGTGGCGCTGCTCTGCGACGAGCTGACGGCGACCTCCCGCCTCGCCGCTCACCTCGCGAACGAGGTGCTCGGCACTGTCGGGCAGTGCTCGATCGCCAGCGTGATGGACCGCTGCGAGGAACCGGCTGTCGCGGTCAGGTGGGAGGACGGCTTCGCCGACGAGGTGTGCGAGCTGCACGCGGAAGCGGCTCGGGAGCGCGGCGCCATCGTGATCGAGGCACGTCGGCACGACGGCAACCAGCGCTGAGTCCACGAACTGAAGGGTGAAAGATCATGGCTAGAGACGCTTTCGGACGACCGTTGGTTCCTGGATACAACGTCGACAGGATCGATGTTGAGGCCGGACTGCGGGAGTTGGTCCGTGCCGGTTACGACGACGACAAGCGGACCGCGATGGTCATCGAGTACGCCTTGCGTCGATGGGCACGCGGCGAGGAAGAGGCTGCGGAGCGCGGTGCGATCGACGGGGCGTTTCACGGCATCGATCGGACGTCGTGGCTCCGAGTCCTCGCGGCGGCGCAGGCCGCCGCTGCGGTCTGACAAACGAAGGAGATCGAAATGATCGGTAGGTACTGGTCAACGGGAATCAGTCTTCGTCGACGTGAGGGAGTCGACTCTCGCGAGCAGTGGGCCGCGTCGGTCGACTTCTTCGACGAGGGCTCCGGTGACACCGACGTCGGCCCCACCCCGACGGAGGGAACGTTGAAGACCCGGTACTTCCTGTCCGGTTCATCTGGCGAAGCCGCGGCGATCCGTGCGGCTCAGGAGGTGAGGGCCGATGCGGAGCGGATCGGCGTCGAGTTCCGGCCGATCGGTCCTGATGACGACGACCCGATGGTGTACCTACATCGGGACAACTGGGTCAGTGAGGACAACGAGGTCGGAGCTCCGGAGATCGAGCGTGTTCTGCACGCAGTGGCGGCGGCGCTGGGCTGGCCGTCCGCGCGTTCCGGGTTCACGCCGGCTGTGGTCCAACGAGATGTCTGAGGAAATCGAAGGAAAGATCAGTGGCAGATCACGACTACAAGCGGGCCGCGCAACGATGGGCCGAACCGGCTGTCGTTGACGGCGCGCAACGACGGGCTGATGACTTCCTCAGGCGCCACGTGGACCCCGAGGCTGGCGCGGTTCAATCACTGATTCCCGAGACCGCGATCTCCGAACTCCCGCTACCTGGCCGCGCCGGAGACGATTTCCGATAGTCGAAGAGAGGAGGATTGCAAGCATGCCCACCGCCAAACCGAAGATCGACCGAGTGATGGTCGCAGGCCTGACAATCACCCGACGCCACGATCTCCTGGTCCTCCGCGACGGCGCGATCCGTCTTGCCAGCAGCAGCACCATCCTCAACGAGGACAGCGCCGGCGGCCGGATCATCCTCGCGCGCTACCAGCTCGACGACGCGGAGATCACGGCCGACTCCTCCGGCAAGTTCACCCGCGGCTGCGGCCCACGCGTCGACGAGCTGATCGAGGACATCAACACCAACGTCCTGTCGAATCTGGCAGCCCAGTAATCCTCCCGCCCAAGGAAAGCGAGCGACGCTCATGATGAACACCAAGTACGCGATCCCCGACGCCGAGTTCGCCCGCGGCTTCGACTACGTCGACAACGCCGTCAAGGGCCTCGCGCCCGCCGAGAAGCTGAAGTGGGGCAGGAGCCAGCGGTACCGCCTGTCCCTCGCGCTCGGCGGCATGTGGAACCGCGGCGTGGCGCACGGCCTGGCCGCGCACGGACTCTGACCTGGCCCGGCCTATCCGATCCTCAACCCCTTGAATCAAGCCGTAGGAGAGCACGATGTCGAACTGGGATTCCAGCCTTCTGGCGGTGGAGGTCGAATCGGCCGGCGTCCGGTGCCTGTTCGGACCGATCGCCGGGCTGCCCGACGCGATGAGCTTCGTTTCCGAGCACGTCTCCGACGTGGACGTCTACCGGCACGGGTACGTCCGGCTGTTTCCGCCGTCCGAGGCGACGAAGCTGCTGCCGCAGCGCGGCGACGCAACACCCATGGAGGGCCTGTTCGAGCTGCCGCCGCGGGAGAAGCGCGAACCGCTCGAGGTGGCGCTGCGCGACGCGATCGCCGTGGAGCTCGGAGAGCCCGGCGCCGGGGCGCGAGGGGACGGTCTGTACTCGCATCTCGACGTGCACCGCCCGTGGCGTGTGCGGATCAAGGACCAGGAGTGCTGGGACGAAGAGTGTGGCCACCCGCGTGATCCGGATGGTGGATGCGCGGCCCCAGGGCGGGTCGGTCTCTGGTGCCGCGCCTGCACGCCGCTCTACCGCGCCGGCGGTGAGTACGACGGCATCCCGTACCACGAGTGCCAGGTGGATTGGCCGTGCAGCCCGGTGCTGGCGCTGTGCGCGTCGTTCAACGTTTCGCTGACCGGCAAGGCGCTCCCCACCGAGCGCCCCGAGTAGGAGATGACTGTGAAACGAGACCGGCTGGAGCGCGCCATGACCTGGATACCGGGCGACGTGACCGATCGCCGCGCGGACTCCGCGGCGGCCCTGACGAAGGAGCACCCGGGTACGCCGGTCGTCGCCGCCGTCCCTGCGGAGTCCGAGTCCTCCCGAGCAGACGACTCCGCCGCCCGGTGGGCCAGCGACCTTTCCCGAGCGCATGGCGTCTCGTACGGGAGTCGGCTCATGCAGGCGGTGGCAACGGGTACGGCCGGAGGCGTGGATCGGAGGCCTGCCGACTACGGCTACGTCGACTGCGCCGGCTGCGTGTGGATCAGCGAGACCGATGAGCGCGACGTTTGGCTCGCCCTTCCCGACCAGGGGTATGAGGTTGTCGTCGCTCTTGACCATCTCCCGGCCGCTGGCGCGCCGTACTTCCGGATCTTCTCCCGGGATCTCGTTGAGACGCTCAGGGGCAAGTTCCATCGCGTGCAGGACGAAACTCCCTCGCGGATCGGCTGAGACCCAGACAAGCTGCATGTACGAGCCCTTCGACGAATGGAAATGAGCACGATGAACGATGTGAACGGCTACCCCGCGTCGGCCGCCGACTTCGAGGCGTGGCGCCAGGCGTTCGGCGGTGAGGTGCCGGTAATCGACCTGACGGACGCCGAGGTCGTGGTCGATCCGCTGGCTCCCGCCGCACAACCCGCGGCGGCCCCGTCGGCCCTGATGTTCGCCACGGACCGCGCGGCTGCGAAGCAACGCGCGGTGCTCCGGCACGAGGCAGTCTTCCTGCGAGCCGGGTGGACGCGCACGCTGGACAGCCAGACCGTGATGTACACCCCGCCAGCTGGCGCGCAGCCGGCCGAGATCGCGGCCACGGAGGAGGAGGCCCGGCAGGTTCGTGTGCGCGACGGCTGGGTCTCCGAGCAGCGCAGCTAGGGGACGAGTGGGCACGAAGGAAGGTCGCGATGTCGAGGGATGACGATGCGGGGCAGGGGCGCGCCCCCGGGGCGGATGGCTCGGCCGGCCTGCCGATGCGGGTGCGTGAACTCCTCGCGGCGCGAGGGCCGTTGACCTCGCGTGAGCTCGAGGACGCTCTATCGGTCGGCGGTGACCAGGCTGGTCGCGTGAGGGACGACCTGGATGACCTGCTGTTCGGGGAGTTCGATGAGGGTTTTGTCGCGCTTGCTGACGGGCGGTGGGTCTGGGCTCCGGGGCTGCTCGCGGGGCGGATCTTCACCCATCGGCTGACCCCGGAGGAAGCTGCCGGGGACTACCTGCAGGGTGCGGTCGACGTGGTCGCGATGTACCCGTTGTGGCTGCTGCCGGGGGCTCGTGACTTCGGTCCGGTCACCGGTACGGCGGCGTTGCTGGACGGGAAGGCCATGGAGGAGCCGCTGTTGCTGCGCGGTGTTCCGCTCGGGGAGATCACGCGTGGATCCGTGGCGCTCTTTCCGCGAGGTTGCTTCGCCGGGATCGGCGCCGCTGGTGGCGAGCTGATCGGGATCCGGGTCACGAGCGATGGGCTGCGCGCGGAGCCGGTCGCGCAGGATCTTCCCGCCGGCCCGAGTGCGCGGTTGTATGAGCTCGTGGTGGGTGCGCCTGAGCCGCAACAGATTGAAGAGGTGATCTGGCAGGTGTGCGCCGAGGACGATGAGGCGTTTCGGGCGGCGGTGATTCCGCTCAGTGATCTGGCGGCGATCGCCGGGCTGTCGCTGTCGCCGTCGAATGGTGGCGAGCAGATCGCTGGTCCCGGGTTCGACTGGGGTCGGCGCGGGCGGATCTGACGCGCACCGGCAAGCGAAACCCCTTTTAGGGGTTGACGCCCTTGAAAGGGGCGCGCATACTTTCCCAGGAAGGCCACACGCCTCAGGCCTTCCGGAAGCGGGGAAGCACCATGGGAGCCAACGACACGAGCAGCCGCATGACGGCCGCCGAGTTCCGCGCGATCCGTGAAGGAGTCGGCGTCACCCTGGACTGGATGGCCGGCCACCTGAGGGTGAACAATCGCACGCCTCGCGCCTGGGAGCAGGGCCGCGCGCCGGTCCCCGACTCGGCGGCCATCGCGGCCCGGGCCATGTACGCGGCGACGCTCGCGGCGGCCGACGAGCTCGCCGCGGCCGTGCGCGAGAGCGACGAGCCGTTGCTGACCTTCCGCACCGACGCGGACATGCCGCGCCTGCTGCGCTTCGAGGGCAGCCGCTGGCCGGCGGCCTGGCACCGCGGGGTGTGCCTGCGCGCCTCCCACGCGCTCGGCGGCCGCGCGATCGACTACCACGGCGAACACCTCGAGGTGGAGTTCGTCTTCGCGCAGGACCGCGACGCGGAGACGGATCTGCTGCTCGTCGACGGTGAGCACGAGGTGGAGGTCGCGCCCGCGGAGGACACGGAGCCCTACGATCAGGCGCTCTACGCGGCCGGCTGGTGGGCCATCAACGACGACGTGGTGGTCAAGCGATGACCATCCGATTCGGCCAGGCGACGACGCCCGGGCACCCGTACCCGCACCTGGCGATGCTGGGTGCGCTCGCGTTGACCGACGCTGAGGGGCTCGGTGTTGTGGGCGGGCACGACATGGCCGGCGGTGCACCCTCGGTGGCGATCAGCCCGTCTGCGCTCGCCGAGGTGCTGCTGCGGCAGGCCTCCCGCGTGGCCGATGCGGGCTCGCCCTGGCGTGTGCCGGCGCACGACGGCAAGCCCCTCCTGGGGCACACGTGGCACGCCCTGACGCCGCGCGAGGACCCGAAGGGGCGGCACACCATCGGGGATACCGCGCGGCTGATCGAGCTGATCCAGTCCCGTCAGGTCACCGAGGGCGACCGGCGCCTTCGGCGGGGGCTCGGGGTGCGGGCCCCGATCCGCACCGCCCCGACGCGCAACCGTGGCCGGTCGACCTGGGACATGACCTTCGGTGCGACGGGCCGCGAGATCGTCGGCTCCCGCCTGGTCCGCGGCGCCGAGTACGTCGCCGGTCGTTCGGCGGTGGCGATCGCCGCGGCGCTGCGCGGCGACGAGCTCGAGCCGGGGCGGACCGACGTGATCCAAGGGTGGCACGGGGCGCATCCGGTCGACGTCGATGCCGCGGTGGCGTGGTGCAGCCTGTGGGGCCTGTCGATGCTGCCCGTGCGGCACTACCCCGGGGAGGACGGCGGCATGGTCGTGACGACCGGCGCGGCGGCGGGCCGGCACGGGGCCGTGCTCGCGCTCCCGGTCCGGGCGGAGCTGGGCACGGCGGGGGAGTGGCGGCAGTTCCTGCAGTCGCGGGCGTGGGCGGCGGTGGTGCGCGATGCCGCGGCCGCCGAATCGACGTTGGGTGTGTGCCGATCGCCGGGGCAGATCTTCGAGAGCCGGCACCTGCTTGGCGGCTGGCGGCAGCTGGTCGCGGTGATGCAGTGGGACCGGCACCTCGAGAAGGCCGGGCCGAACGTCAAGAAGGACACCCGCGGTGGGCGTCTGGTGCATCCGGCGTTGACGGGAATCGCCGCCGGAGCGTGAAGGTGACAGCGCTGGTTGTCGGGCGGTGTTCCGAGTCGTTCCGGGGGGCGTTTGCCGCGTACGAAAAACCGTTGACCGAACAAGGTTATTCGCGTACAATAACCGCATGGCGAGTAGAGCTATGACCGCGGTAGCCGAGCATAGGCCCGCAACGCGCCCACGGCGATTCGCGCACGACGTGCTCACCGCACTGGACCTGTTCTCCGGCTTCGGAGGCCTCACCTGGGGCATCCGAAAAGCGGGCTTCGAAGTAATCCTCTGTGCCAACCACAACAAGTACAAAGTCGAAATCCATGAGGCCAACCACCCGGAGGCCGAGCACTGGATCGCCGACCTGGTGGACGAGGAATCCACCGCCTACCACGACGTCCGCGACCTGCCGTACGCCGACCTGTTCACCGCCGGAGTGTCGTGTACGAATCACAGCCAGGCGAACACTACGAAGGCGTACGCGACCGGTGAATCACTGTTCGACATGGACGATCCGGAGTACCAGGAGCGGGTGACCAAGTCCGAGAAGGACAGGGCCACAGCGAATTGCGTCTTGCACTACGCGGACGCCCGTCACCCGAAGATGATCCTCGTCGAATGCACCACCGAGCTGGTGTCATGGGGTAAGGCCGTGCCGGGGAAGAAGAAGGTCGGCGACGGCTCCACCTACCGGTGGTGGCTCAAGCAGTTCGAGAACCTGGGCTACAGGTACCGCGAGCTGCGCTTGAACAGCATGTTCTTCGGCGTCCCCCAGAGCCGCGACCGCCTCTACATCGTCTTCTGGGACAAGAAGCTGCCCGCCCCGGATCTCGACCACTGCCCGCTCTCGTGGTGCCACTCGTGTGACGACGCCGTCGAGGCCGTGTGGTCTTGGAAGACCGGGGTTCCCGCGACGGGATCGGTCCGGTACGGCAAGCAGTACCAGTACTTGTGCCCGCGGTGCCGGCGCCCGGTGATGCCGCCGGCGACGCCGTCGTTGCACGCGATCGACTTCTCCGACCTCGGCCGGCGGATCGGCGACATGCCGCTCAAGAAGATCAAGGACCGCAAGACCGGCGAGATCTACTACGCCACCCACGCCCGGGCGACGCTGGCGCGGGCGGACCGGTGCCGGCAGCAGTTCGGGCAGTTCCCCGCGGTGCTGATGCCCGCGAAGGCCGTGCACGGTAGCGAGCGGCACCCGTGGCAGCCGATGGCCACGCAGACCTCGCAGCAGGAGACCGCGGTCCTGTCGACCGGCGCGATCATGCAGATGGCCAACAGCTTCGAGCACCCCGGTTCCGAGTGCCGGACCAGGGATCTGTCGCAGCCGCTGTGGACGCAGCCGGCGACGAACACGACCGGGCTGCTCACGCCGCCCGTGGCGATGGCGATCGACAACTACCAGGGCGCGCCGCGAGGCCTGGACCAGGCGCTGCCGACGCAGGGTGGCTCGGAGACGCTGGCCATCGTCTCCGGCGTCATCCCGTTCCGGAAGAACACCACGCCCACCTCGCACGCGGCGCCGATGCCGACGGTCACCGCGGAGCAGATCCCCGGGTTGCTGTCGGGCTGGTTCAAGCAGAACGGCAGCACCGGCGCCGAGACCGCGCCGCACCCGCTGACCGACCCGCTGGGCACCCTCACCGCGCGAGATACCACCGCGTTGCTGTCCGTGGAGTACAACGCGATGCTCGCCGAGATCGCGCTCGAGGACTGCTACTTCCGGATGATGCGCTCGTACGAGATCGGACGCGGGTGCGCGTTCGATGTCGATTTTCACGACTACAAGGGCACCTTCAAGGTCTGGGGCCAGGAGCGCCAGCAGGTCGACGGGTTCGGCAACGCGGTCTCGCCGCCCGTCGGCGAATGGCTGGGCGGCCGGATTTACGCCGCCCTGCACAACGGGCAGGTGGCAGCATGAGGCCGGTGAGCTCGGTGAAGCCGAGCCGCCCGTGGTGCACCGAACACGAAAGGGAGTGACGGCATGCCGACGACGGTGCCGAGCGTGAACCAGCTCAAGAAGGCCATCGACCCCGAGGTGTGGGCGGTGCGGTACAAGGACATGCCCAACCTCGGCGCGCAGTGGGAGTGGGAGCAGCGGCGCGCGTCGTCGACGAGGGCCGCTGAGCGGGTGCGTGCACTGCTGCTGCAGCGGCAGGCCGCGCGCGGAGTCGGGCAGCCGCGGCAGAGCTCGATGAGCGGCCGGTGAGCTGGGCCGAGGTGATGGACGGCGCCCGGCGGTATCGCGGGCCTGCGTGAAGCGCGCCCCACGGGCGAATGGAGTTCTGTTCGGCAATCAGCCGGACCCGACAGGATGGAGAGTCGTGATGGCTGACGAGAACGCGGGCGTTCGGCCCACGCAGGCCGGCGAGGACCGGATGGAGCGCATTCGGAAGCTGGTCCAGGCGGCCAGCGGCCAGCCCTACCGGGTGGGCGGCGGGGAGGACGACCAGGCGGACGGCGGCGAGGCCTCGGCCTCGTCCGCCGAGAAGCCGAGTGACTGACCGCGGCCTCTCGGCGCGGTGCGGTCGGCTGACGTACAACGGGAGGTGCGGAGCGCATGGCGGACATCGGCGAGGTTCTGAATAGGCCTGGCGAGTGGGAGATCCGTACGACGGTCTACCGCAACGGCCGGCGGGTCGCCACGTGCGACACCACCGGGCACGAGACGTTCGCCGCCGCGGCCTACTGGGTAGGCGAAGGCCTTCGCACCCGCGAGGTCGTGCAGCACGTGCCGCGGCGCCGGAAGGGGACGATGTGAACGGTCCAGACCCGGAGGTCATCAAGGGCTTCCAGCGGCACATGCGCGGCGAGCTGCGTCAGGCCCATGGCCACGATCTGGTGCGCCTGGCCGCGGATCGGCCCGACGGGACGACGATAGATCCGCTGGTTCCTCACCGCGAGCACGACCGGCCGCGGGAGGACTGGCCGACGGCGACCCTGATGGAGCTGCGGCCGTCTGCGCACCCGAGCCTGATCCTCGACACCACGGCGGCGCGGTGGTGGATGCTCAGCGAGCCCTACCTGGAGGCGGTCGCCCTGGTCGTGGGGGTCGGCGGCAGGTACCACAACGGCCAGCCTGACCTGCGAGTACACGCCTGGGCGGCGTCGGAGCGCGGCGAGGTCCTGGGCTGCGAGATCGGCACAGGCCGGCACCCGGCCGGATCCGGGCGCAACCTGTTCCTCGACGACCTCCGCGGGAGCTGGCCGCCCGGCACCGCCGACGATGCGCTGTTCGAGAGCATCGGCTACCGCACCGTCCGATAGCGGACCGACGATGAGACGCCCCGATCCCGCGAACTTGTCGGACCCCTCGGGGATGATCAGGGCCGAGACGCCCTGACGGAGGAGAAGCCGATGTTGAACACGCCCGTCGAGATCGTGTTCGGAGTGATCAGCGCAGCGCTGCTGTTCGCGGCCGTGTGGCTGATCACCCGCGTGACGGAGGACCGGTCCGTCGAAGCCGCGACCGGAGTGGCGGGGCGGTGGATCGCGCCGTCGACCTACCGGTGGGCCGGCGCGCTGCTCACGCTGGCGGGGATCATGGCCATCCTGGCCATCCACCGGGTCTGGTGGGTGGGCGCGATGTTCGTCGTGCTCGGCATCATCCACGTGGTCACGGCGCGGAGCCTGCTGCCGGCCCGCAAACGGGTGGCGTCGAGCTCCGTCGTCTACCTCGACGAGCACACCCGCCAGCGGCGCGATCGCAGCCGCGACCACCACAGGTAGTAGGCGCCGCCCGGGTCGGTCGCGGGCCGCGGTCGTGGGTCACGCCGCCGCCGCGGCCAGGCTGATGTAGCGCGCGGTGCGCACCTGGCGCCAGATGTGCATGCGGGTCCACGGCCCGTCCCCAGTGGGCGTGGGGATCTCGTCGGCGTTGAGGGCATCGCAGATCTGTCGGGTCGTGCAGCCGGCGACGGTCATCTCGTGGATGCGGCGCACGACGTCGAGGGAGAGCAGCGGCGGTCGGCCGCCGGGGTGTGCAGTGTGCATCATCGCTTGCCTCCCCGCATGCCCTGCAGGGCGGTCAGCAGGTCACGCAAGGTGCTGCGCGCGTGGTGCCGGCGCGCGGTGTCGCTGGTGGTCAGGCCGACACAGACGGTCAGGGCGATGCAGAGGACGAGGACGATCACCGGGATCCCGGTGAGGATTGCGAGGGCGTAGCTGAAGGTCGCCATGGGGCGCTCCACTTCTGTGAGAAGGGTGCGGATCCCGGCCTGGGCGCGGCGCGCGAGTTAGGCGGCCGCGGCGGTGGCGATCGGGGAATCCGCGGAGGTATGGAGTACTCCGCGGAAGGTGGGGCCGCGCACGAGCTGCGGGCGTGAAGTGGCCTGCCGGCCGGGTGGTGGTTGGGCGCCGATCAGGCGCAGGCGTGCGAGGAGTAACGCGCGGATGGTGGCCTGGGCCTCGAGCGTGCGCAGCACGTGCGGGGCGACAGCGAAGGTCTGCGGGCCGCGGACGGTCGCATACCGATAGAACCAGGCGGCGAAGGCCTCGCCGAGGTGGCGGGCCGAGGTGATGACGTCGAGGTACTTGGACCAGTCGTCGAGCTTGGCGGCCAGCTTGCGGTAGGTGGAGCCGATGGCCGAGTTGGGGTTCCACATCTTGCCGACGATGCTGTCGGCGTTCCACCGGCTCGCGTTGGCCGCGGCCGCGATCGGGGAGGGCGTGGAGCGGGGCCACAGCTTGCTCAGGTCAGCGAACGGAGTGGGGACGGTCTTGAGGATGTGCTTCGAGATGGTCGACGCCGCAGACGGGGAGACCATGGCGCCGAGCGCGCTGGCCGCCGTGCGGTTCGCGGCGGTGATCGCGCTGATCGGGCTGGCTGTGCGGTTCGCGGCGGTGATCGCGCCGATCGAACTCGCTGCGCGGGTCGCTCGGGTGGCCGCGGCGATCGACCTGGCCGCCGCATGGTTGGCGGCGGTGACTGCGGCGAACGAGCTCACGGCCCGATTGGCGGCGGTGACCGCGGCAAGCGGAGGGTGCGCGCTCGCGTGGAGCGCGTATCCCATCGATGCCGCAGTGCTGTTCATGACGTTCACGCTAGCGGAGCCCGGTCGATGTTCGGTATCTCGACACACCCAACCGTTGGCTAGGTCCGTGGGCTGGCCGCCTTCCGTGTTGCTCGTCGCCGGTAGGTGATCGTGACCACCGGATGCGCCTGCGGGACAAGCCTGCCGAGGTAGCTGTAGTCCGTCCTCTCGTGGTTCGAGCGGGACCACGCATCGAGCGCGTCGTCGGACATGTAGAGAAGGTTCACCGGCGCTGGCAGGGGGCGCCGAGAGGCGCGCAGGGTGATGGCGTGCGGTGCGTCCCCCGGGCGCCATATGCGCATCTGATGGGGGTTGCGGAACTCTTTCGGCCACCAGGGGAGAGGGAATCCGGGGAGCGCTGCGGCGAGGTCTGTCCAGTGAGCGCGCCAGTAGCGGCCGTTGTCGAGGGCTCTGATCCGAGGGTCGAGGCGCTCGAGGTGCGCTCGCGGTGCGGCGTCCTCGGCGAGGACGAACGTCGACTTCGGTGGCACGTATCCGACGGAGGCATGTTCGATGGCGGCGAGTTCGCGCTCTGCCGGGAGTGCGCTGGTCGATCCGATGCGGAATGCGAGGACGACGGGATTGGCGCAATCGTAGGTTTCGATGACGTGCGCGACCCAACGGAGGGGGAATCCGATGCCCGGTTCGTAGCGCAGTGTCACGGTCTCCAAGAGCGTGGGGGCGTTAGTTCCGGTGCGCGGGTGCAGGCGCGGAACGGGTAATGGGCGGCGTCGCGGGTGTCCGCTGGTGGCGAGCTGGTAGTCGTAGATTTCCGAGGCCTTCCAGCGTGCGATGGGCCCGGAATTGGTCGGAGAGACAGCAGCCGGGAATTCGGGGTAACGGCGCCGTGCCGTGGCGACGCTGGCCTCGGTAATACCTAGCTGCTCGGCAACGTCGGCGGCGGACAGCTCCCTGCAGGAATTCCAATCGAGCCAGTCGGCCGCAGCACGAGAGATCGCGTTCATATCGCCTGTGTAGCACGGGAAATGGAGCGCGTCGAGTTAGTGTTTGACGGCCTAGACATATGCCAGTGAGATTAGTCCAGGTCAGGGATCCGCCATTTCCGTCGAGACAGCGGGAAAATCGTTTGCGGGGCCCCGCCGGAGAGGACGGCGTGGGAACGCGGACCCGCCTCCTGCAGTGAGCCCATTTACCGCGTGAGGACAGGGTTCTGGGCGTCCCGCAGTTCCTTGCCGGGGCGTCGCCTCCAGGTGGCGGCAGGGTAACGCGACGCAGTTCATCGACAGCGTGAGGTAGTGAATATTCCGGGCTCGCGGAAATGTGCACGAACGCACTGCCAGTAGCAGCTAGGCTTGCAGCGAATAACGCGGTGTTTCCAGTTCAGCAAATGCGAAATGAAGGAGTCAGGGGATATGGCGCGCAAGGTCACCGTCACGCTGGTCGACGATGTGGACGATACGCAGACCGCGGATGAGACCGTGGAATTTGGTCTGGACGGAGTGACCTACGAAATCGACCTCTCCTCGAAGAACGCGGCCAAGCTCCGCGAGTCGCTGAAAGACTGGGTTGCCAACGGGCGGCGTATCAGTGGGCGCAAGCAGCGTGGCGGCAAGGCGATCGCCGCGTCGACGTCGCGGACCCCGATCGACCGCGAGCAGAGCGCCGCGATCCGCGCCTGGGCCCGCAAATCCGGGCTGCAGGTCAACGAACGAGGCCGGATCAGCCAGAGTGTGATCGACGCCTACAACTCGGCGAAATAGGCTCCAGCGAAACCGGTGTCACCGGCGCGCGAGAGTTCGCGATTCCACGTGCCGCTCGCGCTCGTCCGGCGTCGATGTCGCTGGAACAGCGGGCCGCCGACCTCTGCGGCTTGGCTGTCCCAGGGACAGTCGGGGAGGATGTCGGCCATGGCCACAACGGACATCTTCCCGACCGGATCGATCCCGCGGTGAGCGGCGAGTCGACGAGCGACGCGCGATGGAGCCAGGCGCGGTCCCTGGAGGATGTCGCGGCGCTGACCGCGGACTGGCTCGAGGGGAGCGTGGCCTCGCAGCCCGGGTACGCGCGCGAGGCGGGCCCGGATGAGGAGAGCCTGGAGTTGGTGCCGGTGCTCGCTGCGGTGAACCGCGCGGGGTACTTGACGACGTGCTCGCAGCCAGGGCACGAGCCGACTGTCGGGGCCGACGGTGCGGTGTGGGCGCAGCGGCCCGCGGTCGAGGGATTCATTCATCACGGGTCGCTGCTGCGCGAGCTCGTTACGCGAGGCCAGGCAGCGGGGATGCTGGTGGTGCTCGAGCAGTCGCCTCAGGTGGAGCTGCCGTTCCCGGTCGTCGGCGGTGCGGTCGGGGTCACCACGCGTGATGATCAGCCGTACACGGTGTTCGGGCACCGGCACAACCAGTACCGCGAGGACGAGCTGTGCCCGGCCGCTGCGGCGGCAGACATCGAACGCGCCGCGCACCTGACGCTGGTCGACCCGGACTTTCGGGATGGGCGCCGGCTGTGGGATCTGCTGCTGGCGGCAGTGGATGCGGCGGCCGCGTACACCGAAGAGATGACCGAGCTGGTCGCGCCCGCGGTGACGTTCAGAAGCACCAGCTGGTTGACGCCGGATGCGATCACGACGTGGCGGGCGGACCTGGAGATGCTCATCGCGGATGGGGCTGTCGGTGACGATCCTGTCCATGTGGGGTTCGCCGCGTTCACCGTCGTGCGCCTGGCGGCCGGGCATTCGATTGCGGCGCTGCTGGAGGCGTTCGGGTCGGAGCGCGCGCAGCTGTACGGGCAGCTGTTCGAGGGGGATGACCTCGGGGACGAGCTGGAGGCGGGGTTCGGGGATGGTCCGCCGATCCACACGGTGATCCTGATCGAGTCGGTGGTGATCGCGGAGCCTGCGCGGGGTCACGATCTGGGTGCGTGGATGGTCTCGGAGGTCGTTGCGCGCATGTCGGGGGCGATCGACACGTTGGTGCTGCTGTACCCGTATCCGGCGGTCGCCCGGACCGGAGAGGCGGACGAGCTCGCGGCCGTCACGGCGCTCTCGGCGCACTGGGCCAAGGTCGGGCTTGAGCAGATCCCGCAGGCCCCGATGTTCCTCGGGGCGTCGACGGCGTTCGTGGGTCTCGGCGAAGCGCATGCCCGTCTCAACGCGGCGGCGGAGGACGTGCAGGTGCCCGTTCCCCGTGCTCTCTTCGGTGAGCAGCGGCCCGGTGGCGGGTCGATGTTGCCGGGGGAGCCCGGCGAGCGATGGGAGGCGGAGGCCACCGCCGGCGGGGATGACGATGCGGCTGATGACCTCGACGTGCCGCCGGGGATGTGGACGCTCGCGCACCGCGGGTTCAGCGGCGGCGGCCGGCTGGATGTGTGGCTGTTCCCGACGAAGCTGGACGCGCTGCGCGAGGGCGCGGCGATGGCGATGGAGTTCGGTCTCGATCGCGATGCCGAGGCGAGGGCGATGCTGGAGGCCGAGGACTTCCAAGGGGTCCTCGATCGGTTCGACGAGTGGTCGCCGGAGTCGCACCTGCTGCGTGTGCAGATGGCGTACCTGTCGGACTGAGCAGGCGAAACCGGGTGTCGGGCAGGCCTCGGGTGCCTAGACCTTGAAGGGGGCCTGGGCGTGCGACGGCGCCCTCTCCCGGGTGCAGAGAGGGCGCCGTCTGGTCGGTGGGCGGGTGTCAGGTCGTCGTGTCAGCAGAGCGTCTTGTATCCGGTGTCCCACACCGAAAGCCCGTCGAGCTTCTGGATCTTGACCCGGAACTGGATGCAGGTGCTGCCGGGGGCGTAGACCATCGGCGTCCAGTACGAGGACGGGCTGCGGCCGTAGGAGGGCGACCACTGCCAGCCGGAGGCGGGAGAGGTGATGCCGGCCTCGCTGGCGCGGTTGGTCGCGCCGGTGACGCGGACCCAGTTGGTGCCGCAGCTGGGGCTGTACCGGACCTCGACGGTGCCGACGCCGAGGTAGTTGCTGCTCCAGATGGTCTGGGCGCCGTTGGCGCAGCCGGTGGCGAGCGGGTCGCCGCTGGTGACGGCGTTCGCGGGGCCGGCGGTGGCCGCGGTGGTGACCGCGGCGAGCGCGACGAGGATGCCCGCGCCGCGCGTGATGAGTTTCGACATGGTGGTCTCCGTGGTGTCGATCGGGAGCGGATCCCGGTGGCGAGGTTTTCGCCGCCTTGGCTGCCCGTATGACCACTGTGCGGGGTGGCCCATTTTTGTCGCAACAACTGAAAAATGTTCTGTGCGAGTTAGATTCGCGCACGAACTGGTGGGGTGGTGTGGCGGGCATGGCAGTGCGCCCGCGCTCGCAGGTGGGGTGAGCGCGGGGCGCGGGGTGGTGG
>NZ_CBCRZG010000036.1:0-21916 GCF_965137015.1 Tsukamurella hominis | reverse complement strand
TACCGTTCGACTTGCATGTGTTAAGCACGCCGCCAGCGTTCGTCCTGAGCCAGGATCAAACTCTCCATAAAAAACACTAGAAACACAAGGTTTCAGCATAATCAGGAAATCCTGAACAAAACGAAACCACTGACAAATAATCAATGATTCCAGAAATACATCTCGCAAAGAAATAAACGAGAAAAGCCACAACACAAACAACCAAGTAATTTGATTGTCCATGCGTGCCAAAAAATTTTGGCACTGACAATTTCATCGACACACTGTTGAGTTCTCAAAGAACACGCCAAACGCGGCCGCCCACACAATCAAACTTTCCGTGTGAACCGCACCTTCGCAGGCAGTCCATGCTACTCTAAGCAGCATCAACCAGTCAAACTCACTGGCCTCACCCGCTCGGAGCAACCGTTCAAGCTTAGCAGATCGGATTTCCGTGTGCAACTCGCTCTCGCGGGCCACTCTCGGAAGCACTTCGAACCGCACAACCGCACGTCGAACTACTCTCGACCGCGCTGGGCGCTCGAAAGTGATGTTCTTTCGTGGGGCTGGCTGCTCGGAGCAACCGTTCTAGCTTAGCAGATCGGAATTTCGTTCGCAACTCGCTCTCGCGGGCCGCGATTCGGCGTTCCGAACCGGTCACCACATGGAGGAACCACACGATCGTGCAGAGCGCGATCGAGGAGAAGGTTTCTCTTCCGTGGCGGTCAGCGCGACGATCCTTGCGGATCATCCCGGTTTCCGAACTTCCGGCGGCGCGTCGAGATCCAGATTCATTGGACTGCTGTGGGCCTTGCCGGGCGGCGCCTGGGCGCTGCTGACTCGATATAAGTTACACACGTCGAACTCGGAACACAAATCGGCAGGTGGTCCCACCGATCCGGTCCGTCAGGAGACGCGTTCGATCTGCCCGCCGAGCGCGGTCACGTTCCCGACGAAGTTCGGATAGCCGCGGTCGATGTGGAAGACGTCGTGCACCTCGGTCACCCCGTCGGCGCAGAGGCCGGCGAGCACCAGGCCCACTCCGGCGCGGATGTCGGTCGACCAGACCGGTGCGCTCGAGAGCTGCTCCACTCCCCTGATGACAGCGTGATGCCCGTCGGTCCGGGCGTCCGCACCGAGCCGCACCATCTCCTCGACGAAGCGGAACCGCGCCTCGAAGACGTTCTCCGTGATCATCGACGTCCCGTCGGCGACGCACGCCATACCGATCGCCATCGGCTGCAGGTCGGTCGGGAACCCCGGGAACGGCAGGGTCGCGACGTTCACCGCGTGGGGTCGCTCCGGCGACGCGATGCGGAAACCGTCCGCACGCTCGGTCACCGTCGCGCCGGCGTCCTGCAACTTCTGGAGCACGACGCCCAGCGTCTCGGGGGCCACCCCGTTGACGGTGATGTCCCCGCGGGTCATCACCGCGGCGAAGCCCCACGTCGCCGCGACGATGCGGTCACCGATCACCCGGTGCTCCGTGGGGTGGAGCTTCTCCACCCCACGCACCATCAGGGTGTCGGTCCCGATCCCCTCGATATCGGCACCCATCTGCACCAGCATCGCGCACAGATCGACGATCTCGGGCTCCCGCGCGACATTGCTGATCACCGTCAGGCCCGACGCCAGCACCGCCGCCATCAGGATGTTCTCGGTGGCGCCCACCGAGGGGAACTCCAGCGTGATCTCGGCACCGGTGAGCGAATCCGCCTGCGCGACAACGCAACCGTGCTCGATGGAACTCGTGGCGCCGAGCGCGCGCAGGCCCGACTGGTGCATGTCGAGCGGCCGGGAGCCGATCGCGTCGCCACCCGGAAGTGCCACCACCGCGCGGCGCTCACGCGCCATGAGCGGCCCCAGCACACAGACCGAGGCGCGGAACTGCTTGACCGCGTCGAAGTCGGCGCGATGGTTGAGCACCGCCGGCGTGGTGATCCTCGCCGTATCGCCCTCGAGCTCGACCTCCGCACCGAGACCCCGCAGGACGTCCGCCATGAGCGGCACGTCGAGGATCTCGGGACAGTTCGTCAGGACCGACGTGCCCTCGGCGAGCAACGTGGCCGCCATCAACTTCAGGACGCTGTTCTTCGCGCCACCCACGGTGACCTCGCCCGTCAGCCGGGCTCCACCATGCACCAGAAACTTCTCACCCACACCGGTCAGCCTATGGCACACCGCCCGGGCCTGTGACAGCCTGTGACCATGGCTGTCCACCTCACCCGCATCTACACCCGCACCGGCGACGACGGAACCACCGGACTCGGGGACTTCTCGCGGGTCACGAAATCCGATGCACGGCTGCGGGCGTACGCGGATTGCGACGAGGCGAACGCCGCCCTCGGGCTCGCGGTCACCGTCGGAGATCCCGGTCCCGAGCTACGGGCCGTCCTGCTCCGGATCCAGAACGAGCTCTTCGACGTGGGCGCGGACCTGTCGAACCCCGTCGTACAGGATCCGGAGTACCCACCGCTCCGCGTGACCGGCGACTACATCGACCGGCTCGAAGCGTGGTGCGACGAGTTCAACGAGGACCTGCCCAAGCTGGACTCGTTCGTCCTGCCGGGCGGCACTCCCCTGGCGGCGTACCTGCACCTGGCACGAACCGTCGTGCGCCGAGCGGAGCGGGCGGCGTGGGACGCGGTCCGCGAGCACGGGGAGACGGTCTCGGTGCTGCCGGCGAAGTACCTCAACCGGCTCTCGGACCTGTTGTTCATCCTGTCGCGGGTCGCGAACCCCGGGGGCGACGTGCTGTGGAAGCCCGGCGGCGAGCGCTGACCGCGACTAGGGACGCTGGCGGCGCGGGCTGGGCCGCGATTCCAGCCAGGATTGGAAGGCCGTCAGGCCGTCCCGCGCGAAAGCGAGCTCCGTCTCCCCGCCGGGAGTGACGGCGTGGACGATCACCATGTCGGGATCGATGACGTCGAGTTCGGTGCCGTGGGGCGCGCGACGCCCGACGATCTCCGTCCCACTGCGCGGCAGCGTCCAGCTGGGACCGAGGCGCACGCTGGAGAGCCGGTAGTACTTGAGCTCGTGATCGTCGTAGCGGAGGGTGCCATGGCGCCACCCGTGCTCCCCCTGCGCCGGCAGGTACCGCAGGATGATCGGCACACCCGCGACGCGGAGGCTGTAGAAGCGCAGGGCGACGACCGCGGCGACGGCGAGCAGCACGAGGACGGCGATCACCGCGACGAAGACCGCTACGCCCATCATCCGCTCCTCACCGCTCCGTGCCCGGATAGCAGGAAAGCCGGTGGCCCGTTATCACCGGGCCACCGGCTTTCACGCTGCTGCTCCTATGTTACTTACCCGCGAGGAACTCGATCGCGCGCAGTTGCCCGTGCGCGACCGCCTGCTCGTCGGATCCGTCCGCCGCCGCCTCGAGGGAGCGCCGGACCTCGGCCTCGTCCAGCGACGCGGCCCATTCGGCCCCGTCCGCCAGCACGGTGACCTTCTCGCCGGTCACCGAGAGGAAGCCGCCGCGGATCGCCGCGGCCAGTCGCTCGCCGCCCACCGTGTCGATGGCGACCGCGCCACCCGTGGTGAGCTGGCCGAACAGCGGCTCGTGATGAGCCAGGACACCCAGCTCACCCTCCGTGGTCTGGGCGATGACGAACGTCGCCTCGCCCGACCACAGCCGCTCCTCGACGGAGACGACCTCAACCTGAAACGCCGTGTCAGCCACTGGAAACTACTTTCCGGCGATCTTCTTCGCGGCCGCCTCGACGTCGTCGAGACCACCGCAGCTGTTGAACGCCTGCTCGGGCAGGTGATCGAACTCGCCCTTGCACACGCGGTCGAAGGCCTCGATGGTGTCGGCCAGCGGCACGACGGAGCCCTTCTCGCCCGTGAACTTCTCGGCGACGATGAAGTTCTGGCCGAGGAACTTCTGGAGACGGCGAGCGCGCTGCACCGTGACCTTGTCCTCTTCCGAGAGCTCGTCCATACCGAGGATGGCGATGATGTCCTGCAGCTCCTTGTACTTCTGCAGAATGCGCTTGACCTCGTTGGCGACGCGGAAGTGCTCGTCGCCCACGATCGACGCCTCGAGGATGCGCGAGGTCGACGTCAGCGGATCCACGGCGGGGTAGATACCCAGCTGCGAGATCGGACGCGAGAGCTCGGTGGTCGCATCGAGGTGCGCGAAGGTGGTGGCCGGCGCCGGGTCGGTGTAGTCGTCGGCGGGCACGTAGATGGCCTGCAGCGAGGTGATCGACCGGCCCTTGGTCGAGGTGATGCGCTCCTGGAGCTCGCCCATCTCGTCGGCCAGGGTGGGCTGGTAACCCACGGCGGAGGGCATACGACCCAGCAGGGTCGAGACCTCGGAGCCCGCCTGCGTGAAGCGGAAGATGTTGTCGACGAACAGCAGCACGTCCTGGTGCTGGACATCGCGGAAGTACTCGGCCATGGTCAGGGCCGAGAGGGCGACGCGCATACGCGTCCCCGGCGGCTCGTCCATCTGGCCGAACACCAAGGCGGTGTCCTGCAGCACGCCCATCTCCTCCATCTCGAGGTGGAGGTCGGTGCCCTCACGGGTACGCTCGCCGACGCCCGCGAACACCGAGGTGCCCGAGAACTCGCGCGCGATACGGGTGATCATCTCCTGGATCAGAACGGTCTTGCCGACACCGGCACCACCGAACAGACCGATCTTGCCGCCCTTGACGTACGGGGTCAGGAGGTCGATGACCTTGATGCCCGTCTCCAGGATCTCGGTCTTGCCCTCGAGCTGATCGAAGGCCGGGGGCTTGCGGTGGATGCCCCACTGCTCGCCGTCGCGGCCGAGTCCGGGGGTGTCCAGGCAGTCGCCCAGGGCGTTGAAGACGTGGCCCTTGACGACGTCGCCGACGGGCACGCGGATCGGGTAGCCCGAGTCCGTCACGTCGGTGCCGCGGACCAGGCCGTCGGTGGGCTGCATCGAGATGGCGCGCACGATGTTGTCGCCGAGGTGCTGCGCGACCTCGAGGGTCAGCGTCTTGGCGACCGAGGGAAGGGTGATCTCCGCCTTCAGCGCGTTGAACAGGTCGGGAACGGCGCCGCGCGGGAACTCGATGTCGACGACCGGGCCGATGACCCGCGTCACGCGACCGGTGGCCGCAGCGGTGCCCGCCGACGCGGGCTGGGTTGCTGTAGTCATGTGTCTGCTTTCCGGTTTCTAGTTCGCGAGGGCGCCGGCGCCACCGACGATTTCGCTGATTTCCTGGGTGATCTGCGCCTGACGCAGCTGGTTGGCCTCGCGCGAGAGCGAGACGGCCAGCTCGTTGGCGTTGTCGGTGGCCGCCTTCATGGCCGTACGACGGGCCGCGTTCTCCGACGCGGCCGAGTCGAGCAGGGCCGCGAAGACGCGGGTGGCGACGTACTTGGGCAGCAGCGCCGACAGCAGGCTGTCCGCGCTCGGCTCGAAGGTGAAGTTGCGGGCGGCGGCCTCGGTGTCGCTCGACGTGCCGTCGCTCTCCTCGACCACGAGCGGAGCCATGCGGCGCACCTCGGGGTTCTGCGACAGCATCGACACGAAGCGCGTGTACACGAGGTGCAGCTCGTCGACGCCGTGCGTCTCGACACCGTCGATGGTCACGTACTCCTGCGAGCCGGTCTCGAACAGCTTCACCAGCGTCTCGGTCGCGGCGGTGGCGTCCGAGTGGTGCGGCTGCTGCGAGAAGCCGGTCCACGCGCCCGCCACGTCCTGCCCGCGGAACCGGAAGTAGTCCAGCCCCTTCTGGCCCATGACGTAGAGCACGGGCTCCTTGCCCTCGTCCTTGAGCAGCTGGATCAGCTCACGCGTCTCCCGCAGCACGTTGGAGTTGTAGCCGCCGCACATGCCGCGGTCGGACGAGACGACGAGGATCGCGGCGCGCTTCGGGTTCGGCCGCTCGGTGAGGAGCGGGTGATCCAGCGAACCGGACTTGCTCGCCAGCTCCGACAGCACCGAGGTCATCTCCTCGGCGTACGGCTTGGCGGCCGCGACCCGGGCCTGCGCCTTGGTGATCCGCGACGTCGCGATCAGTTCCTGCGCCTTGGTGATCTTCTTGGTCGAGTTGACCGAACGGATCCGCGAGCGCAGCTCTCGGATACTAGCCATTGCGCTTGACCTTGATCGTCTCGTGCTCGACGTCCTCGGCGGGCAGGGCGCCGGCCTCGGCCTCGTTGACCACGCGCGAGCCGTCGGAGGCGAGGAAGCTCTGCTTGAAGCGGTTGGTCTCGGCGACGAGGATCTCCGCCTGGTCCTTCTCGAGGACCTTGCCGCCCGCGATCGACTCGTACACGCCGGCCGCCGCGTGGTGCAGGTGGCTCAGCAGCTCACCGTCGAAGCGGCGCACGTCCTCGACGGGCACCGAGTCGTAGTGGCCCTCGCCGCACAGGTAGATCGAGACGATCTCGTCCTCGACCGACGACGGGCTGTACTGATCCTGCTTGAGCAGCTCGACCCAGCGGGCACCGCGCGCCAGCTGCGCCTTCGAGGCGTCGTCGAGGTCCGAGGCGAAGGCCGAGAAGGCCTCCAGCTCACGGAACTGCGCGAGCTCCAGACGCAGCGAGCCCGAAACCTTCTTGAGGCCCTTGGTCTGCGCGGCGCCACCGACGCGGGACACCGAGGTACCGACGTTGATCGCGGGGCGGACGCCCTTGTTGAACAGGTCGGACTCGAGGAAGACCTGGCCGTCGGTGATCGAGATGACGTTGGTCGGGATGAACGCCGAGACGTCGTTGGCCTTGGTCTCGATGATCGGCAGCGCCGTCATCGAACCGCCGCCGAGGGCGTCGGACAGCTTCGCCGAACGCTCCAGCAGGCGGGAGTGCAGGTAGAAGACGTCGCCGGGGTAGGCCTCGCGGCCCGGCGGGCGGCGCAGCAGCAGCGAGATGGCGCGGTACGCCTCGGCCTGCTTGGACAGGTCGTCGAAGACGATGAGGACGTGCTTGCCCTGGTACATCCAGTGCTGGCCGATGGCCGAACCGGTGTAGGGGGCGAGCCACTTGAAGCCGGCCGAGTCGGACGCGGGGGCCGCGACGATGGTCGTGTACTCCATGGCGCCGGCCTCGTCGAGCGCGGCCTTCACGCCGGCGATCGTCGAGCCCTTCTGGCCGATGGCGACGTAGATGCAGCGGACCTGCTTGGTCGGATCGCCGGTCTCCCAGTTGGACTTCTGGTTGAGGATGGTGTCGACGCAGACCGCGGTCTTACCGGTCTTGCGGTCTCCGATCACCAGCTGGCGCTGGCCGCGGCCGATGGCGGTCATCGCGTCGATGGCCTTGATGCCGGTGGCGAGGGACTCCTCGACCGGCTGGCGCTCGAGCACGGTGGCGGCCTGCAGCTCGAGGACGCGCTGCTCCTCGGCCTCGATGTCGCCCAGGCCGTCGATCGGCTGGCCGAGCGGGTTGACCACGCGGCCGAGGAACTTGTCGCCCACGGGCACGGACAGCACGTCGCCGGTGCGGCGGACCTGCTGGCCCTCCTCGAGCGACTCGTAGTTACCGAGGATGACGGCGCCGATCTCGTCCTCGTCGAGGTTCAGGGCCACGCCGAGAACCCCACCGGGGAACTCGAGCAGCTCATTCGCCATCGCGCCGGGGAGACCGGTCACGTGGGCGATGCCGTCGGCGGTGTCGGAGACGGTGCCGATCTCCTCGCGGGAGGCGTCGGCCTCG
The DNA here is from genome assembly GCF_965137015.1 of Tsukamurella hominis. Classification (NCBI taxonomy): domain Bacteria; kingdom Bacillati; phylum Actinomycetota; class Actinomycetes; order Mycobacteriales; family Tsukamurellaceae; genus Tsukamurella; species Tsukamurella hominis. Next base: position 14,293 of record NZ_CBCRZG010000036.1, on the reverse strand, counting down.
AACGTCGAGACGTACTGCTCGATCGCGCCCTTGACGTCGTCGGTTGAGATCGTCAACTCAGCCATGAGTACTCGTTTCCCTCTTTTGTGTTCTGGGTGGAAGTTTGTGTGTGTTAGCGGGGCAGCTGTTCGGCGGCCTTGTCGAGCCGCGACGCGATGTCGGCCTCGATGACCTCGTTGCCCACCGTGATGCGCAGGCCGCCCAGGAGCTCGGCGACGACCTCGGTCTGGACCGCGATCCTGCGCTGGTAGATGCGGGCGAGCAGATCCGCGGTGCGGGTCTTCTGCTCATCGGTCAGGGCGACCGCCGACTCGACCACCGCGACGGACTCGCCGCGACGGGCGGCCGCCAGGTCGGCGATCGACGCGACGGCGGCGTCCACGCGGCCGACGCGCACGAGGCGCACCGTCTGGCGCAGCAGCGCCGCGGTGAAGTCGTTCACCTTGCCGCCGAAGACCTTGTCCAGCAGCGCGATACGGGCAGCGGCCGGAGCGCGGGTGTCGGACAGTGCCGCCGTGAGCTCGGGCTCGCCCTCGAGGATGCGTCCCGCGCGGAACAGCTGGTCCTCGGTCTCGTCGAGCTTGCCGGCGCGCTCGGCGCCCAGCAGCACGGCCACGCGCGCCTGGCGCTCGACCGCGGTCACGAAGTCGGCGGGAGCCGACCACTTCGCCGCTGCGGCGTCCTGCACGAAGTCGGTGGCCTCGGCGCTGATCTTGCCGCCGAAGAGATTCGCGACGAGCGTGCGCTTGGCCTCGGGGGCCTCGGCCGACTCGGCGAGGTGCTTGCGCAGCACGGGCTGCTCGTTCAGGACGTTGACGACGTCGGCCAGGTCGTCGGCGACGCGGGCCAGCGCGGCCTCGTCGGTGCCGGCGGTGCGCTGGTCGAAGCCGGCGGCCAGCTGGCGCAGGGCCTCGCGGCTCGAGGCGCGCAGCGAGCGCGTGCCGACCCGGTCCGCCTCGGTGACGCGGACCTCGTCGGCGCCCTCCGTCATGGACTCGAGCTCGGTGAGCGCGCGGTCGACGGACGCGGACTGGTTGGCGGGCACGCTGAGGTGATCACGGACGAGACGTCCGGCCACATCGACGGCCTCGGTGCCGAGGTCGGCGCGGAAGCCCCGCACCAGGTTGCTGCGGTTGAGCGCGACCTGACCCTGGCCGTGTTCGCCGATCCGGGCGACCTCACGGTCGGTCTGCGCGCGCAGCTCCTCGCGGATCGCGTCGGCGTCGCCGCGGGCCTCGTCGCGGATCTGGCTGCCCTCACGGGCGGCGTCGGAGCGTGCGCGCTCCCCCGCCTGGCCCGCCTGGGTCAGCTTCTCCTGCGCGATGCGCGACTCCTCCAGCTGCGCCCGGACGGTGTCCTGGCGCTCCTTCATGAGTCGCTTCACCGGCGGAACGACGAACTTCCACAGGACGAAGAGGATGACCGCGAAGGCGATCAGGTTGCCGATAAAGACACCCATTTAGTTCTTCACCACCTTGTCGCTCGAGAGTGCATCCAGCTTCGCCTTGAGGGCCGGGTCCTGCGTCACGTCGAAGCCGAGCACGCGGCTCGCCAACGACGCCGAGAGCGGAGCGAGATCGGCGCGCGCCGCCGCGGCCGCGGACTCGCCCGCGGTGCGCAGCTGCTCGGTCTTCTCCCGCGTGATCGCGTCCGCCTCGGCCGTAGCCCGCTGCTTCTGTTCCTCCATCGAGGCGCGGCCGCCGGCGCGCGCCTCGTCGCGGATGCTGCCGGCCTCACCGCGTGCGGAAGCGATTCCGGCGCGGTACTCCGACTCGGCGTCCTCGAACCCCTTGGCCGCGGCGCGACCGTCGTTCGCGGTCTGGTTGATCATCTTTTCGCGATCGTCCAGGACCTTCTGGATGGAAGGAGCCACGAAGAACCAGATCACTCCGAGCACGATCAAGAAGATGATCAGGCACGAGATGAAGGTTCCCGCGGTGGGGAGGAGGAAGTTACCCTCAGCGAGCTGCATGACGTCAGTTCCCGTTTCTTACGAGCGAGTTAGGAGATCGGGGTCGCGAACACGAACAGGGCCATGAAGGCCAGGTTGATGAAGTACGCGGCCTCGACCAGACCAACGGTGATGAAGAACGGGGTCATCAGGCGGCCCTGGGCCTCCGGCTGCCGCGCGATGCCGGCGACGAGCTGGGAACCGGCGAGACCGTTACCGATACCGGCGCCGATGGCGCCGCCACCCATGATCAGGCCGCCGCCGATGAGGGCACCCTGCGCGATGTTCGGATCCATTTATCTTTTCCCTTTCGGTTTCTGGTAGTCGGCCTACCAGGGTCTTCATGGCCGTGGCCCGTGTGGGCCGCGGTCAGGTCAGTGGTGTTCCTTCTCCATCGCGGTGGAGAAGTACAGGATGGTCAGGAGCGAGAAGATGAACGCCTGGATGAGACCGACGAAGAGCTCGAAGGACTTCCACAGGGAGTTCGGGAACCAGAGGATGTAGGCCGGCAGCAGCGCGATCACGGCCACCATGACGGTGCCGGCGAAGACGTTGCCGAAGAGTCGCAGCGCGAGCGAGAGCGGCTTGGAGACGAGCTCCTCGATCACGTTGATCGGCGCCAGGCCCAGCGCGTGGCCCTTGACGACCTTGGCCGGGTAGCCGAAGATGCCGTGCGTGCGGAAGCCCGCCGCGTGGTAGCCGAGGTACACGACGAGCACGAGCGCGTAGACGAAGCTGACGTCGGCGGCCGGCGGCATGAAGATCTCGGTGGGGGCGCCGCCCTCACCCGTGTACTGCTGCGGCAGCACGGCGAGCCAGTTGGCGAACAGGATCAGCGAGAACAGCGCGATCGCCAGCGGCAGCAGGAAGGGAGCGACCTTCATGCCGATCGCGGACTCGATCTGGCCGCGCAGCTGGATGGTGATGGCCTCCCAGAACAGCTGCACACCGCTCGGCACGCCGGTCGAGGTGACCTTCGCCTTCAGGATGAACGCCAGGATGAGAACGATCGCCGCCGCGATGGCCGTTGCCAGGATCGTGTCCCAGTGAAAAGTCATGCCGAACAGCTCGAACGACTTGTAGTGGGCGACCTTGATCGCGCCCTCGGCGTACAGATTGGTGTTCATGACTGCTGGCGAAGCCCTTTCAGAACGGGGATGACGGTGTTCAGGACGAGGACGATCTGACCGACGGCGAGGCCGAAGATCACGCCCAGCCCATCGGGCCGGAAGAAGTAGGCGATGACGATCGCGATGACGGAGACGACGCCGAGCCGAACCATCGAGTTGACGGCGACGGGCGCCTTGCGGGGCTCGTTCTCCGCGGTGACCGTGGCCACCTTGAGGACCGCCAGCTTGGCATTGAGGACCGACATGAGACCGCCGAGCAGGAACCAGGCGGCGAACCACGGATGTCCGAAGGCCGTGCCGATGCCCGCGGCGATGACCGACAGGCCGGCCACGATCACGATCGGGTTCACGAAGGTGACGACGCTGCGCGTGGGCGAGCCGTCGACGGAGGGGGCCGGCGTCGTCATGTCCCCTCCTTCGGGGTCAGGGTCGCTCCTGCGATGCTCTCGCGGCGACCGTGGGCGGCGTCTGCCGAATCCGTAGCGTGGGTCACATCACGGATTCTTTGTGATTGGCTGAGACTCTACCAAGAAGTAGGGACACTCCCCACATCGGGGGCGAGCCGTGATCCAGCCGTTCAACTACACACGATAGTACAACAGGACGGCCGTACCGCGTTACCGGGCACCCGTCTTCGGCGACGCATCTGACCTCGCGGTTTCTGAGTAGCGCTCACGCAGGCGCGGAAGGATCCGCGGCACGACGGTGAAGACGAGAGCGCTCAGCAGGCCCGCACCGAATAGCGGCGCGATCAGCGCCGGCGGCAGCATCGTCGAGGCCGCGGCGCTCAGGCCCAGCACACCCACCCACAGGTAGATGACCACCACGACGCGGCGCTGGCTGTGGCCGATCTGCAGCAGCCGGTGATGCAGGTGCATCTTATCGGCGGTGAACGGATGCACTCCGGCGCGCGTCCGCCGGACGACGGCGAGCAGCAGGTCGAGCATCGGCACGAACATCACCGCGACCGCGAGCAGCAGCGGCAGCAGAAGGGCGAAGATGTCGGTGGTGCCGTAGGCGTTCTGGGAGATGCGGCCCGACGCGGACGTCGACGCCGCCGCAAGGGTGAGGCCGAGCAGCATCGACCCCGAGTCCCCCATGAAGATCCGGGCGGGCTGGAAGTTGTGCGGCAGGAAGCCCATGCACGCACCGAAGAGTGCGGCGGTGATGAGAGCCGGCGGATACGACGGCGCATCGCCGCCCGAGTCGAACATCAGCCCCACGGAGAAGATCAGGATCGCGAGCGCCGCGAGCGCCGCCACCCCCGCCAGGAGACCGTCGAGCCCGTCGATGAAGTTCATGGCGTTGACGGTGGCGACCGCGACCACCACCGTCAGCAGCCCCGCCTGCAACTGGTCGAGGACCACCGTCGTATTGATGCCCGGGACGTAGACGACGTTCCACGCCACCCCCATGACGACGAGGAGCGCGGCGGCGAAGATCTGCCCCACCAGCTTGGTGAGCGCGTCGACACCCCAACGGTCGTCGATGATGCCGACGACGACGATCACGGCACCGGCCACGAGAACCGCGACCGCATCCTTGGAATAGGCGAAACCCCGGGTGAGAGCGGGCAGCTGCGCCGCCAAGAAGATGCCCGCGACCATCCCTATGTAGATGCCCACTCCCCCGAGGCGGGGCGTCGGTACGACGTGGACGTCACGGGCGCGCGGGACCGCGACCGCACCGAACCGGGTCGCGACGACCCGGACCAGCGACGTTGCAAAAAATGTGACAACTGCAGCTGTCAGTCCCACTACCAGCAACTCCCGCATCGGGACACCGGCAGCGCCGGCACCGACGACCGGTCCGCTCAGCATCTCGATGTGCACGCGTGCGAATCTACTCGCACCCCGCCGCCCACCGGTTCCGGCGGGCCGACGCTTTGCGATTTCACTTTCGGCGCACCCTGCCTGACCAGAGCGGATGGACCATATCCGCCGATTCCACCAAATGTTACTGACGAGTCGCTCACATGGCTTCCGCGAAGCAGGCCAATGACGCACATCACCCGTCGGTCCGTTATAGTGTCCTCGGTCATACACCTGAGAACGCAGTATGTGGGTCACAGTGTGGCCACAGTCGAGAGGAGACGTTCGCGGTGACGCAATCCGTTGCGCAGGGCGGCGCACCTGCCAAGCGACCTTCCTACTGGTCGATCATCAGCAAGAACTTCTCCAGCACCGTCGTGGACTCGATCCGCACGATCGGGCGGAGCGTGCGCATGCTGATCATGTCGCTGGTCGCACTGGTCACCGATACGGTGCGCGGACGGCTCCAGTGGAAAGAGGCGCTGAACCAGATCTGGTACATGATCGGGGTCACCACGTTCCCCGGCGTCCTGATCGCCATCCCGTTCGGCATCGTCATCTCGATCCAGATCGGCAACATCATCGCCCAGCTCGGCGCCGACTCGCTGTCGGGCGCCGCGGGCGGCCTCGCCGTGATCACGCAGGGCGCCCCCATCGCGACGGGCCTCCTCCTCGCCGGTGCCGGCGCCTCCGCCATCGCGGCGGACCTCGGTGCGCGCACCATCCGCGAGGAGACGGACGCCATGCGCGTCATGGGCATCAACCCCCTCAACCGCCTCGTCGTGCCGCGCCTGCTCGCCGCGTGGGTCGTCGCGCCCCTCATCAACATCCTCGCGATCGCCGTCGGCACCATCGCCGGCTATCTGGTGGCCGTCGGCGGCCAGGGCGTCACCCCCGGCGCGTACTGGCTATCCTTCGGCTCGTTCGCCCACCCCATCGACGTGTGGATCTCGCTGATCAAGTCCGTCATCTTCGGCACGGTGATCGCGATCATCGGCTGCCAGCGCGGCCTCGAGGCCCGCGGCGGCTCCCGCGGCGTGGCCGACGCCGTCAACGCCACCGTCGTGCTCTCCTTCGTCGTCATCTTCGGCCTGAATCTGCTCATCACGCAGGTCACCACGATGTTCTTCCCGATGCAGGTGGGCTGATCGATGACCGAAACCCTCAGGGCACAACCCTTTTCACCCTCGACGCAGGTGGGCTGACCATGCACCACCGCATCGCCGCAACGACCGCCTCCGTCCCTGAACAGGTGAGCTGAAACATGGCAACCGTTTACCGCCCTCGGGGCACACGCTGGTTCTTCAACCTGTTCGGAGCCTCCGGGTCCGCGTGGAGCCTCTTCGACACCATCGGCCACGTCGTCTCCTTCGTGGCCGAGGTGATCCGCACCGTCCCGCACGCGATCAAGCACTACCGATCGCAGATCATGGTGATCCTCACCGACATCACGTGGGGCCGTGGCGCCCTCGTCGTCGGCGGCGGCACCGCACCGGTGCTCGCCGTCCTCGGCATCACCGTCGGCGGCATCGTCGCCGTGCAGGGTTTCGCGATCCTCAACATGCTCGGCATGGGCCCGCTCACCGCGGTCGTCGCGTCCTTCGCGAACACGCGTGAGTTCGCTCCGATGCTCGCGGGCGTCGGCTTCGCCGCGCAGGCGGGCTGCCGCATGACCGCCGAGATCGGCGCGATGCGCATCAACGAGGAGATCGACGCCCTCGAGTCCCTCGGCCTGCGCTCGGTGTCCTTCGTCGTCACGACCCGCGTCCTCGCGGGCCTGATCGCCGTTGTGCCCGTCTACCTGATCACACTGATCCTGTCGTGGGTCTCCTGCGCCTGGGTCGTGAAGTCGGTCTACGGGATGCCGTCCGGCACCTACGACCACTACTTCAGTCAGTTCGTGAGCGGCCCGGACATCATATTCTCGGTGATCAAGGTGGCCGTCTTCCTGACCGCCGTCATCATCATCCACTGCTACCAGGGCTTCTTCGCCTCCGGCGGACCGGAGGGCGTGGGTACGGCCTCGGGCCGCGCGATCCGCGCGAGTCTGGTCGCCGTCGTCGTCCTCAACCTCGTCATGACCGTCGCGCTGTGGGGCTTCACCTCCCCGGTCTACTTCAAGGGGTAACCAATGGGAGTCGTTTCCGTACCAGGAATGTCGGTCGAGCGGTCGGTGCTGCGGCGCCGCGGGATCATCGCGGTCGCGATCATCCTCGCGATCCTGCTCGTCGGTTGGTTGATCAAGGCCCTGTGGCCCAAGGACGAGTTCTCCTTCACGCTCCGCTCCCCCGCGGTGGCCGCCGGCATCAAGGACGGCGCACCGGTGCGGATCCAGGGCGTCCAGGTGGGCACTGTCACCGGCGTCTCGGCACTGGGCAACGGCCAGCAGGGCGTCAAGGTCACCATGACGCAGGCCGACGGCAAGTCGCTCACCAACAACCTCGAGGCCGCGTACTCCGCGGGCAACCTCTTCGGCGTCTCCGAGGTCATCCTCACCCCGCACGACGGCGGTGGGGCGCTCAAGGAAGGCGCCCAGATCGCGCCGACCAAGCCGATCACCGACAACACCGTCTCGAACATGATCATGACGATCGGTGACGTCAACAGCGACGCGCTGCGCCCGCACATGAGCCAGATCCTGCTCAACTTCGACGCCTCGTCGAAGGCGATGCTGCCCCTGTTCACCGCTCTCGGCAGCGTGGCGCAGGCGGTCCAGGACACCCAGCGCCTCTCCACCGCGCAGACCTTCCCGGTCATCACGCAGTCGATCCAGAACGCGGACGCGGCGACGTCGGCGCTCATCCCGGGCATCAAGACGCTCTACGACTTCAAGCCCGTGCACGACAAGGGCTGGGTCAACCGCGGCAAGGCCACGATGAACGCGATCACGGACGAGAAGGACAGCCTGACGGCCGCCCTGCAGCAGATCCTCGACCCGAAGGCGATCGAAGGCCTCAAGACGGCCACCCCTATGCTGGTGAACCTGATGCTGCCGCTGTTGAACGCCTTCCCGAACGGAAGCGCCACGGGCGTCGGCATCCAGATCGGACAGCTGATCGACAACGTGCGCAAGGCCATGCCGAACACCCCGAACGGCCCGGTCCTGAACCTCCGGCTGTCGGTGGACTTCCCCGCGATCGGAGCGATGCTGCCCCCGGCACCGTCCTTCACGTACATCCCGCCGAAGCCGGGCGAGAAGCCGGCCGAGACGAAGCCGGCCACGCCGACCCAGGGCGCACCGTCTTCCTCGAAGCCGAGCAGCCCGTCGAGCGCCCCGACCCCGAAGCCTGGGAGCTGAGCCACCATGAAGTCAATGAAGGCGACCTCGATCAAGATCGTGGCCTTCGCCGCAGTGATGATCGTTCTGTTGCTGCTGGTGATGCAGGCGCTGACGCGCCCGCCGAACGGCGACCTGAGCACGTACCACGCCAAGTTCAAGGACGTCTCGGGCCTCAAGGTCGGTGACGACGTCCGCATGCTCGGTGTGCAGGTCGGCAAGGTCAAGGACATCAAGGTCGAGCAGTCCAGCGACCACCGGATCTCCAACGCCGCGGTGACCTTCTCGCTGCAGAACGACCGCAAGTTCCGCGCCGACGACACCCTCGCCATCCGGTACCAGAACCTCACCGGCTCGCGGTTCCTGGAGCTCCGGCCGAACCCGAAGAGCACGGCGGCGCAGGTCAAGGCCGGGAGCACGATCGAGGAGAAGTTCACGCAGTCCTCGTTCGACATCACCACGGTGTTCGTCGGCCTCAAGCCGGTGCTCTCGACGCTCAACGCGGACGACATCAACCACCTGACCCAGTCGGTGCTCAGTGTCATCCAGGGCAACGGCCAGGGCCTCGGACCGATGCTCGAGTCGCTGGACAAGCTGATGGCGGTCTCCAACGACCGGCAGCGGGTCCTCACGCAGCTGATCACGAACCTCGGCTCCGTCTCCCAGTCGATCGGTGGGGCCTCCCCCGGCCTGACCAAGGTGCTGCAGCAGCTCGACCTGTTCGCCCGCTCGCTGGCCAGCAACGTCGACTCCATGCGCGACTGGTCGGACAAGACCTCGGGCGTGGTCACCCGCACCAACGCGCTGCTCGCCGCGCTCGGCCTCACCCGCGGTGAGAACCCGCCGCTGGACGCCATCGTGAGCAACGCGATGCCCCTCGCCGAGCAGCTGGTCAACTCCCTGGCCACGCTCCCCGGCATCGTCCAGCTCCTCAACGAGGGCACGAAGCCGCAGGCGGGCAGCGCGGTCTCGCTCACGTGCAGCAACGGCCAGGCCAAGCTGCCGGGCATGATGAACCTCTTCGTCGCAGGCCAGAAGGTGACGGTATGCAATCCAAAGTGAGTATGTTCAACCGCCCGATGCCGACGGCGGCGCAGGACCGGCGCTACCAGCTGAACTGGGGCATCGTCGGCGCCCTGATCGCCGCGATCGTCCTGCTGATCTGCGGGTACCTCTTCACCTTCCAGCCGGGCACCAAGGAGTACTCGGCGGACTTCAAGGAGGCGCAGGCCGTGCGCAGCGGCGTCGACGTGCGCGTCGCCGGCATCAGCGTCGGCTCGGTGTCCGATGTGGAGCTGCTCGACGACCGCGTCCGGGTGAAGTTCCGCGTCGACAAGGACGTCTTCATCGGTGACGCCTCCACGGTCGCGATGAAGATGCTCACGACGGTCGGCGGTTACTACATGGCGATCACCCCGATGGGCACGACCAGCCTGGGCGACAAGCCGATCCCCAGTGATCGGGTGAACATGCCCTACAGCCTCCTGGAGACCTTCCAGCAGGCGACGCCGAAGGTCGAGAAGATCAAGGCGACGCCGGTCCGCGAATCCATGTCGCAGCTGAACCAGGCGCTCGAGGACCAGCCGGAGTCGATCCGCAACACCGTCTCGACGTTCAACCGGATGTTCGACAACATCCTGCGCCAGCAGGACCAGGCCGGCGACTTCGTGAAGGTGATGGGCGAGTACTCGACCACGGTCAACCAGAACGGTGACCTGCTGCTCTCGCTGATGCGGAACATGAGCATGTTCTTCGCGGCGGCGGAGGTGAACCTCTCCGGTTTCCAGGCCTACCTGACGGGTCTGACGGAGCTCACGCAGCGGCTCAATCCCCTGCTGAACGTGTACCTCAACAACGTGGACCCGCTCGCCAGCCGGTTCGACGCGCTCGTGGCCAAGGCCCGCGAGGTCGTCAAGCAGGCCGAGCCCGCGATCGCCAACGCCAAGGAGATGCTCGCGGGGCTGCAGAAGACGATCGCGCCGGACGGCACGATCCAGCTGAACCAGTCCGAGAAGACCTTCCTGGCCACCAATGTCTGCATTCCGTCTCCGGGGGTGACCTGCTGATGCGTAAGTTCCTCGCTTCGCGCGGCGCCATGTCCGCCTTCGTGGTCCTCGTGACCGCGGCACTCGTCGTCGGCGGTGTCGCCTTCAAGGGGCTCACGACGAAGACCACGGCGTACTGCGCCGACCTCGACAACTCCGTCGGCCTGTTCACCGGCAGCAAGGTGGCGCAGTTCGGCTACCCGATCGGCGAGATCACCAAGATCACGCCGAACGGCGCGACCAGCCGCGTCGAGTTCGACCTGCCCGCGGACCGCAAGCTGCCGACCAACGTCGGCGTCGTCGCGGTCGCGGACTCGCTGGTCGCGCAGCGACGCCTCGAACTGCTCGAGACGTACAAGGGCGGCCCGACGTGGCAGCCCGGCACGTGCATCACGAACACCAAGACGCCGCTGTCGATCACGGAGTCCCTGCAGGCCGTCTCGAAGGTCGTCGACGACCTGACCACGGCCGGCGGCGACACCGAGTTCCGCAAGGCGATGGCGTCGATCCCCGCGCTGAACAAGGCGACCCAGGGCACCGGCCCGGAGATCTCGCAGCTCACCAACAAGCTCGGCGAGCTCATGCGCAACCCGGGCCCCGGCATGGGCGATGTGGCGGCGATCCTCGACGCCTTCGCCCCCGCCTCCGACGGCCTGGTCCAGAACTGGGGCGAGATGCGCGACTTCCTCACGAAGTACGCGTTCCGGATCAAGAACATCGGCGAGCCGCTGGTGGACGTCGGTATCAACGCCTTCCCGGAGCTCGTTCCGCTGATCAAGACGCTGGCCACCGTCTTCGACAAGTACGGGGCGTTCATCGCTCCCCTGCTCGAGGTCACGGTGCCCACCACGACACTGCTCGCGGCGACCTCCAAGCAGTTCGGTGACCTGCTCAACATCCTGCCGCCGCTGATCCGGGCCTTCCAGGTGAGCGTCGACAAGAAGACCCTGGCCACCAAGATCACGTACCGGCCGCCGTCAGCGCTGGTGCCGTCCAAGAACCCCGCTCAGACCTGCAACAACCTGAACCGGTTCGCGCCGGGCCAGTGCAAGGTCGCCGATGCGGGCCACGTCAACGTGGAGCTGATCTCCACGGTGCTGCGCGCGACGGGAGCGGCGTACTGATGCGCAATCCACTGAACAAGCGGACCCTGCAGGTGGGAGTCGCGAGCCTCGCGGCCGGCAGCATGCTGGCCGGCTGCAACCTGGGCTTCAACCCCTCGACGATCCCCGCTCCGGGGCAGCCGGGCGGCGGGTCGGGCTACGTCGTGCACCTCGACTTCACGAACGTGCTGAACCTGCCCGACCGCGCGCGGGTCGTCTTCGACGGCGTCGTCTCCGGCCGCCTGCAGAAGGTCACGCTGGCCGACAACAAGGCCGTCGTCGACATCAAGATCCAGGACGGCGTCAAGGTCCCGAACACCGTCACGGCGACGCTACAGCAGGACACGATCCTCGGTGACACCTACGTGGCGCTCAAGACCACGCCGGGCAAGCCGGGCGTCCCGCTGAAGGAGGGCGACACGCTGCCCACCTCGCAGACGAAGCCGCCCACCCAGATCGAGGACATCCTCGCCGATCTCGCGAACTTCCTGGGCAGCGGCAGCCTGATGCAGCTGCAGGACACGTTCAGCCGGATCAACGACAACCTGCCGGCCGACCCGCAGAAGCTCTCGGGTCTGGTCAAGACGGTGTCGCAGACCGTGGTCGACCTGGGTCGCCAGAACGACAACGTGAGCCAGGCGATCACCTCGGTCGGCAGCCTCGTCACCACCGTCAACAACAACGACGACATCCTGGTGGCGCTGCTGCGCCCGCAGGACGACTGGCTGGGCGATTCGCTGGACCTGACCATCGGCGCGATCCGGGTGCTCAGCCGGCTGTCGGACGCGCTCTCCCCCTTGATCTTCAGCGCCCCACTGCTCGACACCAGCACGGCCGTCGTGGCCGGGGTGATCAAGCCGCTGATGTTCCCGGGCTGGCCGAACATGAACGGCCGCCAGGCCAACCTCGCGAACCTCGAAGACCTGCTCAAGAACAAGATCCTGCCGTTCCTGGGCAGTGGTGCCAAGGTCAACGTCAAGGAGATGGGCACCAACGGCGGCGTCCCCACCGCCGAGGCCGCCCGGCAGGCGGTCAACAACCTTCGGATGGTCGGAGCAGTTCCGTGAAAAAGAGCACCTTCTTCAGTCTCCTGACCTTCGCGCTGGTCCTGGTGCTGGGTACCGCGTACATCGCGTTCTCGGTGCTGCAGTGGCGTCCGCTCGCGGACTACCGCACGATCACCATGAAGCTCGACAACGCGAACCAGCTGCTCCCCGGCTCCTCGGTGCTGCTGCGCGGTGTCAAGGTCGGCAACGTCGAGACCATCGAGCGCCGCGACGGCAAGGTCGTCGTGAACTTCCGCTACGACGGCAAGTACAAGATCCCGTCGACCACCGGCCTGCGCATCGAGCAGCTGTCGGCCGTGGGTGAGCCCTACGTGGACTTCCGCCCGGACAACCTGCAGGGCCCGTACCTGGCGGACGGCGCGACGATCGACACCGCGAAGATCAAGCAGCCGCTGTCCCTGCCCGAGACCTTCAAGCTGATCTCGGGGCTGACCAGCAGCATCAACTCGACGGACCTCGGCGGCATCACCGAGACGCTCGCGGATGCGACGAACAACACCCAGGGCGCGCTGCCGAACCTGTCGACCGCCGGTGACCTCCTGGCCCGCACCATCTCGTCCCGGATGCCCAACATCCGCCGGATGATGGAGAACACGCAGAACTACCAGTCCGACATGGACTGGCTTCCCCGTGCGATCGCCGAGTTCGGCCCGTCGACCCGGACCTTCGTCACGAAGGACGTCGAGATGCTCAAGGCGCTGGACGTCCTGATGAAGGGCATCAACGGTCCCGACATGCTGGTCAAGACGGTCAACCCGAACCTGTTCAAGATCGCCCCGAACACCAGCAAGCTGCTCGCGAACCTGGGCACGATCAACGCCCCGCTGGTGCCGGTGGTGCAGGCCCTGACGGACGTCATGCCCCAGATCGACATGGCCGCGCTACTCTCGCAGGCGTTGAACACTGTCGGTTCGGACGGTGCCGCGAACCTCACGGTGGTCATCCCGCCGAAGAAGTAGCGCCCGGCCGACCGCCGCACATGGCCGCTCCGGCGGCCGAACCACGACACGATTGGCAACGCGACAAGTGACTGATTCCACCCCGGACGACAAGAACCTCGCCGACGAGGCCGCGACGACCGAGGAGACCGTGCAGGACACCGCCGACGAGGCCGCCGCCTCCGCGGAGGGGGCCGAGGCGCCGACTGAGAAGGTCTCGACCACCAAGAAGGCGGCCCCCGCCGCCTCCGCCGTGACGAAGCGCCCCGCTCCCCCGGCGGACGAGGACGACGCCGACGACGAGGAGGTGACGGCCCCCGTGCGGCGGCGGCCGGCGCCCCGCGCCGCCGACGTCCGCGACCGGGCCGGGAGCCCGACCGCGGGGGCCACGGTCACCACGGTCGTCGTCACCGTCGTCATCATCGCGCTCCTCGCGGGCACGATCGTCTTCGGGCTGCTGTGGAACAGCGAGCGCAACGAGCTCAACGACATGAAGGCGCAGGCGGCCGACAAGGCACAGGCCGAGAAGGTGGCCGCGGAGTACGCCGCCGGCGCGTCGACCTTCGACTACCACGACCTCGGTCCCTGGCGCGCCGCCCTGACCAAGGGCGTCTCGCCGGAACTGAAGACCAAGCTCGAGGCCACCGTCGGCGCGATGAACCAGCTGCTGCAGCCGCTGCAGTGGGTGTCCAAGGGCACCGTCACCGACGCCGTGGTCAACTCGCAGTCGGGCCCCGTCTACAAGGTCAGCGCGTACGTCAAGGTCGAGGCGACCAACGTGCAGGCGAGCAGCGGCCGCGAGGTCGTCACCGTCTACAACGTGACGATGGACAAGAGCAAGGACTGGCAGATCACCGATGTCGGCGGCGTCGGCGGCGGTGTGCCCGCCAGCGCTGCGGCCGAACCGGACGCCCCCACCCCGGGTANNCNNNCGGCGACGCCGCCGACATCGGTGATCTGCCAGTCCTTGC
>NZ_CBCRZG010000035.1:0-26825 GCF_965137015.1 Tsukamurella hominis | reverse complement strand
GCCCGCCCCCGCAGCACCGTCCCCGGGAAGAACGTCGTGTCACCCGCCGACGCCCGCCAGGCCGTCGCCGCCGCGCCCCGCCGCGGGAGCACCTCCACACCGCGCAGCACCATCCGCGCACGACGCCGGGTCGCACGCCGGGCGTCGGCCCGCGCCGCCCGCGGGAGGTCCTCCACGCAGATCACCGCGATCAGCTGCGCGCCCGCATCCACACCCTCACCCACCGGCTCGTGAGCGCCGGGGGAAACAGCTGGCACCATCTCAATCCCCTACCGTCTGCTCTGCCGGAGAGCGAAACCAAGAGGAGGACTGCGTCGCATCGGATCCGTTCTCGGTGGGGCGAAGCATCCGCCAGATCGCCGCATCGACCTTGTTCATCTTGTCGTCGGCGAGCCCGAACAGCAGGTGCTTGAGGTCGCCGTACGCCAGCGCGGCGCGCGCGAAGTCCCGCCGCGGCGCCGCGTCCCCCAGCTCCGCGAGGATCGCCCCGTACGCCGCCTGGGCCTCGGCGAGCAGCTCACCGTACTTCTGCTCGAAACCGGCGGCGGTCTCCCGCAGCCAGGCGTGGAACTCGTCGGGCGTTCCCTCAACGAGCTCGCCCAGGGGCCGCTTCTCGGACAAGTGCTCCCACACGGTCAACGGCGTAGTGCCGGTGACGATCTTGTGCAGCCGCAGGTAGTCGGCCTGCTTGATCTTGAGCTTCACGCCACCATCGCGCAGGGTGGCCACCAGGCCCTCGGCGCCGGGCCTCGGGGCGAGCGCGAGCGCCTCGGCGAGGGTCCGCGCCGGCATGGTCTCGGTCCGCGGCCCCGGCCAGCCGGTGATCTCGGCGAGCGGGATCCCCGCGCCGTCGGAGAGGCGGCACGCGCCGAGCAGGAACAGATCGTCCACGTCGTCGTAGTCGATGACGATCCGGTTGCCGGGGTAGATGATCTCGAACAGGTACGTCCAGTCCGGGTTCGGCGTCCAGCGGTCCGCGTACCGATCGCGGTAGAGCTGTGTGGCGTGCACCGCCTGCTCGGAGTCGAAAGCCCCGCGGGTCGCGACCGCAGCACCACCAGCACCCGGGTAGAGGATCCCCAGGGACCCGTCGAGCTTGTCGGTGACCTCCGCAGCCTGCCCCAGGTCGACGGTCTCCGGCTGGCCAGGAGCCGGCGCCCGGTACTCGAAGAACTTCGGCCACGGCCGCGCCCGCACCAGACCCTCGTCGTCGACGATCAGACCACGGCACGCGCGCGTGACGTCGTCCCACACGTCCTGGTACTGCGCCCGCGCGGTGTAGCTGTACATCGTCAGCGGCAGCTCCGGGTGGCGCCGCGCGCGCACCAGGCCATCCGCCTGCGCCGCGGCGAGCGCCGCGGGCGTGAACAGATCGTTGATGTGGGTCACGGTAACCTCACACACCTTCCTTCTCGAGGGCCCTTATCTGGCCGCTACGGCGGAACTGGGGGCTGCGGCGATAGATCGACTGCCCCACAGCGCGACTCGCTCCACGGGAACAGCCTGATGCAGAATCCAGGCATCGAGCCCGGCGTTGAAACGATCATGGCTCCAGTCCGTCTCGGCGAGGCCGGACGTGTCGACCGACCAGATGTCCCACTGCACGGTTCGATGGGCCCATCGGCCCGTCTCATCCGGAATGGCCGCGACGTACACGCCGACCGGCCCCAGGCCCGCCGCAATGTCCGCCCACGTGCCCTCTCGAGGGTCGTTCGCCAAGAGCCCGTCCCTCAGGATCGAGCTTCGTGCCGCGGTGGGCGCGGTGTGATAGCACCGATCGGGAAGCGGACGGAAAGTCGCCGCTTCCAACAGCTGCGCGTAGTCCGCCGGGCGGTCGGCCCCCGTGGCGTCCAGCGAGGACAGCATCCGATCGGCGATCTCCGGGCGCAGCTCGCGGCACCGCAGCTTGTACTCGATGTGCTGCCGGATCTCACTCCGGCTCATCCGCTGCACGCCGCCTCTGGTGCCCATGCCGCGAATCTACTTTGTAGACCCCTAGTTGTCAACAAAGTAGACGATGCGCAGCGGTGCTGCAGACCCACACGCAGCCCACTCACGACTACGCGGCGCGCACCCGGCCAGCGCCGCGGCCGCGCGGCGCACCGTCGCGCCACCCGACGGTCAGGTCCACCGTCGGAGCGAGCTCGCCTGCGGGAAACAGCGGCCGGACCGTGCCGCCGCCCACAGCGGTCGCCTCCGGCCCGGGCGCCGCGTCGCCGAGCTCGAGCACGTCACCTGCGTCGCCGCTCGGGCCGGTCGGCACGGTCACCTCCGGCTCCGGCGCGCGGCGCCGGGTGCGAGCGAGGTCGATGCACTGCTCGACGAGCACCGCCAGCGCCACCGGCGGCACGATCGCGACGGCCACCGCAGCGCCGCCGGCGGGCCAGGCGTGCGCGGCGTTGGCCGCGATCGACACGGCGGTACCGCCGAAGAAGATGACCTTGGGCCGGCGCGCGTCGGGCAGCGCGACGTGGGCGAGGGTGCCGGCGAGGATCGTCGCGTCGACGACGACGGCCCAGATCCACGCCAGATGCGCGGGGACCGCGTTGCGGGCGGCGAAGTCGCTCAGCGCGTGGAAGCTGACGGCGAAGGCGCCGATGGCGACGGCGGCGGTGAGCGTGAGCGCGGCGGCGCGGACGCCCGGGCCGGCGGGGTGGGCGGCGGTGGTGGTGGTGCTCATGATGGTGCTCCTGCTGCGAGGGGAAGGGAACGGGAGGGGCCCTACGTGGGGCCTGTCGCGGCGGCGGGTCGAGCTCGCTGCGCGGTTCGGGTGTGCGTGGCTGCAGGCCCGCGGGAGCGTCGGGTGAACGACGCAGTACCTGGGGGTCGCGCTGGCGCTGGGGTGATGCCCCGCGCTGCTGGCGCACACGGAGCGTATCCACTGAATGCGGTTCCGTGCAACACTTTTCAGAGTCTCGGCGACAACGTGCAGCTCATCAAGGTTCTCGCGGCCGCCGCGCCCTGCTTCCACCTCCGGATCACGAGGTGCGATGTGCGCAATTTGTGCGATGATCGTAAACAGTGTGGTAGCGTGCCCCTCATGGACATCACCGAGCGGATCGCCCAGGTCGCCGACATCCTCATCCCGCCCGTCGACTGGGACCTCGCCGGCGAGGACCAGGCGATCGCCGACGCCGACGCCGAACGCGCCCAGCTCCTCGACCGGCTCCGCCTCCAGTGCGACGGCGACTACGCCGCCGCGTTCTTCGGCCCAGACCCCGACACCGGTGAGCCCCGCGACCCCGGCGAGTTCGACGACGACCCGGTCCTGGTCGCCGCCCGAGATCTCGCCCACCAGATCAACAGCCTGCAGGCGACGCTCCGCGGCCTCGTCGCCTACGCCCGCGAACTCGCCCCGCCCGGGACGAAGTACACCCTCGAGCAGCTCGCCACGGCGACGCAGATGTCCGTCTCCGGCGTCCGCACTATGTACGACGCCAGCACCGTCGCCGGCGTCGCCCGCGACCTCCGCATCGGCGCGACGAAGCGGGACGCCGATCCCGACTCCCGCTGGCGCTGACCACCCACCCGCACGCGAGCGTTGCGATTTTCGCAATCCCGCAGGTAGTGTTCGCTCCATGAGCGACCCGACGCCCACCGGCACCCTCGCCGACAACATCCGCACCGCCATGCACACCGCCGGCATTCCCAGCCAACGGGCACTCGCGGCCGCCATCGACCTGGACCCCACCAAGCTCTCGAAGGCGCTCCTCGGCAAGCGCAGCTTCACCTCGCTCGAGCTCACCCGGATCGCCCAGGCCTGCGACACCACCGTCGACGCCCTCCTCCACACCACCACCGCCCCCGCAGAGCCCGCACCGGCCACCACCCGAGCCTTCCTCTCCAGCGGCAACGTCGCCGCCCGCCTCGGCCTGAGCGTCACCTCCATCACCACCAGGGCCAACGACCCGGAGGATCGGTTCCCCGAGCCCGCGGTCATCGTCGGCAACCGCTTCCAGGGATGGACCGAGGAGAGCATCGACAAGTACCTCGCCGGCGACCTCCCCACCCTCGACGTCGACGCCGACCTGAGCATCGACCTCGCCACCGCGCTCCACGCCGCATCCGACCAGCTCCGCATCGCCCTGCCCCTCATCGGCTACGACACCATCGAGACCCACACCGCCGCGAGCACCATCAACCGCGCCGCCAGCGACCTCCTCGGCGAGGCGATCAACACCGCCTTCACCGAAGGCGACGACGCCACCTACCAGCAGCTCACCGCCATCGAATACGCCCGCGTCCGCGACTACAGCCACATCGCCGACGCCACCACGCAACGCGACCTCGCCGCAGACCCGCGCGCCTGGGCCATCACCCACACCACCCAGATCGCGGCATCGCTCAACGAGACCGCCGCGAAGATCCCCCTCGCGCTCGACGGCGGGGCCCGCGGCCGCCGCATCCAGCACAGCCTCCACGACCTGGTCACCGACCTCTACCGCCACCTGCAGACACCCGCAGCAGCCGCCGCCACCGCGCCCACAGCGTCATGAACCCCACTGCCCCGGCGAGCCGGAGTACTTTCCACCCATGCCCACCGGCACCGCAGGCACCCGAGATGGAAGGCCGAGCCCGATGACCACCCACCAGAACACCCCAGCGCCGACCGCCACGCCCGCCCCATCGGTGGAGCAGGCACAAGCCGCCGTCGACAGCGCCGAGCACGAGCTCGACGCGGCCTGGGCCGACCACGTCCGCGAGGTCGCCGACACCTTCCCCAACCACGTCGCCGACATCGCCGCACAGGTCCGGCAGGGCAGCCTCCCGTACGCCCCGCTCCCCACCGACCGCGCCGCCGACCTCGCCGATCGACTCACCGCGGCCGCACGCACCATCGCCGACAAGCACCGCGACCACCCGCTCCCCCCGAAGGCGAGCCTCACCGTCATCTCGATGCTCCGCGTCATCCCCGACGCTGACCTCAACGAGCTCGGCAACATGCTCGATTCCGCCGGCCTCAGCCGCCGACCTTTCACGGTCGACTTCGAGTTGCACGCACGCACCTGGCCCAACCTGTCCAACGCTCACCGCGAAGCTGGCCTGGCGCATATGGACCTCTACCGCGCCCGCAAGGCCGCCGCCGCCGACCCTGCAGACAACGACAAGCCGCAGTCCACCGCGGCGCAGTCCGGGACCGGCCGGGCCGCTCAGTGGAACCGCTTCTTCGACGAGCTGCAGCAGATCTCGGACCAGATGCGGCAGCAGCTGCGCGCCACCTACCGCCAGCTCATCACGTCCAACGCACCCGCCGAGGAACTGGACCGCGTCGAACGCCTCCTCGGACACAACGCCGAGCTCCACAGCCACGCAGAGGAAATCCGCGAATCCATGAACCCCGCGATCCTCAACTACGACCGCACCCACCAGTGACCCGAGGAAGGCCGCCGATCACTCCCGCACGGAGGGCCGAGCAGATCGCCGAAACGCTCCTGGCCGAACTGCCCCGACGCCGCGACCACGTCCGCGGAGTCGCAAGGCGAGCCGAAGAACTCGCCACCCGGATCAGTGACGACGACGCGGTGACCGTCGTCACCGCCGCCTGGCTCCACGACATCGGCTACTCGCCCCAGATCCTCGACACCGGCTTCCACCCCGTGGACGGCGCGCGCTTCCTACGCGCGCAACGGTTCCCCGATCTGGTCGTCTGCCTCGTCGCCCATCACACCGGCGCGGAAGCCGAAGCCGAAGAACGAGGCCTCGCCGCGCAGCTCCGCGAATTCGCCCGCCCACCCGAAGCGCTCCTCGACCTCGTGACCTGCGCGGACATGCAGACCGGCCCCCAAGGGGACCGCGTCGACGCCCAGGAACGTGTCACCGAGATCCTGCAGCGCTACCCCGCAGAGCACCCCGTCCACCGCGCCGTCACACGATCCGCGCCGGCCCTTCTCGCAGCGGTGGACCGAATCCGATCCCTCGAACGCTGAGGAGCCCCATCCTCTGGAGCACGGAGCTTCCCGGACGGCCAGCCGCCGATCGAGTTGAAGTCATGCCCACAGGTCGTCGACCGCTGCCCGCTTCGCAGACCCCTGACGCAGGCGCAGACGCATGCGTGCGCGCTCGGCCTCGGAGAAGGCGGCCTGGACGCTCCGCAACCCATCGTCCTGCTCCTCGACGCTGCGGGGATCGAGGTACCAGGACCGAAGGTCGGCGGCCCGGAGGATCGCCTTCAGCCGGCCGGCATCCTCATCGGTAAGGACGTGCTGGCCATCAAGAAGGACGGCGCGGTCGAAGGGCTTGATGCCGCGCGCCTGGTGCTCAGCAGCGATGTCGAGGGCCACCTGCCGCAGCTGCGCACGCAACTCTGCAATTCGTTCACGGCCGAGCGTGAGCGCGGTCTCGGCGTCATGTCGGGCAGCGGCGCGAAGGGCGTTGTCGACGCGCTCAGGCAGGGTCGCGATCACCTCGCTGGCGTGCGCGGCCCAGGCCGCGTCAAGGGCCTGCTCGGCCTGATCTGCCTCCGCCTGGGCCTGCTCGATGAGCTCGGCGTGCGTCGGGACCGGCAGGCTCTTCAGGTGCTGCACGATGACATCGGCGTGACTATTCGCCGTGTCCATGATGCGCTGACCGATCGCCTCCAGCGACGGCCCACTGCCGCCGCCCGGTTCCTCCACTCCAGCGTCGATCGCGAACACCCGGAACCGGGTCAAGCCGTCCCCGCGATTCGACTTCCGGATGATCGCGTCACCGGGATCGAACCCGATATCGCGCCGGACAGCCACAACGCTTCGGCGGTCCCGAGCAGCAGGCGCGAGTCGGCGGCGAGGCTCACCCGCTTGGCGATACCGAAGCCGATGTGCTCCATCAAGCCCTGCGCACGGTGCCCGCTGAGGGTATGGGAGGACAGCAGCATGTACACGCCCACATCGGCGCCGGTGCTGCCGATCGCTTCGAACAGCTCGAGGTACCCCGGACTCACGCTCGTGTACGAGCCGAACTCGTCAGCGACGAGCAGCAGGTCGGGCAGCGCCGGCATCGCACTCGTCCCATTCCGGCGGTCCAGGTCCTCACCGCGCTTGGCCCGGTACTCGACGGCCGTATCCACGTCCCAGTCGCTCAGCAGCTGCCGGCGCCGGTTGAGCTCCCCCTCGACTATCTCCCACATCCGCGCGACCTGGTCGACCGCGTCCCCGCCCTCGGCGACGTGCACGAGCGTGTGCGGCAGCGTATCCAGATCGCGGAACGTCCAGTCCTCGTCGAAGCTGACCAAGGCGAAGGTGATCCTGTCCGGGCTGTACTTCGCGGCGGCGGCAAGCACCATTTCGCGCATCAGCACGGACTTTCCGCTGTTCGCCCGCCCCAGAAGGGCACCGTTCCCGTCCCCACCGTGCCGAGGGTCGCCGATCGCGACGTCCACGACCGCACCAGCGGCGGTCTGACCGTGGTCACGCTCCGGGCCGAGGGGGATCCTGACGAGGACATCCCGTTCGTTCGCCGCCCAGGTTGCCCGAGGAGCCCAGGAACTCACCGGGCCGGTGATCCCGAGCGCCGCGTCGAGCCGGGGCGCAGCCGCCTCGTCCACCCGGGCATCCTGCTCGGCCTGCGCCAGCCGGCGCGCCACCGACAGCTTCAGGCTGGGATCTTCGCGCCGCATCTCCTTGACCCGACGATCAATCTTGTTCTCGCGAACCATAATTCAACCACCCTTTTCCGCATATGGCCGACGCTGCCTCACCCAACGCGGCGCAGAATAGGGGCCGAAACTCCGGTTTCGTGATCTACGTGAGCCTCTTGTCCGCACAGCACCCGAGCCTCTGGAGGTGAGGTCCATCATCCCGGGATCGGGTTCACGCCCCGAAACCAGGGACGCCATAGTCCCGGACGGTAGCAGAACCTCCACGGTGGGCGCCCTTAACGGACGCACCACCCCGCGGGCCGGATGGACTCCCCCGAGGAGGCATTCCCTCAGCGCGGGGCGCTCGCCTCAACCCGCTCGCACACGGTCAGCCACCTCGGCGCCGAGCAGCCGCTGCAGCCGATCCATGCCGTCGCCCGTCCGCACCGCCCCCCCGGATCACCTGCCCCAGACGCACGCTCGCATCGTCAGCGTGCCGCGCGAGTACACGCTCACCCTCGACACGCCTACCCATCTTGGGTAGACTGCGCACCATGAGTACCGTTCCGATGCTGCTCTCCCTCTACCGCACCCTCGAGCTCCCCTACCCACGCCGCGAGGACTACGCAGACGACGAAGACCTCTACGACTTCCTCCGCGACGACACCGAACGCCTCCACCGCGAGGACGACGAGGCACTCACCCCTCACGAGCTCGACAACCTCCCAGTCCAGGACATCTGGGAGATGATCATCGATCGCGACGCACACCGAAAGGCGTACGAACGCGACGTCAAGACCCTCGTCGCCTACGCAAAAGCCTTCAGCGACACCAGCGACGAGACCATCGCCGAAGCCACCGGCCTCACCCGCAGCACCGTCAACCGCTACCGCAACGACGCGGAGGCCCGGGCCCGCGCGTTCCGGCTCGCCGAGGACGCAGTATGGCTCCAGCGCCGCCGCCTCACACCCGACGCCCTCGCCATCGTCACCACCCTCCGCAACGCGGACATGCCCGCCGAGGACCGCGCCCGCAGCATCCTCGCCGCCGCCGGGATCACCCACCCGATCGGGGGGCCCCAGTGACCACCAATCCCTGGGGCATGCTGCCGCCGCGCATGACCCGCGACCGCTTCTCCGACCTCGTCCGCATCGACGTCGGACGAAAGCTCGCCGGGCTCGAGCGCTACGAGGATCAGTTCACGGTCTTCCCTCCCGACCACTACTACGCTCCGGGCGAGCAAGCTCAGCTGATCCTGATCCGCGGCCGCAACGCCGTCCACGTCGTGGGGAGCGGCGCCCTGGCGGACGAGATCCGCACCCAGCTCACCACCGGCGCGATCCCCGGTTACACGCTCCACCCGACCCCCGCCGGGCACACCGAACTCCGCGACGTCGCGCCGCTCTTCAAGGCGGGAGACCCGCACGGGACGGACCGGACGTACAACGTGCTGTCCAAGCAGCAATTCAGCACCTTCGAGGAGATCGCCGCCACCCCGGCCGAGCACCTCCGTAGCATCCGCAACCTCGGCGAACGCGCTCTGGCCACCATTCGCAAGGTCGCCATCCAGCTCTACGGCGAGGACTATCCCGGCGCCGACGTCCTCCACCCCACCACCTCACGTCCAGCAGCCGACGGGCCCACCCACATCACCCTCGACGCCAGCAAGCGGGCCGCCCTCGCAGGCCTCGCCCGACACCAGCACTACGCCGTCACCGTCGCCGCCGACGGCGTGATCACCATGACCCCCACCCCGCCGCGCGCCGAGCTCGATACCGCCGGCGCCGCGAGCCTCCGCGCTCCGTCCACCAGCTGAAACCGCCGACAACACCCGCACCCCCGCCGCCGCAGCAAAGGAGCACGCCATGACCGGCTATTTCGACAAGAGTCCCGCAGAAGCTGTCGCGGACACCCGCGCCATGCTTGCCTCGATAGGCGCCGTATCGAAGGAGGGCCGCGCAAAGCTCGATAAGCAGCGCCTCTCTGGCGCCAAAGTCCGCCGCTCTCAGCCGGGGACGCTTGAGCAGCGCTACCTGCACGCCAAGAGCGAGCTCCTGCGCGTGACCGCCGACTACGCCCACGCCCACGGGATCGACGTCAGTGCCGCACGCAAGGAACTCGAGGCGATCGCCGCCGCGGCCGGCGACCCCACCTGAGCCGCCGCCCTTCGATCTGTCAGCCCGCAGGAGTAGCTTCCGATCATGCCCACCGGCACCGCGCCCACCACGGAGTCGATCGCGATCAAGTACGCGATCGACGTCCGCGCGATGCCCGCCCCGCAGCTGCAGCTCCTCGAGCGCCACGCCGGCACCTCCCGCGCCGTCTGGAACTGGGGCCTCGCCGCGTTCAACGCTCACCAGCAGCAGGTGTGGGAGTGGCTCACCCGGCACGCCGCCGACACCACGCCTGACGAGGCTGCCGCCGCCGCGGCGCTCGCCGACCCCGCCTGGCGCAAGACCGCTCGCAAGCTGCTCCCGGAGCACCTCGCCAAGCGCCCCAACGCCGCGGTGCTGGACAAGGCGTTCACCGCGGAGGCCCGCGACCCCGAGTCCCGGTTCGCCTGGTGGAGCACCGAGCGCCACGGAGTCTCCCGCTTCGCCGTCTCGACCGCCCTGCTGGCCCTCGACGACGCGATCGCCCGCTTCTACGCCGGCAGCACCACCAAGCCCGCACCGGGCCGCCGGCCCCGCAAGGACGGCCGCCCCGCGGGCTGGCCACGCTTCAAGCGCAAGGGCCACGCGCTCGACGCCTTCGCCATCTACAACCTCTCCTACGGCGCAGGGCCGTGGAAGATCATCGACGATGGCCACCGGCTCCGCGTCCCCAACCTCGGCAGCCTCCGGGTCCTCGACAACACCAAACGGCTGCGGCGGGCGATCGCGCGCGGCGCGGTCCCCAAGAGCGCCAGGATCGTCCGCCACGCACGTCGCTGGTACATCACGATCGTCGCCACCATCCCCGCCCGCAGCACCGTCTCACCGAACCGGCACCAACGCGCCTCCGGCACCGTCGGAGTCGACGTCGGCGTACACCACCTCGCCGCCCTCTCCACCGGCACCACCATCGCCAACCCCCGCGGCGCCCGCCGCATCGCGCGCCGCGCCGACCGCCTCCAACGCCACCTCGCCCGCCAGCAGGGCCCACGGCCCGGGCAGGCACCGTCCCGCAGCTGGATCGACACCAAGCAGCGGCTCGGACAGCTACAGCACACGACCGCGCTGCGCCGCGCCAGCACCATCCACGAGCTCACCAAGATGCTCGCCACCACCGCCCAGACCGTCGCGATCGAGGACCTCAACGTCCGCGGCATGACCGCCCGGGCCACCCCGATCCCCGACCCGGACCAGGATGGCGCGTTCCTGCCGAACCGCCGCCGGGCGAAGGCCGGCCTGAACCGATCGATCCTCGACGCCGGATTCGGCGAGTTCCGCCGCCAGCTCACCTACAAGACCACCTGGTACGGCGCCACCCTGCACGTCGTGGACCGCTACCTCCCCACCTCCAAGACGTGCTCCAACCCGACCTGCCGGGCAGTGAAACCCAAACTGCCGCTGAAGGTTCGGGAGTACCAGTGCGAGCAGTGCGGCCAGACATCCGACCGGGATGTCAACGCCGCTCGCAACATCGCCGCCGCGGCGGCACCAACGTCGACCCCGGACGGGGCAGACGGAAAACGGCCTGCCGCCAAGCGGCGTCACCCCGCCGTGGGCGACACCGTCTGGCAGGCCAGTCCCGCACCCGTGCGGGACAGAGCGGCCCGCAAGGGACCGCCCGTCCTCAAGGCTTCCTAACCCAACGCGATCCGGCGTATCCCGTCGTATCGCGCCAGGTCACCGAGCCTGCGCCCCGCGCGCACGAGGACGGTCCCCGAGCTCGACCAGGCCGGCGGCGGCTGGCTGCAAGCTGCGCCCCGCGCGCACGAGGACGGTCCCCAGGAGATTGCTCCAAGGCGGCGGCGGCGGTGCGACGCCGCGCAGCACGCTGAGGTCGTGGGCGCCTCCGCCTGCGCCCCGCGCGCACGAGGACGGTCCCCCGAGTCAATGTCCTCAGCCCGCCCGCGCCGCCGACGGCGTCTCCCTTGATGGCTCCCCGCACGCACGAGAAGCCGCCCATGCGCGAGAGCGCACGACTACGCGGAGGCGCCCACGACCTCAGCGTGCTGCGCGCCCCGCGGTGCGACTTCCTGGTTATACGCGAAGTACACATCTCGGAGCCGATCCGCGTCGGCCTGCTCAAGGAGCAGGACAGCCTCGGTGGCGCGGCGTTCGGCGAGGAGACGGTGGATCGGTGCTGTCGGCTCTGCGCGGACGTCGCCGATGTTGACGTCACCGACGCGGATCTTCGAGCCGGCCGCCAGCGCCTCCATGAGGCCGTCGAGCTCGCGGAGCGTCGACCACCATTTCTCGGGGATGACCTCCGCCGGATTACTCAAGGCCGGCCTGTTCGAGTTGAGGGTGTCGAGGATCTGCTGCCGCATCTGCGCGGCGGTGACCTGGCCGCCCGGGGCGACGAGCCCTGCGGCGGGGACGCGGGTGTGGAGCTCGTAGGCCAGGCCGAGCGCTTCAAGGCCCTCTGCCTCGGGGCCGATCGCCGCGACCTCGCCCTCCATCTGCGGGCACGTGAAGTGAAGACGGTGCGCGGTACCAGTGCGCTCCGAACGCAGGTTGATCGCCGGATTACCGTCCCGCACTTGGGCAATGCCCATGCCCAACCCGGCGTAAGGGGCGACAGGCTCAGTGGAGGCGAGGGCGACGACGCGCCACTCGGGTAGCCGGTGGGCGTACTCCAGGAGGATCCGGCCGGGATCGGCGAGACCGCGCCATGCCGCGGAGGCCTCGTGCTTCCAGGGCGTCCAGACCTCGGTCGGTAGGAACAAGCCCCGCGGCAGCCAGGAACCCTCGTTGGAGGTGATGACGACGCGGGTGCCGGAGACGCCGCGGAGGACCGCGACCGCCCAGCCGCGGAGCAGGCCCATCGGATCTGCGGAGAGGACGCCGGAGAGCATCGCCTGGGCGAGCACGAGGTCGGTGTCGACGGGCGCGGAGAAGATCCCGGCGTCGGGAGCTGCTGCGACCACCGCGGCGGCGACAGCGTCGCGAGCGACACCGGGCACCGCGGTGCCGGCCAGCGGCGTTCCCTGTAGCGCGGCGGGGCCCGCCTGCTGCTGGCCGATCACGGGTTGCTGAGGAGGCGGAGGCGCAGCGCCCGGACCACCCGCGCCGGGGGCGGCCTGGCCCGGAGCGCCAGCACCGGCAGGCACAGCCTGACCAGCGGGCACGGCCGGTGCCGTCGCTGCGGGCGGAACCGTTCCCGTCGAGGACGCGGACGGCGATAGACCCGACGACGACGGAGCTGCCGCCCCGCCGGCACCGCCGCCCGAAGCCGCAGGCGCGGCCGAAGGAGCCGGCGCAGCCGTCGGCGCCTGCTGCACAGCTGAGGACGCGGTCGTCGCGGCCTGCGGGGCTGCGGACATCAGCGGCGAGGCGACTGGCGAAGCCTGCTGCTGCCCTCCGCCGCTGTTCGTACCACCGCGATCACCGCCGGCGTTCCCCGACCCAGAGCCTGAGTTCGACTGCGAGCCGGAGCCTGTCTCAGGCTTGGCGTTGCCGGACCCAGATGAGCTAGTGGAACTGCCTGATCCACTGCTCGTCGAGGATGAACCAGAGCCGCCGGAGCCTCCGCCAGTGCCGCTGCCACCGGAGGAGGAACCGGAGCCGCTTCCGAGACCTGATCCGCCGCCCGAGCCGGTGTCGCCAGCCTTCGACCCTGCAGATGAACCGCCATCAGTGAACTTTGCGCCTGCATCGGGTACACCCCGAGTCCCGCTACCTCCAAGGCCCGACCCCTGCTGCGTCGGCGTACTGGCCTCCTGCCCGGTGATCGTCGTGCCAACGCCGCCACCGAGGCCGCCCGTCTGCGTAGGAGCAGTCGGCGCCCCCGGGACCGGCGACGCTGGGACCCCAGGCTGGCCGCCACCGAGCCCAGGAAGACCGCTGGCAGGTATGCCCGGAATGGTCGGTAGCTTGCCTCCGGCCGTAGCCACCAGCGAGCCGATCTCAGTATGCTTGGACTCGATAATGGCGGTTTTGGCCGCTTCGAATCGGGCCTCAGCCCCGGTATCGCCCAAGGCCTTGGCAGTCTCAGCGACACTCTTCGCCGCGGTTATTTCCGTTTCGCCTTCAGCGACGATGGTACCGATTTGAGTTTTTACATATTTGACCGTGTAGCCGATTTCTTCCATTCCGCTGCCGACTTTTCGCATTGTCTCGGCGAACGTGCGCAGATACTTTGAGATTTGCAGAATGAGCGCGTGAATTCGGTTCAAGCCCTCGCTTTGCGCAGCGCCCGCCCACTGACTGGCGGCATTGTCAGTGGCCGTCGCTTGCTCGTCGACTTTTCCCGCGCCGGTCTTCCAGGCCTGGCCGCCGGTAATCATGTCGCCACCGTCGGTACCAGGCCAGAAGATGC
The DNA here is from genome assembly GCF_965137015.1 of Tsukamurella hominis. Classification (NCBI taxonomy): domain Bacteria; kingdom Bacillati; phylum Actinomycetota; class Actinomycetes; order Mycobacteriales; family Tsukamurellaceae; genus Tsukamurella; species Tsukamurella hominis. The sequence continues at coordinate 12,802 of NZ_CBCRZG010000035.1, read as the reverse complement.
CGATCATCTGATCGGCATGCGGTGTAGCCGGCTTCGGAGGATCACTCATGCGCGATGCGCCTACTTGCCGCAGGCCGCCGTGTACGCAGCGGCGCCAGCAGTGTCCGCGCGCGTCGCGTATTGCATCAGCTCACCGAAAGGGGTCGTGATGTAGGCGCGATCGATGAGAGCCTGCTCTGCGTCGGCATACGCCCGCACAACGGTCGCGACGCTCTCTGGGGTACCCGGCTCAACGACGATTCGCGCCTTCGCGTCGATCATTCCCTGGCGCCGCGCAGCCATTAGCGCTGCAATATTCGGAGTGTCCTGAGTCCACCCCTGCGGCAGCACTGGACTCGCATTGATCATCGAGATTGACAACTTGACGCCGACACAGGTGACGCCCTGGGCGTCGGCCGCCGAGAGGGTCGGCTTTGCGGCGGTCGTCGGCGCAGCCGCCGCGGAGGTCGTCTCTGCGGTGGGCGTGGTGTCGGTGGTGCTGCGGGTGACGACGAGGGTGCCGATGACGGTGAGGGCGATGATGAGGAGGACTGCGGCGATGATGCCGATGACCAGGCCGATCCGGCGGCGGGGCCGCTGAGGCGGCATGGGTGCGCCCATGTAGGGCTGCGCCGGGTACGGCTGCTGGTACATCGGCGGGTGCTGCGGCATCGGGCGCGGGGAGGTCAGCGTCGGCGAGTACAGGCCGTACTGGCCGGTGTCCGCGGGCGCCTGCTGGTCGTGCTGCGTGGTCATAATTTCCACCTCCTCCTGTTTCGCTGATGATAATTGAATTTGTGCGCTTTGCGCAATAACTAATATCCGGTGTTTACGAATGCGGTTCGGGCTTTTAGCCGCGCAGAAGCGGCACCGCAGCCTCCGGGGTGGGCACGCCGCGCGGCGGCGGGAGCTCCTTGGTGGCCTTCTCGGCGCCGGTGCCGTTGATCGTGTCGCTCTGCACGACGCTGTCGACGCCTGCCTGGCCCTGGGCGACGGCGGCGGTGCCGTAGCTCTGGGCGGCGGTGGCGCCGGCGGTGGCGATGCCGGGTGCGGCGGCGCAGTAGGCGATGGCGAGGGCGTCGAGGGGGCTCGTGCCGGCGGGCTTCGGTGTGGCGGTGCCGGCGGTGGTGATCGCGACGGCGGCGGAGGCGGCGGCGACGTTGGCGGCGCCTGCGGCGCTGGCCGCTGGTGCCGGCACGAGGTTCAAGGAGTTGTCACCCATGGGTGGAGTGTACGTCGGAGTGGGCCTGGTCGGGTGTCTTGCTACGCGAGATCCTGGACGGTGCAGATGGCTACTGAGTAGCGTCGCTCGGAGGGCCTTCATGGACAGAGACACTGAGGGCGCGCGGTCGCCGTTCACCGTCGAGCAGGAGCGGGCGCTGCGCGACGCCGGCTCGCTCGTCGAGCATCTGCCGCCGGTAGCGGAACTGGCTTCGACGCGGACCGCGGCGAAGCGCACCGAGCTCGTGCGCGGAGGCCTGGCACCGGCTGAGGCTGCGGACCGGCTCGGGGTCCCTGAGGAGCAGATTGTGCGGCGCGTGAGCGACCGCACCCTGTATGTGGTCGACGGGCGGCTGCCGATTTTCCAGTTCACCGTCGACGGCGAGCTGCCGGGCTGGGCGCGCGTGGCGGCGCGTATCCCTGTGGGGGCGTATCCGGTCGCGGTAGCGCGATTCATGACGGCGCCGCATCCAGATCTGCAGCTGGCGGGCGTGGGGGCGGTGTCGCCGGTCGTCTGGCTTGTCGGCGGCGGGTCACCGGTGAAGGTGGCGGCCTTGGTGGCTGCGGCGTTTTCCCTGGTGGGGATGTAGCCGGACACCTAACGCCCTGATGCCAATTCCGCTAACGCTGGCGCGTTAGCGTTCTTATCGCTACGGTGTTAGTCATGGTCAACGACAGCGGTCCCGCGCAGATCGACTCCGCGGCAGCAGCCCAGATCCTCGGCGTGGTGCCGTCCCGCATCCGGCAGCTGGTCAGCGCCGGGAAGCTCACCCCGATCGACCCCGGCAGCAGGCCGCACTCGTTCCGGCGCAGTGACGTCGAGCGCCTCGCGGGCCGGACGTCGACGACCGATGCCCGGGACCTCTCCCCCGCCCCGGCGCCGCTTACGCGGCTGCAGGACGTCGTGATGCTGGACGTCCCGCTGTGGGCGTCGGAGACGGTCGGCGCGCACGTGCGGGTCTTCCAGGGCGCCGCGGCGGAGGGCACCCGGACGGTGATCATCGTCGGCCGGATGACCGGCGGCTTCAGCGGCGGGTATTCGCTGCCCGACACGGGCTGGGCGGCGATCACTGATCGCATCACCGCCCGGTACCTGCCGCGGCCCGAAGACGCGCTGAACGCGTCCTGGATCCTGTTCGAGCCGACCGACAGCCGTGAGCTGCGGGTGCAGACCGAGTACGAGGCGCTGCTCTTCGACACCACCCCGAATCCCGACCCTGACGCGGGATCGCGGGGTCTGCCGTGGTGGCCGAAGCGGCGCACCGCCGGCGACGGTGGGGCCCCTGCGGCGCCGCAGTTGAAGGACCCCCGGTACTTGCCGCTGTCGGTGCGCGAGGTGGAGGCGCTGATCGGGCAGCCGCTGGAGTACTACCCGGTGGAGGCCTACTGGCCGCAGGTCATCGAGGACTACCTGAAGACGGGCAAGCCGGTCGTGTACACGTACGACGGCGCCAGGGGAACCCACGTCGGCGATCTCTTCGACAATCTGACCGTCCTCACTCGAGGGGGTGGGCAGCAGGTTCCCGAGGATCTGCAGGAGCGAGCCGCGGCGCACATCGCGGACGAGATCCGGATGCGCAGCAAGTACCTCGATGACCTGGCCTGGGACGACGGGTCGGGGCACGCCGATGAGCAGGTGCGGCCGTCCGTGATGGCGGCGCGGCTGGAGCGGTACCGGCTCTCGCGAACGCAGTGGAAGCTGATCGACGGGCTCGCCGGGTCGGTGCCGGAGTGGCCGTGGAGCGATGAGGTGGCGATGCAGGCGGTGCGCGACATGGTCACGCTGCAGGACCTGGCCTCATCGGTCGACCAGTTCTCCGCGTCGCCGGATGCCGCGTTGGAGGATGCTGCAGGGGAGACCGCGGGGCTGATCCGGCACTACGTGATGGCGCACGACTACCGCGCCAGCGGGCACCCTGCCGCGGAGTCGCTCGACGAGCGGTACCCGCGGAAGCGGCACCACGCCAGTGTTTTCCGTGTCGGGTCTCCGGCGAACTGGGACTCGCGGTATCTCGATAGCGTCAGCTGGGACGACGAGTACCGCGATGCCCGGCGGCCGGGCCTGACGCTGCGGTCGACCTCGGAGCGGGACCGCAACGAGCTGGCCGCGGCGCTCCCCTCGGGTGCGCGGGTGCGGTTCGGTGTGGACTTCGAGGGGAATCCGGTCGCGAGGGTCGACAGCGACGGCCCCGACGGCGATACCTTCGCTGTGCTGTGGCCGCTGCTGTTCGGGGATGTGTATCTGCCGGCCGGGGCGCGGCTGGTCGCCGATCGCGGCGAGTACGGTGCCCGGCCGGTGTACCTCGTCGACGCCGACGGCATGGCCATCCGGCCGCTGCCGATCACCACCCCCGGCAACGGGTGGCAGTTCGGTTACCCGGGCGGCGGGCCGGGCTACCTCGAGTCCAGCGTGATCGCGCTGGTGCGGCGCGCGGACGGCACTGACCCGGCCCTGATCCCGCGCGCGGTGCTCGAGGCGGCCATCAGCCACACGGAGGCCGATGCCGCGCTGGACTTCGGTCTGGACAGGATCCGGCCCGCGCTGCGTGGTCTGCGGGCGGTCACGCCTCGGTAGGCGATGCGGTGAGCTACTTCGTTTCGTTCGGGTGGCTGGTGTGCACCTGCTCTAGGAAAACGGTGTGGTCCACCACGTAGAACCAGATCCGAGCGTCGCCCTGTCGGGTGGGCTTGTGCTGCCAGCGCTCGTGCGATGTGCCGTCGCGGGAGATGGTTCCGAGATCTCCGCGCAGTGGGTAGTTCGTCTGGCTGTGGGTCAGTGGTGTGCGTGTGAGGAAGTCCCATGCGTCGGCGAGTGGGTTGCGGATGGTCGCTGTGAGGTCTTGCCATCCCTTGAGGGCGTGGGTGGTGGCGAATCGGATCTCGTACTCGGTCTTCTTGGGTGGGCGAGGTACGAGTTCGCCGCGTTTCCTGGCCACGGCTAGGGGCGCTCGACCGTGGGGGCGGTGGTGAGGTCGAGCCATTCGGGGGTGGTCTGGCCGAGGCCGGCGGCGATCGCGGTCGCGGTCTCGCGCCAGGAGGTCAGCTCGGCCAGTACGAGGTATGGCTGGTCGGTGGCGAACGAGGCGCGGGCGGCGTCGACGAGGTTCTGGGCGCAGGTCGTCTGGTCCTGCTGTGTCAGTGCGAGCATCCAGGGGAAGGCTCGGGTCATGCGGTCTGCGAGGGGGCCGTCGTCGTCGACTGCGACGCCGATGAGTTGGGCCGCGAGCTCGAGGAGTCGGGTGCGGTCGTCGGCCTCGCGTTGCGACATGAGCACGAGGGGTTCGCCGTCTCGGCGGGTCACCGTCACGGGGTGGTCCTCGGCCTCGGCGAAGACCTCGGCGGAGTGCTTGCTCAGGTCCGAGGAGCGGCGGGTTGAGGTTGGGTGGCGGGCGGCGGTGGTCATACCCGCCACCTTATTCGGAACGTGTTCGGAAGTCTAGTGCCATGGCGTCCGAACAGAATATTGAGCTTTCCCCAAGAATAGGCTGTAAGCTGGGCGTATGGATGCCACGATCGGTAAGCGCGTCGCTGCTCTGATCCCCGCACGGGGGCAGGCCCAGGTCGCGGCCGCGGTCGGGATGGGCGCGGATGCGCTGTCGCGGGCCCTGAGCGGGCAGCGTGGCTTCGGTGCTGGGGAGCTGGCTCGCATCGCGGACTACTTCGGTGCGGATCTGCACGAGCTGATCACCGGTGAGCCTGATCCGCATCGGGTGAAGATGGTCGCGCGGCACGACTACAACCAGGAGACCGGGGAGCGGTCGGTGCCGGGTCGTGCGGCGGATGAGCCGGTGCTCGAGGACATCGTGCTGGCGTACCGGCAGGCCCCGCCGCCGCCGCGGCCGCAGTGGCGGCCGCCGTCGGATGTCGCGGCGGCGCGCGCCGCGCTCGGTGAGGGGTTCGTGCGGCCGTTCATCGATCGGATCGAGGAGCGGCTGGGGATCGATGTGGTGCGGGTCGCTGAGCTGTCGACGGCGTACAGCTTCATCGTCGAAGAGCGCGCGGTGATCGCGGTGCCCGCGGTGGGGAGCTGGTTCTGGGAGAACTTCTCGCTCGCGCATGAGCTGGGGCACTTGGTGCTGCAGCATCACGCGGCGGAGGCGACGCACCAGGCGCACGAGGCGGCGGCGCATGCGTTCGCGGCGGAGCTGCTGATGCCGGCGGAGCTGCTGAGGAGCTCGTCGTGGGCCGATCTGGATGCTGGGCAGCTGGCGGCTCGGGTGTGGGATCTGGGGGTGTCGACGGAGGCGCTGGCGATCCGCCTGGAGAGCTTGGGGATCGAGTGCGCGGTGGCGCAGGAGTGGCGGCCGCGGGATCGGAAGACGCAGAAGCTGCTGCGTCGGCACTGGACGCCGACCGAGCCTGGGGATCCGATCACGCGGCGGATGGACGATGCGGCGCCGCGGCGGTTCCCGGTGGCGCTGCAGGCGGCGCACCAGGAGCAGATCGCGGCCGGGCAGATCGGGAAGGGCACGCTGGCGTGGATGCTGGGCGTGGCGCCGGATCGGCTCGAGGTGGATGAGCCGGAGTGGGCGGAGATGAGTACCGCGGATCTCGCTGCCGCACTTGAGCTGCTGTGATCGTCTTCCCTGACAACACGGTTTTGATCAACTTCGCGACGATCGGGCGGATGGATCTGCTCGAGCAGCTCGTCGGGGCTCGTGGCAGGTGGTGCTTGACGGTCTCGCAGGAGTGCGATGAGTCGGCGGGGTACCCGGGGCTGTCGGAGATGCGGCAGGCGCACAGGATCTTCGGGGAGCCGCTGATGCCGGAGACCGGGCGTGAGCATGAGGCCACGCGCCGCTACCGTGATCGGCTGCGGACTCCCGGGCAGGAGGCGAGCGCGCGCAAGAACCTCGGTGAGGCGGAGACCTTGGCGATCATCGAGTGCCGGTCGTACACGTCGGCGGTGCTGGTCACGGACGACACGGCGGTGCAGCGTCTGGATCTGGGTGTCGGTGGGCCGCAGGTGACTGGGACGTGGGGTCTGCTGAAGCTGGCGCACCGGGCGGCGCGGGTGAGCGCTGAGGAGCTGTGGGTGTACGCGAAGACGCTGGCGGAGCATGGTCGGCATCGGCCGCCGACGGACATCTACGACCGGCTGTTGTTCGACGACTGGTTGGCCGCCTGACCCCGCGGGTGGGAGGGCTCCGGCCGGCCTGGGGGGGAAGGTGGCTGCAATTTTGCGCCGACTTCACCCCATGCGGGTTTCCGCGCCTGCCGGGGCGGTGATCACGCCCGTCGGCGACAGCCTGCTTGCGGCGTTGTCGCAGGTCAACGAGGTTCGGTGTAGGTATAGCGGCGGCAGATCTCAGGGCCGGATTTCGCGCTGTGTAGGTAGCGCGCCGGGAAGTTTCACACCCTCCAGGTCCACGGTGGTCGCGCGGAGGCGTCCGGCTGGCTACTCCCCCACTTCGGCTACGTCAGCAGGGCGGCCGCAGCGCCGGCGGTGATCGACCCGCTCGCCGCCCACAGTGCGAGGGCGTGCTGCGTGGTGATGCGTTTGGCGCCCGCTCGGGCCACGATGACGACCTGGACGGCGAGGAACGCGCCGATGAGCGCCAGGGCGGCGATCTGCGCTGTGGTCATGGTGGTCTTCTAGTCGCCGGGATAGATCCGCAGGTCCAGCTCGAGGTCGGGGCGGCCTTGCTGGGAGATCGAGATCGTTCCCGGCCTGATGTTCATCGTGGTCTTCATCGGCAGCTGCAGCTTCGCTGAGTCTGCGAGATCAGCGGCAGCCAGCGCAACGCTGAGGATGCGGTCGGGATCCCAGTCCATGCGCACCTGCAGCCAGCCGCCGGCCTCGTGGAGCTCGGCGCGGATCTGTGCGGTGAGCGCGTCGTGGAAAGTGTTCACCACTTCCAGTGGGGGCGGTGGCGTGGACGCCACCATCTCGGCCATCATCTCGGCGATCCCGGTGAGCTCGGGGCGGATGTCGAGGGGCGGCATGCTCTGGCGGCTCGCCAGCTGGTCGGACCACCATCTCGCGGCGATCTCCGCTGTACTGCTGTCGATGCGGTCGTCGGATTCGTTGGTCGGGGTGCTCATGGGTCAGATTCTCCTGCCGGTCCGGTGCTGCGGTCGTGCGTGTGGTGCGATCCACTCGCGGTCGACGGCCCACTCAACGAGCGGGATGCCGGCCACGAACACGAGGCCGGCCGCGCTCGCTGTGTACGCCACGAGCCGCTCCCCCGCCAGCATGAACGACCACATCACGAGCATCGCGACCATGATCCCGACGGCGAGGGCGGCGCGGGCGGCGTCCGCCCAGCCCGGTTCGGTCGCGAGCCCGTCGCGGTGCTGGTTGCTGGCATTCCGGGGATCGTCGTGGGCGGGTTCGTGCACGAGGTCAGCCTTTCAACAGCTCGGCGGCGGCGGGCCGCGGTCGGAGGGCCGCGACGAGCGTCCGTGCCATCGCGCTCTGCAGGAGGAGGACCACGCGCACGACGACGAGCATGATGGGCAGGAACGTGGCGACTGCCACGGCGATCGCCACCACCGCGATCGGCTTCGGCGTCACCGTCGCCAGTGCGGCCGCGCCGAGGGTGAGCAGCACCAGAGGCACCGCGGTGAGTGCCGCGGAGGCGGCCTGGACGTAGAGCTCACGGGAGCCGCTGATGGTCTTCGGTGACCGCCCCGCGTGGGTGTTGGTCTTGCTGGGCCTGCTCATGGGTCTGATTGTCCTACAGGTAGCCGGTTTTCAGCGGTCTTCGTACGCGGGCGGCGGCTGGTGGATGATCTCGCAGTGGTCGATCTTGGCCACGACGGTGCCCTCGGGGGTTGAGCCCACGATGAGGTCGCCTGCGAGTCCGGTGACGGTGACTATTCGCGGGTGGGTGTGCCCGAGGGGTACGACGCGGATCTGGGTTCCTTCGCGGACCGGCTCGGCGGCCGGCACCGGGATGGTGGCGGCGGGTTCTTCGATTCGCGGGTGTTGCTCGGCGAACGCATGCTCGATCGCGCTGCATTCGGCGTCGACGTCGCAGTCCCGGCGCAGTGCCGTGACCTCGCCGCCGAGGTAGCGGCCGGGGTGGGATCGGGAGACGCGGCGGCCGATGACCATGCCGCGGGGCAAGCGTTCGACCATGAGCAGGATCCGGCGGTCCTTCCCCACGGGGAGGGCGCGCACTACCGAGCCGGGCCGAAGCCGGCGGTGATGCGGCCGCTGTGGGCCGCGGCGGCGGGCGCTCTCGTCGAGCGCGCCGTGGACGTCGCCGAGCAGCTCCAGGACGGGAAGTGGCCATGTGCGGTCGGTGCTCGCCATCGCGCGGTACTCCTTCGGTTGCTGGGCGCCGTCACATCTACTGAGCGAGCTGATACCCAAGGGCTGCCAGCGCGGTGCTGTGGCTGGCCGCAGCATCCAAGGTCCAGAGGGGCGTCCCGTGGTCTCTCGCCCAGACTCTGAGCCCTTCATCTTGTGGTGCGTCCCTGATCCGGCCGATCGTGACCAGGTCGACCGTGATGATGCGGAACCCAGGATCGGACCGCACCGGCACATTGCCACGGTATGGCGGGTTGAGTAGGTAGCACGCGGCTCCTGGCGCGAGGGCCAGGCCGTCCGCGTGGCGGGGTGAGACCTCGGCCAGGTGAGCAGTCTTGGGGGCACTCATTCGCGCTGTCCTCGTATCCGGATGCTTGTCTGGTCGGCGAATGTTTCTCACGGCGAGTGGACTTCGATGCTGACAGTCCAGCTGCGGCAGTTGTTGCACCACAGTCTGTTGTGGCGGTATTCAGCAACGTTGGCTGCTATGCACGCGCCGCACCATGGGCCGCGTGAGCGGTCTTGGCAGTGCCGACAGTTCGTTTCCACGACTGCGACTGTGGGCTCCCCCTCGCACTGCCGCATGCGAACTATCCGTTGTCGGTGGAGTCGACGCTTGGCGCCGTAGTAGTTCCACTCCGCGCGTAGATGTGTGCACGTCGAAGCGGTGCTACTGGTGGCCTGCGGCTCAGTCTCGCGAAGTTCAGCGTCCATCGGGGTCGCTTACTCCTCGTGGGTCTTCGAGCGGACGTCGCGGCCATAGGGGCACGCGCGGGTTAGAGAACACGGGCGTCTCCGTTCGCCAGGGAATCTCGGATCCGTGCCAGGAGATCGTGGATCTCGTGCGAGTACATCACTCGCACCTGGTCTTGGCCAGAGAGTAGGACGTCGGTCAGCTGCTGGTGCGCGGCGGCGTCGAAGAGGTCGCTGTCGACGGCGACGAGCAGCTCGAGGCCGGCGGCGCAGTGCGCCCACGCCAGGCGCCACTGGCCGGAGGCCGGGAAGCCGACGAACAGCCGGCGGAGGTCGCCGGCGACGGTGGCCGCGATCTCGTCCACGCTGCGATCGGGGTCGAGGAAGAGGAAGCCGATGTAGGTCTCTTCGGGATCGGTCATGACATCCGTCTTCTCTCGTTTGATGCTGCTGCAGGGCGTGGGAGCGTCCCCTTTCGATTCCCGGGCGGCGCTAGTTGATAGGACCGCCGTAGTACCGCGGCACTTCCACGCGCGCTCTGTCACACAGAATGGCGTAGTCGGCAGATGAGAATGCTGCGGGTGTGGCGAAGCGAAGTGCGCCCAAGACGTCTTCCAATGTGATTGGTGCCGTGGGTGTCCGATCCCGTAGATCGCGCAGGTATTCCGCGAGGTTCAGGGAGACTGAGTCGGGATCGCTCGCCCAGAGCCAGGCAATCACCTTGCCTAGTGAATCGCCAGCGTGATCGAAGTCTCCGCGACGTGCACCGGCCGTCACGGCGTTGTTGGCCTCGTGTGCCAGGAATCCATGTAGCAGGATGTCTCGTACGTTCGTGGGTATTGACGCCTCGCTCATTGTGCTTCTCCTCATTCGATTTTCCAGGGAGCGTCTGTACGCGGGCGGTCACGTAGTGGCGCGGGCGGTGTGGAGGACTCCGACGGCCCATGCCTTCTCCCACACGGCGAGCGGCATCACGAGGAATGCGGGGAGGTAGTCGGTGAGGGCGACGAGCTCCGCGGCTTCGTGCGTGCGGGAGTAGCCGGTGTAGGTACGCCACGTGCAGGTGACGTTGGCCGCTGGGGCGGACTTCACGACCGCTCCCCCGGCTGGGTGCGAATGATCGAGGCGGGGCCGGCGGCGCGGGGTTGGCGGCGCCAGAAGTCGAGACGGTTGGCGTCGAGGACTTGCAAGGAGAAGCCGAGGGGGACGCTGATGTGGCCGACGCCGTCGATGTTGCACGGGTAGGTGTCGAGCTGCATGAGGACGTCGGCGACGGCTGCTGCCGCCTCGTCGGAGGGGACGGTGCCGTACCGACCGCCGAGGGCGTACGCCGACATCGCGAGGAGCCCGGGCACGGCGAATTCCGAGACTGCGTACTCGCGGTGGTCAAGGTCGGCGCGGACGACGGCGGCGACGTTGCCTCGGTCCGGGTCCGGCTTGTCCAGGAACCAGCCGAGGCGCCAGTTGTGTGCCGGTTCGATGACGAGGTAGTCGCTTCCGTGGAAGACCGGGTCGTTGCCCTTCCAGCAGATTCGTGTGCGCTCCCCCGAGTCCAGGTCGGTGCGGTCGACCTGGACGAGCTCGAGGTTCTGTCGTGGTGGGGTGGGCTTGGGCACGAGGGGCTTGAAGCTCTGGCGGCTGGCCGCGAAGTCCTTGCCGAAGTCGGACGGGTACTGCGTAATCACGCGGGACTGCCGCCACTGCTGGTGGTCGAGTTCTGCGAGGTGCGCGGCCCATTGGGGGCTGCCCGCCGGGTAGGCGGCGGGTCCCCATTCCTGCTCGTACGGTTCCCACAGCTCCTGGTCGGTCATGGCCAGGATGCGGGCGCGTTCCTGCTCGTCCCACGTGCGGTCTTCGTCGGTTTCGGATCGGGTGGCGACCAGCTCGGCGTGTTCGAGGAGGCGGCGGCGTACAGCTTCGGGGGTGCCCAGCTCGGGCGGCATGACCGGCTTGCGGGCGCGCACGACGTCCGCGGGGGCGGTTCGTGCGATGAGCTGGTCGAGCTGCCGGATGGCGTGGGTGGCGTCGTAAGGCTGGTGGGTGTTCATCGGTCGCCTCCGCGGGCGAGGAGGCTTGCGCGGAGCGCGAACTTGCGGGCCCAGTCGGCGCCGGTGGCGCTGTCGTCGATGTCCGCGATCTGCTGGAGGGGAACGGCGGGCAGTCCGCGTTCGTGGCGGGCGGTGTTGACGGCGGCGCGGACTGCGGCGAGGCGGCGGGGGTGGTCGCGTTCGCGGGTGATGAGCTTGCGCAGGTCCGTCTCGAGTTCCGCGATGGTGGTTGTTGCTTCGGTGGCCATGGCCATCTTCTCTCGTTGTGCGCGGGTGAGTGGTCAGGTGGTGGTGGCGCTGCGGGCCGTGGCGGCTTCCGCGAATGATGCGGCCTTGCGCTGGTTGTCCTTGACTTCATCGGAGATGCCGGCTGTCAGTTTCGCGGCGATCGTCTCGAAGAGGTCGATGCTTGCGTCGGCCCTCGCCAAGAACTGTTCGTCTGCTCGCCGGATTTGGGCGATCTTTGCGGGGTTCAGGATGAAGCCCTTGGGTTTTGGGTGCTTCCAGTAGGTGGAGACGTTCCACGCGCTGAGGAATCCGGGGCTGGTGGTCGCGTCGGTGAGGGGCTGGAGGCCTCGGTCGGCGGAGTAGACGACGTCGTCGTCGAGTACGAGGCCGAAGGTGCCGTCGTCCCAGGTGATCACGTCTCCTGGTTCGGTGTCGGCGGTGGCGATCGCCGCGGCGGCCGGGATGGCGTAGTCGTGCTGGACCAGGAGGTCGGTCACGGTGGAGAGTGGATCCACCGTGGTGGTGACTCGGAGGGCCTCGTGGCGGCTCGCTGGCGGCTTCTCCGGGAGGTACGCGAGGGCCTTGTCCAGGGTTAGCGGTGTGGCGACCTGAGTCTTTCGGGGCAGGGGCTGGTTGCCGGTGGCCGGCGGAGATGCGAGCTTCTGGATGGCGTCGTCGTAGGTGGGGAAGCCGTATCGGGTGATGTTCTCGCGGGTGGTGTTCTCGGCGAACATCGCGTATCCGGCGGCGACTGCTTCCCGGATCGGGAAGTAGATCGGCTTGGAGGTGCTGCGCAGGGCGTTGTGGGTGACGGGGTTGTCTGTCGCGTCCGGGGGATCTTGGTCGTCGATGTCCTCGCCGATGTAGTAGCGCGCCTGATCTGCGGGGTCGAGCATACGGCTTCCGAGCCGGTCGATCGCCTCGTCGATCATGCGGTCGATGTCGTCCTGCGGTGTGGCGGCGGTGTGGAGGACCCCGACTGCCCAGGCCTTGTTCCATACGGCCAGGCGCATCACGAGGACGGTGGGGAGGTCTTCGGCGAGGTCGGCGAACTGGCCGCCTGGCTGCGTGTGCCGGTAGCCGGTGTAGGTGCGCCAGGTGAGCGTGCTCGTTGCCGGCGGGCCGGCCGCAGAAGCCTGTTTCACGACCGCTCCCCCGGTTGGGTGCGGATGATCGGGTCGGGGCCGGCGGCCGGGAGGGGGCCACTGTCGTTGGTCCAGTCGACGAGGGTGTCGAGCCAGGTGGCGTAGCGGTCGAGGGCGCGGTGGGCGGCGTCGGCGGAGGGGCTGGCCCAGGCCTCGCGGAGTTCCTGTCGGGCGTCGGTGAGGGCGGTGGCCGCGGTGCGGATGTGCTCGGCCTGGGTGAGGTCGGGAAG
>NZ_CBCRZG010000034.1:0-28877 GCF_965137015.1 Tsukamurella hominis | reverse complement strand
ACGACCTGACTCGNCCNNNCCGGAGTGGTCGCCCCCGCCGCCGCGGGCGAGGGCCTCGCCTTCGACGCGAAGAACCGCCGCCTGGCCGCGATCAGCGGGACCGAGATCGTGCAGTACACCGTCGACGGCGGGCTCAAGGAGGTCGGGCGGTCGAGCATGCCGGCACGGCCGAGTCAGGTCGTCGCGAACCCGGACGGCGGATTCCTGGTCGCGGCCGGCAAGCAGGTCGTCGAGCTCCCCGGAAGCGACGGCACCGTCGGCCGCGCGACCTACGACGTCGACGGCGATGTACTCACGGTCGCCCCGTACCGCGAGGACGGCCTCTCCGTCCTCGCCGGGACGTCGGACGGCCGGATCGTCGCGCTCGGGGCGTCGTCGAACCCGAAGATCATCACCGGCCCCGTCGAGGCGAGCAAGATCCTCGTGCACGACGGCGACGTGGCCGTCGTCGACCGGCTGCAGTCCTCCGTGGCCGAGGTCGACGTCGCGGGCGGCAAGCTCGGCAAGGGCCTGCGCGTGGGCCGCGGCATCACCAACGCCGCCGTCGACCCGTACGGACGTCTGTTCGCCGTCGACACGGGCAAGAACCAGGTCATCGGCTACACGATCGCCCCTCTGATGCAGAAGTTCCTGTATCCGGAGACGGGTTCGCCCTGGGCCGTCGACTACGACGCGACCGACAAGCTGATGTGGGTCACCCGGACCGCGACGAACGAGGTGGTCGGCTACGCGCTGAACACCGGCATTCCCGAGCAGCGCAAGCTGTACCCCACCGTGCGCCAGCCGAACGCGCTCGCGGTGGACGCGAAGACCGGGACCCTGTACGTGCAGTCGGCGACGGGCGCCGGCATCCAGGCGATCCCGACCCGCTAGGAGCCCCATGACCACGACCGCAGGCGCACGGGAGGGCGGCGCGTTCAGCGACGAGGAGTACGATTTCCTGCCGTTGCGATTGCCGCGGGAGGTCTCCCGGGTGACCGCGGCGATGCGGCTGACCATCGAGGCCGAGTTCGGCGGGTGGGAGCTGTCCCGCGTGCGGCTGTACACCGACGGTTCGCGGCGGGTCCTGCTGCGCCGCAAACGCACGAAAACGTCCGGCATGCTGCCGCCGGACGCCACGAAGGGGTTGTGAACACCATGCCGGCGATGTCCCAGGCGATCTACCGGTCGCTCCTGAACGTGCTGTTCCTCGTCTCGCCCGAGCGGATCCACCACTGGGTCTTCGGCCTGATCCGGGGCACCACCGCCGTCCCGCCCGTCCGGGCCGGGATCCGACGGGGCCTCGCGCACCGGGACCCGATCCTCGAGCAGACCGTCTTCGGCGTCCGCTTCCCCGCCCCAGTGGGCCTGGCCGCCGGCTTCGACAAGAACGCCCGCGCCGTCAACGGCTGGGGCGCGCTGGGCTTCGGCTTCGCCGAGATCGGCACCGTCACCGCTCACGCGCAGCCCGGCAACCCGACGCCGCGCCTGTTCCGGCTCCCCGCCGATCGTGCGCTGATCAACCGGATGGGCTTCAACAACTACGGCGCCGGCGCCGCCGCGAACGAGCTGCGCAAGCGCGACGCCGGACCCACCGCGGTGCCGATCGGCGCGAACATCGGCAAGACCAAGGTGACCCCGCTCGAGGGCGCGGCCGACGACTACCGGATCAGCGCCATGCTGCTCGGACCGCTGGCCGACTTCATCGTCGTCAACGTCTCCTCCCCCAACACCCCGGGCCTGCGCGACCTCCAGGCCACCGAATCGCTGCGCCCCGTGCTGCAGGCCGTCGTCGACACCGTCACCGTGCCGGTGCTGGTGAAGATCGCGCCCGACCTCGCCGACGAGGACGTCGACGCCGTGGCGGACCTCGCGAAGGAGCTCGGCCTCGCGGGCATCGTCGCCACCAACACCACGATCAGCCGCGCGGGCCTGGCGACGCCGGCCGCCGAGGTCGAGGCCATGGGCGCGGGCGGCCTCTCCGGGCGTCCGGTGAAGGCGCGCTCGTTGGAGGTCCTGCGGCGCCTCTCCGCCCGCGTCGGCGACGACCTGGTGCTGATCTCGGTCGGCGGCATCGAGACCGCCGACGAGGTCTACGAGCGCATCCGCGCCGGCGCCTCGCTGGTGCAGGTGTACACCCAATTCATCTACGGCGGACCCGCGTGGACCCGGTCCGTGCACAAGGAGCTGGCCGCGCGCCTGCGCGCCGACGGCTTCTCCTCGATCTCCGAGGCGGTAGGCGTCGATCGCTGACGCCTTGACGCACGACGAAGGCCGCGCCCGGGAGTTCCGGGCGCGGCCTTCGTCGCTGATCAGACCTGCGCGTAGGTCGCCGTGATCGAGCCGCGGGCGATGGCGGCACCGAACAGGTTGAAACCCAGGTAGGCGGGCGTCGCCGTGGCCGGCAGGTCCAGCTTCTCCACGCCGAGCGCGTGTACGACGAAGATGTACCGATGCGGGCCGTGCCCGGCGGGCGGCGCGGCGCCGATGTAGCGCGGCAGGCTCGCGTCGTTGTTGAGTGTCAGCGCACCCTCCGGGAGCGAGCCCGGCGCACCGTCGCCCGCGCCGGCGGCGAGGGACGTGACGGACGCGGGGATGTTCGCGACCGCCCAGTGCCAGAACCCGGAGGCGGTCGGCGCGTCGGGGTCGTAGCAGGTCACGGCGTAGGACTTGGTGCCCGCGGGCGCGCCGCTCCAGGACAGCTGCGGCGAGACGTCCTCGCCGCCCGCGCCCATGATCCCGCTGCGGTGCGCCACGGGGAGCTCGGCCCCGTCGACGATGCTCTCGGAGGTGACGGTCAGCGCCGGCAGGGCGGGCAGCCCCGCGTACGGATCGAACGAAGTCATGGCGATTTCCTCTCGTGGTGCGCGGATCTCTAGGAGTTCATCAGGAAGTGCTCGAAGACCTGTGTACCGAACTTCAGCGCGTCGACGGGGACGCGCTCGTCGACGCCGTGGAACAGGGCCGCGAAGTCCAGCTCCTCGGGCAGTTGCAGGGGCGCGAAGCCGAAGCAGCGGATCCCCAACTTGGCGAAGGCCTTCGCGTCGGTCCCGCCCGACAGCATGTACGGCACCGTGCGGCCGTCGGCGTCGAACGCGAGGATCGCGTCGTTCATGGCGTCGACGAGGTCGCCGTCGAACTGGGTCTCGTAGGAGTCGAGCTTGGTGATCCACTCCCGCTCGATGTCCGGGCCCAGGATCTCGTCGAGCTCCTTCTCGAACGCGGCCTGCCGGCCCGGTAGGACGCGGCAGTCGATGACCGCCTCGGCGGTCTGCGGGATGACGTTCGCCTTGTAGCCCGCCTTGAGCATGGTGGGGTTGGCGGTGTCGCGGAGCGTGGCGCCGACGATGCGGGCGAGCCCGCCGATCTTCGCGAGCTGGCCCTCGAGGTCCGGCCCGTCCAGGTCGATGTCGATCGTCGACTCCCGGTCGAGGGCGCGCAGGAACTCGATCACGCTGTCGGTCAGAACCAGCGGGAACGTATGCCGGCCGAGACGGGCGACCGCCTCCGACAGGAGGGTGACCGCGTTGTCCTCGTGCACGAACGACCCGTGCCCGGCCCGCGCCTTCGCGGTCAGGCGCATCCAGCACATGCTCTTCTCGGCGGTCTCCACGAGGTACAGGCGCTTCTTGTCGCCCGACGGGGTGTCGACGGTCAGCGAGAAACCGCCGACCTCGCCCACGGCCTCCGTGACGCCCGCGAACAACTCCGGCCGGTGCTTGACCAGCCAGTGCGATCCCCACGTCCCTCCGGCCTCCTCGTCGGCCAGGAAGGCGAACGTGATGTCGCGCGGCGGGACCGTGCCCGTCGACTTCAGCTGGCGCGCGAGCGCGAGCATGATGCCGCACATGTCCTTCATGTCGACCGCGCCGCGGCCCCACACGTAGCCGTCCTCGACGGCGCCCGAGAACGGGTGCACGCTCCAGTCGGCGGGCTCCGCGGGCACCACGTCGAGGTGCCCGTGCACGAGCAGCGTGCCCCGCTTCGGGTTCGCGCCCTTGAGGGTCGCGAAGACGTTGCCGCGGCCGGGCTGCCCGGACTCGACGTACACGGTCTCGTACCCGACCTCCTCCAGCTGCGCCTGGACCCAGCGGGCGCACTCGGCCTCCCCCTTGGTGGTCTCGAGCTCACCGGTGTTGGAGGTGTCGAATCGGATCAGGGCGCTCACGGTCTCGACGACCTCGTCGAGCGCGTTCACTGCAGTAGCCACACCCATATGAGTACCACGGACGGGCGTCGGTCTCGACGCGCCCACGGTGCCCCCGACGTGCCGATTTGGTTTCCCGGGCCCCCGTGGATTACGGTTAACGAGCTTCCCAGCGCGGGTGGCGGAATGGCAGACGCGCTAGCTTGAGGTGCTAGTGTCCTACTAATGGACGTGGGGGTTCAAGTCCCCCTCCGCGCACAACGACGAAAACCCCGGCCCCGGCCGGGGTTTTCGCGTTTCTACTGGACGGGCTGCGGCGCCAGCTCGATGCGGTGCGACGGCGCCCAGACGACGTCGTCGTGCAGCGACAGGAAGCTGTACTCGACCGTCTCGGTGCCGCCCGATTCGTCGAGCCGGAGCCCCGACAGTCGCCCCGCCGCCAGCAGCCGGCCCTCGGCGTCGAAGATCCGCGCATCGCGATCGGTGACGGCGTCGTAGTCCGCGTGGAAGGCCTCGTACAGTTCGCGTCCCGTGAACGTTTCCATACGTTTCATGGTGCTCCCGTTCGCGCCCGGCCGCGACGGATTCCGCGGCGTACCGGACATTCGGAACAGTTCCCCCGAACCTGTCCCCGCACCGCCGGAGCGGCGCGCGACGGCGCCCCGTCTGGCAGGCTGACGGACGTGCCCCAGTCGATCGAGCCCATCCGCCTCCGCAAGCTCCGCGACATCACGCCCGTCACCCGGTTCGGTGTCGGCGGTACCGATCTGGGCATCGCGTGCCGCGTCGGCGACGAGGTGCTCTACGTCTTCGGGGACACCTTCGAGGGGCTGAGCATCGGCGCCGGCGAGTGGCGCTCCCCCGTCGGGTTGTTCGGCGACCGCAACGGCGTCATGAGCCGCCCCGCCGGCCCCGATCCCGAGCGCGCGCGCCAGCTGCTCGACTACTCGCACGACACCGGCCGGTTCACGACGATCCTGCCCACGACGTGCATCCGGGTCGACGGGGTCCTGTACCTGCACACGATGACCATGCAGAGCCTCGACACCGTCGTGCAGACGGGCCTGTGGCGCAGCGACGACGGTGCCGCGACGTGGCGGGAGGTCGCGCAGTACAACGCCGGCCACGCGGACGGTGCCTGGTGCATGTGGGCCCTGTGCCCGACCCCGGACGGCTACACCTACAACGTCTCCACGGGTGGCCTCACGCGCGACAAGGGCCTGCGACTGCACCGGATGCGGACGGAGACCCTCGGCACCCTCCGCAAGGGCGTCAACGTCGAGTGGGAGTCCTGGGGCTGGCGGCAGGACACGGGCTGGGCGTGGGGCAACCCGCCCACGGATCTCGCGCTCGGCCAGGGCTACGGGGAGCTCTCCCTGTCGCTGGTGGAGGGCACCTGGGTGCTGACCTACTTCGACGCCGCCGGCTACCGGATCGCGGCGCGCTTCGCCGACCGGATCGACGGGGTGTGGTCCGATCCGGTGACGCTGCTGCAGGGCTCGTCCTGGCAGGACGAGGACCACGCGGCGGGCCGGGTCGCCCAGCTGTACGGCGGCTACCTCGTCCCCGGCTCGACGTTGGAGTCCGCGCGACTCGTCGTCTCGCAGTGGAACACCGCGGTCGGCCATCCGTACAAGTCGATGATGTTCACCGGCGCGCTGCGGCGGCCCTGACGCTCAGCCCTCGTCGGCGAGGCGCTCCTCGATGAACCGGACCGTCTGCTCGACGAGCGGCCGGAGCGACTCCTGCACCTCGTCGTCGGAGAGCGGACGGCCGAGGATCACGGCGCCCAGCTGCGGGATCATGAAGGGCGCGGCCTGCAGTCCGATGGCGACGTAGAGCGCGATCGCGGCGCGTAGGTCGTCGGTGCCGCCCGTGACCGCCCGCAGCCGCTCGACCTTGCGGCGGTAGAACTCCCGTCGGCCGTCGCTGAACGGGGGCGTCTCGCCCTGGTCGGCGTCGTAGTGCAGCGACTCCCACATGAGCAGCCGCACCAGCTCGGGGTCGCGGCGGTGGTGGTCGTACGCGGCCATGACGTGCTCGGTGAGCGTCTGCCCCTCGAGGAACGGGCTGTGCTCGACGTGCTCGGTGAGCGCCTTGGCCATGACGATCTCGAACAGCCCCTCCTTGCTCCCGAAGTAGCCGTAGATCCGCTCCTTGTTGACGCCGGCCTCCGCGGCGATCCGGGCGACGCGGGCACCGTCGAAGCCGCGGCGGGTGAATTCCGTGCGGGCGGCGGCGATGAGCGCCTCGCTGGTGGGCGTCGATTCGTATCCGGCGGCGTCGGTCACAGCCGACAGAGTACCGCCAACCGTACGGTTGACGCGCCAACCGTACGGTTGCTACGTTCGCCGCATGACCACGACCACCCACTCCGACACCGCTCGTCCCGCCCTGATCCGCACCGGCGCGATCACCGCCCTCGGGGCGCTGCCGATCGTCGGACAGCTCTACGTCGTGCTGCCGCTCGCAGCCGAGATCGGGACGCTGCCCGGCGCGTCGGGCTCGACGGCGGCCCTCGCCAGCACCGCCTTCGCGCTGGCGTACGCGCTGGGCATCCTCGCGCTCGGCCCCCTCGCCGACAGCTTCGGGGCGCGGCGCCTCATGGTGGCGAGCGCCGCCGCGACCGCGGTCGTGACCGTTCTCACCGCGTTCGCACCCGCGGCGTCCTGGTTCCTGCTGGGGCGCGCCGCACAGGGGCTCGCGGCCGCCGCGTTCACCCCGGCCACCCTCGCCTACATCGCCCGCACGGCCCCGGCCTCGGCACGTGTCCCGCTCAACACGGCCGCGATCGGTGCGGGCCTCGCGTCCGCGGTCGTCAGCCAGGTCGCGGCGCAGCTGATCGCGCCCGCGGCCGGCATCACGGGCGTCTTCCTCACCTTCGCGGGCGCCGCGGCGGCCGCGGCCCTCGCGGTCCGGGCGTTGCTCCCGGGCGACGCGGCACCGGTGGGTGAACGACCGTCGCCCGCCGCCGTGCACCGCGCCATCCCGGGCCTGCTCGCCCGCCCGCGGCTGGTGCTGCTCTACTGCACCGGCCTGACGTTCCTCAGCGTGCTCGTGGCGCTGTACACCGCGCTCGCCGCCGACGGCCGCTGGTCGGCCACCACGCTCCTCGTCCTGCGCGCCAGCTCGCTCCCGGCGGTGCTCGTCGCGGGCGTGCTCACGCTGCGCCTGGGCGGCGCTCCGGCCCGGCCCCGGATCCTGTCCGCGGTGGCGCTCGCCGTCGCCGGGGCCCTGCTGTGCGCGGTCGGCGCGACGGTCGCGGTCGGCGCGGGTCTGTTCCTCCTCGTCGGGGCGGTGGCCCTCGCTGCCCCGTCCGTGGTGGCGGAGGTGACCCGGCTCGGTGCGCCGGCGATCGGCGCCGCCGCGTCGCTCTACACCGTGGCGATCTTCGGCGGCGCGAGCCTGGGTGCGCCGCTGGACGCCCTGTTGGGCGGCGGGCTGAGCACCGTCGCGCTCGGCGGCGCCGCGGTGCTCGCCTTCGGCGGACTGACCGCGGCGATCGCCACCCGCGACTGACCAGAACATGTTCTAATTCGGGGATGGAGGACGCCTTCGCCCCGACCCGGCTCGGCCCCGTCGACCTGCGCAACCGGATCCTCAAGGCCGCGACCTTCGAGGGTCGCACTCCCGACGCGCTCGTGACCGACGCCCTCATCGACTTCCACACCGAGTTCGCCCGCGGCGGCGTCGGCATGACGACGGTGGCCTACTGCGCCGTCGCACCGGAGGGTCGCACCGAACGCCGCCAACTGTGGATGCGCCCCGAGGCCGTTCCCGGCCTGCGCCGGCTCACCGACGCCGTGCACGCCGAGGGCGCCGCGATCTCCGCGCAGCTGGGGCACGCGGGGCCCGTCGCCGACGGGGCCCAGCATCGGCGCCCGGTGACGCCGAGCCGGATGATCAGCCCGCTGGCGCTGCGCCCGACCCTCCGCCCGGACACCACACACATCCGTGCGCTGGTCCGGGCGCACGCCGACGCCGCTCACCTCGCCGAGGAAGCCGGGTTCGACGCCGTGGAGCTCCACTTCGGCCACAACTACCTGATCAGCGCCTTCCTCAGCCCGCTGCTCAATCGCCGTCGCGACGCCTACGGCGGAGACCTCGCGGCCCGCGCCCGGCTCGCGAGAGAGGTGGCCGAGGCGGTCCGCGACGCCGTCGGCGGGCGTCTGGCGGTGACCGCCAAGCTCAACATGACCGACGGGGTGCCCGGCGGCCTCAGCCCGGACGATGCCCTGCGCACCGCCCGCTGGCTCGAAACCGACGGCACCCTCGACGCCCTCGAACTCACCGCCGGGAGCTCGCTGCTCAACCCGATGTACCTGTTCCACGGCACGCCGCCGCGCCGCGAGTTCGCCGCCGCCTTCCCCAACCCGGCGCTCCGGGCCGGGCTGCGAGCCGCCGGCCCCGTCTTCCTGCGGGACTACCCCTATCGCCCGACGTACCTGCTCGACCTCGCCCGCCGGTTCCGCGCGGCCCTGACGATGCCGCTGGTCCTGCTCGGGGGGATCGCCGAGCGCACCGCAGTGGACCGGGCGATGGCCGAGGGCTTCGAGTTCGTCGCGATGGGCCGCGGCCTGCTCCGCACCCCCGATCTCGTGCGGCGCATGCAGGAGCATCCGGGCGAGCCGGACCGCTGCACGCACTGCAATCTCTGCATGCCGACGATCTACAGCCGCACCCGGTGCCCCGTCGCCGAGGCGGGCTGACGCTCAGGCGATCCCGGGGACCTCCGTCGCCGCGAAATCGGCGAGGGCCTCATGCACGATGTCGGGGATGTCGCCGGACACGTTGACTGTGACGCCGAACTCGTCGGGGTCCAGCGGCTCGAGGATCTCCAACTGCGAGGCGAGCATCCCGGCCTTCATGAAGTGCCCCGCGCGGCTGCTCATGCGCTCCTGCAGCAGCTCCTCGTTGCCGGTGAGGAAGACGAAGTAGACGGACGCGCCCGCGGCGCGGATCCGGTCCCGGTACACCCGCTTGAGTGCGGAACAGGCCACCACCGTGGGGCGTCCCGCGATCATCTCGTCGCGCAGGTAGGCGCCGATCGTGGCGAGCCAGGGCCACCGGTCCTCGTCGGTCAGAGGCTGCCCCGCGCCCATCTTGGCGCGGTTCGCCTCACTGTGGAAATCGTCACCGTCGGCGAAGCTCCGGCCCAGGCGGGAGGCCAATTCGGCCCCCACCGTCGACTTCCCCGAGCCGGATACTCCCATCACACAGATCTGGATCGTCGCCATCGGTCGAGTAGATCACGACCGCCCGGGCGTGCGCGGCGCAAGCGCGCACCTGCCGCCGACCGGGCCGGCGGCGGGCCACGCATAATGACCCCGTACGAGGGAGGGAGACCGGATGCCGACGTCCGTCGCGGCCGCGATCGCGGTCGTGCTGCTCCTCGCTCTCGCGCTGGTCGCCGCGGAGTCCTGGGCCCGCATCCGGGTGCGCGCGGAGATCCGCCGCGCCGCCACCGACCCGCTCGGCGCCGTGCCGACGGTCACCCTCGGCTCCCGTCCGATGCTGGTGCCGCTCGCACGGCACCGTCGGATCCCGCGGCTGCACGTCGACACCCACCACGCCGCGGCCGACCCGCGGGTCCTGGTGCTCGCCGCCGACGCGACGGACGTGGTGCCGGGAGACGAAGCGGTGACCGTCGGTTCCCTCGATGCGACCGCCGAGCTGCGACTGTCCTGGATGCGGCACCTCGTGGACTCCGTTCGCGAGGAGGCCGACGACGCGGCGATCGTGGTCCGTTCCCTCGCGCTCCTCCCGCGCCGCCGCTCGGTGTCGGTCACCGTCGGGCTGCCCGTCGCCTTCGGCCTCGGCGTGGACGTGCGGGTCGTCGTGGCGGTGGCGGTGCGAGACGGCCGGGTCGCGTTGCGCGCCACGGACCTGTCGATGCCGGTCAGCGTCGTGCCCGTGCCGATCCCCATCGCCTGGGCGATCGACTCCTGGATCACCGCGCTGCGGGCGCGGATAGTGCCGACGGCCGTCGACGCGCTGACGATCACCGACATCCGCTGGTCCGAGGACGCGGTCGTGGTCGACCTCACGGCGCACGAGGCGACGGTGCCCCTCGGGCGATGAGGGACAATCGTCCCCATGCCCGATACCACCGCCCCGATCTCAGCGGAAGACCTCGCCGCGTTCCACCGCGTGCTCGAGGCCGCCGCGCACCTCGACGACGGCGATCCGCAGTCCGTCGAGGTGCAGCGCGCCGTCGGGCACATGTTCAAGCTGCTCAAGCGCGAGCGACGGAAGTCGGCCCGCGCGAAGGTCAAGGCCGCCGACCGGGACGTGCTCGAGCGCACCGCCACCGGCAACGCCGAACGCATCGACGACGAGACGGCCGGGATCCTGCTGACCACGCCCACCGTCGGCGACAGTGCGGGCGAGCTGCTGCGCCCGCAGAGCTGCTACATCTGCAAGCAGCCCTACACCCGGATCGACGCCTTCTACCACCAGCTCTGCCCGGAGTGTGCCGCCTTCAGCCACGGCAAGCGCGACGCCACGACCGACCTCACCGGCCGTCGCGCCCTGCTCACCGGCGGGCGGGCCAAGATCGGCATGTACATCGCGCTGCGCCTGCTCCGCGACGGCGCCGATCTCACCATCACCACCCGGTTCCCCACGGACGCGGCCCGCCGCTTCGCCGCCCTCGCCGACAGCGCCGAATGGCTCGACCGGCTCCACATCGTGGGGATCGACCTGCGCGACCCGTCGCAGGTCAGCGCGATGGCCGACGCCGTCGCCGCCCGCGGGCCTCTGGACATCATCATCAACAACGCCGCGCAGACGGTGCGCCGCTCCCCCGGCGCCTACTCGGCGCTGGTCGACGCCGAGGCCGGCGATGTACCGCCCGAGCTGGCGAACCGGATCATCCGGTTCGGCCGGGCCAGCTCAGCGCACCCCGCCGCCCTCACGGAG
Source organism: Tsukamurella hominis (assembly GCF_965137015.1). Lineage (NCBI taxonomy): Bacteria > Bacillati > Actinomycetota > Actinomycetes > Mycobacteriales > Tsukamurellaceae > Tsukamurella > Tsukamurella hominis. The sequence goes on along the minus strand of NZ_CBCRZG010000034.1, from coordinate 17,830 downwards.
GCGCTCGACGGGCACACCGGCGGCGTCTCCGGCGACCTCGCGGCCCTCGATCCGGCGGCGCTCACCGCGCTGGCGCTGCGCGGCGGCTCGTCGTCGGCTGCGCGCATTGAGGACGGCACCGCCATCGACGCCGGCGGGCTCCTGCCCGACCTCGTGCACACCAACTCGTGGGTGCAGACCGTCGAGGAGGTGGAGCCGCTCGAGCTGCTCGAGGTGCAGCTGTGCAACTCCGTGGCGCCGTTCATCCTGATCTCGAAGCTGCGCCCCGCGCTGGCCGCGTCGCCCGCGCGACGCAAGTACGTGGTCAACGTCTCGGCCATGGAGGGCCAGTTCGGCCGCGGCTACAAGGGCCCCGGCCACCCGCACACCAATATGGCCAAGGCGGCGCTCAACATGCTCACCCGCACCTCCAGCGGGGAGATGCTGGAGCAGGACGGCATCCTCATGACCGCCGTCGACACGGGCTGGATCACCGACGAGCGGCCGCACCACACCAAGATGCGACTCGCCGACGAGGGCTTCCGGGCCCCACTCGATCTGGTCGACGGTGCCGCGCGCGTCTACGATCCGATCGTCCAGGGCGAGAACGGCGTCGACCTCTACGGCTGCTTCCTCAAGGACTACAAGCCCTCGCCGTGGTGACGGGCGGCCCGCCGGCGCAGTGATCGATGTCGGCGGTGGGCGCTAGGGTCTCCGTGTGGCGGAAACGAAGGTCCTGTTCGACTGCGACACGGGCGTCGACGACTCCCTGGCCCTGCTGTACCTGCTGAGCAAGCCCGGGGTGGACCTGCTCGGCATCGTCTCGACAGCGGGCAACGTGCCGGCGCCGCAGGTCGTGGAGAACAACCTCGGCTGGCTGGAGCTGCTGGGCCGCACCGACATCGAGGTCTTCCCCGGTTCCGACGCGCCGCTGTCGACGCCGCTGATGACCACCGAGGAGACGCACGGCCCGTTCGGCGTCGGCTACGCCGAGCTGCCGACGCCGACCCGCGGACCGTCGGAGATCTCGGGGCCGCAGGCCTGGTCGGATCTGACCCGCGCCCACCCCGGCGAGGTGGTCGCCCTCGTGACCGGACCGTGCACCAACCTCGCGCTCGCCCTGCGCGACGACCCGGGGATCCTCACCCGCCTACGCCGCCTCGTCATCATGGGCGGCGTCTTCTGGCACCCCGGCAACACGACGCCCACCTCGGAGTGGAACGTCGCGGTCGATCCCGAATCGTTGTGGGAGGTGCTGCGCGCCTATGGCGAACTCGACGGCACCGGCACCCCGCTGCCGATCCTGTGCCCCCTCGACCTCACCGAGACCATCGAGCTCACGCCGGACCACCTGTTGCGGCTCGCCGACGCCGCCGGGAGCGCCCCGGCCGAGTGCCTTGCCCCCGAGGACGCCGACGGCACGCGGTCGGCCGCGAGCAATCCCGTGGTCCGGGCCACCTCGGATGCCGTGCGGTTCTACTTCGAGTTCCACCGCGATCACGACCTCGGCTACATCGCGCACATGCACGACCCGTTCGCCGCGGCGGTCGCGCTGGACCCGTCGATCGTGGAGACCCGCGCCTACCCGGTGGACGTGGAGCTCACGGGTTCGCTGACCCGCGGCACGACGGTCGCGGACGTGCACGGCGCGTGGAACCGCCCCGACACGGCGCAGGTCGCCGTCGCCACCGATCAGGCGGCCTTCTTCGACGACCTCCTCGACTCGATCGCAGGGCTGGCCCGTGGCCGCGACTGAGGCGCAGATCGCGGCCTTCCTCGACGTCGCCGCGGAGACCCTGGACACGATCGACCGCGTGCTCGACGATCTCGACGACACGACCGTCAACGCCGTTCCGCCGGTCCCCGGGGTCAACTCGGTGTTCGCACTCGTCACCCACGTCGGTGGGGCGCTGGGCTATTGGGGCGGCTCGCTCCTCGCCGGCGAGGACATCCCCCGTGATCGGCCGTCCGAGTTCCACGCGACCGGCACCGTCGACCAGGCCCGGACGATCGTCGCGAACCTGCGTGACGACCTGCCGCGGTGGGCCGCCGTGGCCGCCACCGGGATCCGCAATCCCGGTGCCACCGGCACCACGCGGCGCAACGCCGCCACGGCGACGCCGGAGTGGGTGCTGACGCACATGCTCCGCGAGCTGACCCAGCACACCGGACACATGGAGATCTGTCGCGACGTGGTCGCGCTGCGCGCAGACTGAAGCCATGCTCATTCCGAAGGCGATCGCCGAGGGCGTCCGCGACGGCCGCGTCACCACCCAGTACCGCCGGTGGGACACCCCGCGGGTGAAGGTCGGTGGCACCCAGCTCACCCCCGCGGGCCTGCTGCGCTTCACCCGCGTCACCCGAGTACCCGACGTCGAGAAGATCTCCGACCGCGCGGCGCGCGCGGCGGGCGTCAAGGACGCCGCCGCACTCCGGAAGTTGCTGACGCCCCGCGACCCCGACACGCCCCGCCGGGAGCGCTCCGCGCGCGGCGGCGAGCACGTCTACCGCGTCCACCTGGAATGGGCCGGTGAGGACCCGCGGCTCGCGCTGCGGGAGGAACTCCCGGACGACGCAGAGCTCGCGGCCATCGCGAAGCGTCTCGCGCGGCTCGACGCCCGCGAGACCGGGCCCTGGACACGCGACATCCTGGAGTGGATCCGGGACCACCCGCACGTCGTCTCCAAGGAGCTCGCCGCCGAACGCGGCGTCGAGCTGCTGCCCATGAAGGCCGACATCCGCAAGCTCAAGGGGATGGGCCTGACCATCAGCCACGAGGTCGGCTACGAGCTCTCGCCCCGCGGCGCCGCGTATCTGGCCTGGGCGCAGTCGCGGTGACCGGGGTGCGGGCGACGCAGGCCTAGGCCGGCTGCCCCTCCGAGGCCTCCTGGGCGGCGTCCTCGGCGGTGGTCTTCGCCCAGCGGTAGTCCGCCTTGCCGGCCGGAGTGCGCTTGACCTGGTCGACGAAGACGATGGTGCGCGGCACCTTGTAGCCGGCGAGCTCGCCGCGGGCGAAGGTCTGCACGTCCTCGATCGACGGCCGCTCCTGACCCTCCGCGACGGAGATGACCGCGGCCACACGCTGCCCGTAGCGGGCGTCGGGCACCGGCACCACGAGGGCGTCCGCGATCGCAGGGTGCCCGTGCAGGGTGGCCTCGACCTCCTCGGCGTACACCTTCTCGCCGCCGGTGTTGATGCACTGGCTGCCGCGACCGAGGAAGACGATGCCGCCGTCCTCGGCGGGATAGCCCATGTCGCCGAGCACCGAGATCCGCCGGCCGTCGGGCAGAGTCGGGAAGGTGCGCGCCGACTTCTCCGGGTCGTTGTAGTAGCCGAGCGGGACGTTGCCGACGCGGGCGATGTAGCCGACCTGGCCGGTCTCGGTGATCTGCTCGAAGGACTCGTCGACCACCATCATCTTGTCGGTGGGCGGCGCGTGCAGGTTGCCGTTCTCGTCGAGGGTCATCACGCCGTCGTTGCCCGACTCGGAGGCGCCGAAGTTGTCCCGCAGGATCAGCTCGGGCTTGATCGCGGACATCCGGTCGCGGACGTGCTTGGACCAGATCGCGCCGCCCGAGGTGATCGAGAACAGCGAGGAGAAGTCCGCCGTGTCCTTCTGCTTCTCCATCTCCTCGACCAGCGGGATGCCCATGGCATCGCCCACGATGAGGATCGTCTGCGTCTGATCGCGCTTGATGTTGCGCACGATCTGCTCCGCCTTGAAGTCGCGCTCGAGGATGATCCGGGAGCCCAGCACGAAGAAGGTGAACAGCGAGTAGGCGGCGGCGCCGTGCATGAGCGGCGCGGCCACCAGGAAGGCGAGCGGCGGGAACTGCTTCGCGCCCTCGCCCACCTCGTCGAGGTTCTGTCGCGGCTCCCCGCCGTAGGGCACGCCGGCCGAGAGCGGCTTGCGGAAGAAGTCGTCGTGCTGCCACACGACGCCCTTCGGGTAGCCGGTCGTCCCGCCGGTGTAGATGATGTAGTGCTCCTCGCCCGTGCGCTCCTCGAAGTCGCGCTCCGTGGACTGCTGCGCAGCGTCCGCGAAGGGCACGAGCGCGACGCTGTCCGCGCCGTCGACCGCGGCGGCGAGCGCGGGATCGATCTCGCCGATCACGAACACGGTCCGCAGCTCGGGGAGCTTGGAGATGAGAGTCGCGAGCGTGCGCTGGTGCTCGGGCATCTCGACGATGATCCCGCGCGCGTCGGAGTTGGTGAAGATGTACTCGAGCTCGGGCGCGGTGTACCGGTAGTTGACGTTGACCGGCACCGCGCGGATCTTGATGAGCCCCAGGAGCGACTGCACGTGCTCGACGCTGTTCTTGAGGAACAGCGCGACGTGGTCGTACGCGTCGATCCCGTTCGCGGCGAACAGATGCGCCACCTGGTTCGCCTGCCCGTCCATCTCCGCGTACGAGGTCTGATCGCCCTCGAAACTCAGTAGGATCCGTTCCGGCACCGCGTCGACGACCGCCTCGAAGACATCGGCGAGGTTGAACTTCATGCGCACTCCTGTTCCTGACCTGCGAACCCGTTCAGCTCGGCAGAACGTGTTCTAGTTGTAACAGGTTCTACCGCATCGCGGGGCGGAATCGGGCGCGAAACGCGCGGAGTTAGCGCTCAGCCGCGTTCGCCCCGCGCCACAACGGCCACCACGGACCGCGCCTGGGCGACGATCGCCGCGAGGTTCGCCCGGTACCGCGCCGAGTCGGCCTCGCTCCGATCCGCGGGCAGCCCGTCGAGCACCGGCGTGTGCAGGTGGCCGCCGGGGACGGGTGCCGCCAGCCGGTCGCGCACGAGCGTGACGCGGTAGCCGATCTCGTTGGAGAGGTAATCCCCGCCGGCGCCCTGCCGCGCGAGCGCACCGGTCGGCGGGTTCCCCGTGGTCGTGGTCGACGGCAGCGCAGGAAGATCGCAGGCCGTCGAGACCGCCGGGTTCGTCCCGGTCGCGTAGGCGATCTCGGAGTTGCGGACCACGGGATACGGCCCCCGGGCGGCCGCACTGATGGCGGCCATCGGCAGCGTGCTGCGGGTCCACTGCGGCGCGTCCCCGGACACGGGCGCCTCGCCGCGGTAGCAGGCGGCCTCGTTGTCGATCGCGCCGCCGCGCCACGCGCCGTTGATCGCCTCCAGGTCGAACTTCCCGGGCCGGCCCTGGCTCACCGTGGTGAAGCCCACCGCGCGCGCCGGCCCGGGCCGCAGGAACGGCGTGACGGCACGCTCCACCATCCCGGTGCCGAAGTCCCGCCACCGCACGGGGAAGGTCATCGCGACCACGGTCACGGGCCCGCTCGGGGTGTCGATCCGGGTGCCGTCGAGAGCCAGCGCGATCGCGCCGGAGGGATTGCCCTGCCGGATGTCCCGGCTCAGGCGGAAGGGGTCGAATCCAGTGACGAGCACCGTCCTGCCCGACGGGGCGCGCCGCTGGCCGCGCGAGACCTCGTCGATGGCGGTCACGATCGCGGCACGGCGCGCGTCCGGCACGACGAACCCCGGCCTCCAGTCCCGCACGGCGCGGATCATGGCGAGCCGGGCCCAGTACAGCGGGCGGTCGTCGGCGGTGAAACCGTCGGCGCCGCCCTGCACGCGCCGCACGGCGGCACGCCAGAGGTCCCGGGACGCCTGCTCGGCCGCGCGTTCCGCCTCGTCGGCGGTCCCCGCTCGCGCCAGTGCCCCAGCCAGCTCACGGGGATACCGCTCGAAGCCCGCCGATGCGACCAACCGGCCGGGCACCTCCCGCGCGTCGTAGAGACGTTCCTCCGCGGTGGGGACCGTCGACGGGCCCGCGGCGACGGCGGGCGTCGCGACCAGGGCTCCGGCGACGACGGCGCCGGTGGCGGACAGGGCGATCGCGTGCACGAGACGACGTACCATCCGTCGAACCTAGGCCACCGCCGCGCCGGGTTCGCCCGGAATACGTTCACGGCGCGGCGAACCCTCGTCAGCAGATCGTTCGCAGACGACAGTTGTCGGCCATGACCACCTCGCTGACTCCCCCGAAGACCGACGCCGAGCTCGACGCCGCCCTCGGCCCCGTGTACGCCCGGATCGCGGAGGGCGCCGTCGCCCGCGAGCGGGACCGCGAGCTCGTGCACGAGCCGATCGCGCAGCTCAAGGAGGCGGGATTCACCGCCCTGCGCGTGCCGCAGGAGCTGGGCGGCGGGGGCGTGACGCTGCGGCAGTTCTTCCGCCAGCTCATCAACCTGGCCGCCGCCGACTCCAACATCCCGCAGGCCCTGCGCGTGCACGTCAACTTCGTCGAGGACCAGCGACTCGCGAACACCCCCGCGGGCGACGCGTGGCTGCGGGCCGCCGCCGAGGGCACCGTCGTCGGCAACGCGATCACCGAGCCCGGCGCCGGCTCCGTCGGCGGCTACGCCACGAAACTGACCGCAGCCCCTGACGGCGGCTACCGCCTCACCGGCACCAAGTTCTATTCGACCGGCTCGCTGTACGCCGACCAGATCCTGGTGGCCGCCGACCTCGACGGCGAGCGCGTCGGCGTGCTCGTCGACGCGGACGCGCCGGGGGTCGAGCGGGTGGACGACTGGAACGGCTTCGGGCAGCGGCTCACCGCCAGCGGCACCACCGTCTTCACCGACGTCGCCGTTCCCGCGGACCGGCTGCTCGGCCCCGGCTACGGCGCGCCGGGCGCCACGTACGCGACCTCGTACCTGCAGTTGGTGCAGCTCGCGGGCCTCGCCGGGATCGCGCAGCGCGCCACCGACGACACCGTCGCCTGGGTGCAGGCCCGCACCCGGACGTTCTCGCACGCCGCCGCCGACCTGCAGCGCCACGATCCGCTGGTGCAGCAGGTGATCGGCCGGCTCTCCAGCGCCGCGTGGTCGGCGAAACAGTCCGTGCTCGCCGTCGCCGACGTGCTCGACGCCGCCCTCGCGGACCGTCGGGTGCACGAGGACCTGGTGCCGGAGGCCGAGCTGGCCGCCGCGCACGCGCAGCTCGCCGTCATCGACACCGTCCTCAAGGCCACCACCGACCTGTTCGAGGTGGGCGGCGCGTCCATCGTCGACGCCGACCTGCGCCTCGACCGGCACTGGCGCAACGCCCGCACCCTCGCGGTGCACAACCCGGCGATCCAGAAGGCCCGCGCCATCGGCGACCTCCTGCTCAACGGCGCCGACCTGCCCTACGCGTGGAACGCGGGCGCTCGCACCGCCTCCACCTCCTAGCCCCACCCCCACATGTCCGACCACCGAAAGGCACGACCATGACCCAGGCACGCATCGCCATCATCGGCGCCGGAGTGGTGGGAGCCACCGCCGCGCTCGTCCTCGCCCGCGCGGGCCACCCCGTCGACCTCTACAGCGACCGCACCGCCGAGCAGCTGCGCGACGAGGTCCCCGCGACCGGCACCGCCGTCCTCTTCGGCCACTCCCGGGACGTCGACCACACCCTCGTCGAGGAGCTCTATCCCGACGCCCCGCTCTCGACCGGCATGAACACCCGCCTCAACACCGGTGCGCCGGGCGCGCTCGAGCAGGTGCTCGCCTTCGACCCGGACTTCACGTACACCGCCGCGGGCATCGACGTGCGCCTGCGCGCGTACGACCGGATCCGCCTGTTCGAGCAGGCCGGCGGTGCCTTCCACGTCGAGACCGTCACCCCGGAGAACCTCGACGCCATCGCCGGCGCGCACGACCTCACGCTGGTCTCCACCGGCAAGGGCGGCCTGTCGGGCCTGTTCCCCGTCGACGAGGCGCGCACCGTCTACCGCTCGCCGCAGCGCCACCTCCTGGCCGCCGCGTTCACCGGGCTCGGCCACGGCGGCGACGTCTTCACCGCACGCGGGCACGGCGCCGGGAAGCACAACGTCTTCAACCTGCACACCGACCAGGGGGAGATCTGGATCGGCCCGTACTGGCACAAGGACGCGGGCGCGTCGTGGAGCGTGCTCGGGTTCGCCAGGCCCGACGGTGACTGGGTGCAGCGGTTCGGCGAGGTGACGGACGCGCAGAGCGCCCTCGAGGTGGTCGTCAGCATCTACCGCGACTACTTCCCCGACGACCTGCCCGACATCGAGCAGCTCCGCGTGATCGACGAGGACCGCCACTCGTGGCTGCGCGGCGCCGTCACCCCGACGGTGCGGCAGGGCGTCGGCCACACGCGCGGCGGCCGCCCCGTCCTCGCGCTGGGCGACTCCGCGATCGCCTTCGACCCGATCGCGGGGCAGGGCGCGCAGACCGGGCTCATCCAGGTGGCGGCGCTGGCGAAGGCCATCGAGGCCCGCGGCTCGGACTTCACCGCCGAGTGGATCACGGACCAGTTCGACCGCCACTGGGAGGAACGCGGCCACGCCGCGGCGGAGGCCACCCGCCTGTTCCTGGGCGACCCGGATTACGCCTTCGCCGCGGGCCTCCTGTTCGCGGGCGCGGTCGCGGACGATGCGGTGGGCGCCGCCCTGTTCGGCCTGCTCTCCGAGCCGGCGCCGATCCTGGACTTCCGCACCGAAGCCGATGTCGAGCGCTTCATCGAGGACGCGAAGACCACTGCGGAGGCGTACGAACGGGTGTAGCGTCCCGCGGAATGGACATCCTGCGGACGAAACCCCTCGCCAGGATCAAGGCCGACGGCGCCGCCGAGGGCGGCCTCCGGCGCGATCTGCGGCTGTTCGATCTCATCGGCTTCGGCGTCGGCATCGTGATCGGGACCGGCATCTTCACCCTGACCGGCGTGCAGGCCAAGGTGAACGCCGGTCCCGGCATCGCGATCTCCTTCATCGTGGCCGGCGTGGTCAGCCTCTTCGCGGCCCTCTGCTACGCCGAGTTGGCGTCCGCGGTCCCGACGGCCGGCAGCGCGTACACCTATGCCTACGCGACCATCGGCGAGGTCTTCGCGTGGATCATCGGCTGGGACCTGCTGCTCGAGTTCGGGCTCGGCGCCGCCGTGGTCTCCCGCAGCTGGTCCGGCTACCTGGCGGACCTGTTCGGGCTGCCCCCGGAGTGGTTCACCGAGGAGGCACCGGTCAACATCGGCGCGATCCTGGTGATCGTCGTCCTCGGCGTGATCGCCACCGTCGGAATCCGGGAATCGGCGCGCGTGACGAACCTGCTGGTGTTGGTCAAGGTCGCGATCTCGGTGTTCGTGGTGATCGTCGGCGTCTTCTACGTCACCCGGTCGAACCTCGTCCCCTTCATCCCGGAGTCCGTTCCGGCCGAGTCGGGCGGCGACGCGCTGGACCGGCCGCTGATCGAGACGATCCTGGGCGGGGCGCCGTCGCACTTCGGCGTGCCGGGGATCCTGACGGCCGCGGCGGTCGTCTTCTTCGCGTACACGGGCTTCGAGGCGGTGGCGAACCTCGGCGAGGAGGCCAAGCGCCCGGAGCGGGACATGCCGCGCGCGCTGATCGGGACGCTCCTCGCCTGCACGCTGCTCTACGTGCTGGTCTCGGTGGTACTGACCGGCATGGTCAAGTACACCGACATCGACTCCAGCGCCCCGCTGTCGAAGGCCTTCGACGTCGTCGGCGCCTCCTGGGCCGGCGACCTCGTGGCGATCGCGGCCGTCGCAGGCCTGACCTCGGTGATCCTCGTCGAACTCGTGACGATGGGCCGGATCGGCTACGCCATGGGCCGCGACGGGCTCATCCCGCCGTCGGTCGCGAAGGTCTCGCCGAAGTTCGGCACGCCGACGCGCCTGACTGTGATCATCGTGATCGTCTGCGCGCTCATGGGCGGCTTCATCCCGATCGAGGCGCTGTCCGAGATGGTGAGCATCGGCGCGCTGTTCGCGTTCCTCCTGGTCTCGCTCGCGGTGCCGATCCTGCGGCACACCAAGCCGGATCTCAAGCGCCCGTTCACGGTTCCCTTCTCCCCCGTCATCCCCGTCCTGTCCGGACTCGCCTGCGTCTATCTCATGCTCAACCTGGCGGTCGCGACCTGGTTGCGCTTCCTGGTCTGGTTCGCGCTCGGCGTCGCCATCTACCTGCTCTACGGTCGGCGGCACTCGGTGTTGGGCAAGGAGGCCGCCGTGGCAGACTCTGACGGGTGACGACGCGCATCGGTCTGGTCGGAGCGGGCCCCTGGGCGCGCGAGACCCACGCGCCCGCGCTCGCGGCGCATCCTGGTGTCGACTTCGTCGGCGGGTGGGCCCGCGATCCCGCCGCCGCGGCGGAGGTCTTCCCGCGGGCCTTCGACTCCCCGTCCGCGCTGTTCGACGCGGTCGACGCCGTCGCCTTCGCGGTGCCGCCGAACGTGCAGGCCGACCTCGCCGTCGAGGCGGCCCGGGCGGGCAGGCACCTCATCCTCGACAAACCCATCGCACTCGACGTCGACGGGGCGGTCGCACTCACCGAGGCCGTCGAGGCCGCCGGCGTGCGGTCGATCGTGGCCTTCACCCGACGGTTCGCCCCCGAGACCCGCGAGTTCCTCGCCCGCGCTGCTGCACTCGGGACGAAGGCGGCCGAGGCCCAGTGGCTCTCGGGTGCCGCGCTCGCCGGGAAGTTCGCGGCGTCCGCGTGGCGCCAGGAGCGGGGCGCACTGTTCGACGTGGGCCCGCACGTCCTGGACCTGCTCGACGCCGTCGCCGGCCCGATCATCGGCGTGGACGCCGCGCGGTACGCCGCCGAGAGCGACACCTGGACCGCGCAGCTCGCGCACGCCGATGGCGCCGCCTCCACCGTCTCGCTCTCGCTGCGTACCCCGGTTCTTCCGACGGTGATGCGCGTATCCGCGCACTCCGCGCAGGGGGTGACGGTCCTCGAAAGCCGCGAGACCCCCTCGACCGAGTGCTTCCGTGTACTCCTCGACGAGTTCCTCGAGTCGGTCGCCGCGGGTACCGACCATCCCCTGGGGGTGCACCGCGGGCTGGCTCTGCAGCGGGTGATCGCACAGATTCAGGCCGCGTCGGTCCAGACGGCGCCGTGAGCGTTCCACAGCCGGACGCGACCGGCGGACCGTTGGGGCCGCAGATCGCCCGCGCGTTCATCGATCGGTCGCTCGACGGCTTCTTCGTTCACGACGAGGACGGTCGCATCGTGGCGGTCAACGACGCCGCCTGCACCAGCACGGGATACACCCGCGCCGAGTTGCTGCGCATGAACGCCCTCGACATCGTGCAGGTCACCGTCGGCGAGGCGCGCCACAACTGGGAGCTGGCCCTGGCCGGCACCATGCTGGTGATTCCCGCCATGCACCGCCGCAAGGACGGCACCACCTTCCCGGTGGAGGCCCACCTCTTCTTCCACGAGATCGACGGTCGCCGGTACATCGCCGGCCTCACCCGGGACATCTCGGAGCGCGTCGCATCCGTCCGCGCGATGAGCGACGCCCAGCGCCGCCTGGAGGAGCGCGCCGTCGAATCGGCGCACCACTCCGAGCGGGTCGCGGGTCTGCTGCAGGCCGTGATCGACGCCGCGCCCGACCTCGTCTACATCAAGGACCGGGAAGGCCGGTACCAGTACATCAATGACGCCGTCGCGGAGCTCGCCGGCATCTCGCCGACGCTGGCGATCGGCGCCGACGACACCGTCGTCTTCCCCGCGATCGCCGAGACCCTGATGGCCACCGACCGCGAGATCATGGAGAGCGGTGTCGGCCACGAGGTCGAGGAGTATCCGGAGGTCGACGGCGAACTCCGGACGTACCTGTCGAACAAGGCGCCCTACTGGGGCGTCGACGGCGAGGTCGTGGGCCTGATCGGCATCTCGCGCGACATCACGGCCGCGCGGCGCGACCAGGACCTGCTGCGGCACGCGGAGGCGCGCTGGCAGTTCGCGATCGACGGCGCCGGCGACGGCATCTGGGACTGGGACCTGACGTCCGGCACGGTCTTCTACTCGCAGCAGTGGAAGGCGATGCTCGGCTACTCGGCCGACGACGTGGGCGACGGCGTCGCGGACTGGGCCGACCTCGTCCACCCCGACGACTTCCAGCGCTCCTGGGCCCTGGTCCAGGCGGTGGTGCGCGGCGAAACCGCCGAGTTCTCGGTCGAGCACCGGATGCGCACGAAGGACGGCAGCTGGCGCTGGATCCACGACCGCGGGCGCGCGATGGAGATCGGACCCGACGGGGTGCCCACCCGCCTGATCGGCACCCACACCGACATCACCGAGCGGCGGCGCGCCGAATCCGAGATCCGGGAGCTCAACCGTCGCCTTCGATGGCGCGCGGACCACGACGACCTCACCGGGCTCCTCGGCCGGGCGGGCTTCATCGAGCGCGCGACCGAGGTCGTCGAACAACGGCGCGGCGACGGCGCCGCCCTCGCCGTGCTGTGGATCGACCTCGACTCCTTCAAACGCATCAACGACTCGCTCGGACACAAGCTCGGCGACCAGGTGCTCCAGGTCGTGGCCCGGCGGCTGCAGTCGGCGAGTCTCCCCACGGATCTGGTCGCACGGCTCGGCGGCGACGAATTCGTCGTCCTCCGCCCGCGCGTGGACGCCGCGCGGCGGACGCCGGACTGGGCGGAACGGGTGCGGGCCGCCATGGCGAGGCCCGTGGAGGTGGACGGCCTGCAGCTGACGGTCACCTGCTCGATCGGTCTCGTCGAATCGGGGGCCGCCGACGACGGCATCACGCAGTTGCTGATCGATGGCGACCTGGCACTGCTCCAGGCCAAGCGCGACGGGCGCAACCGCGTCGTGCAGCACTCCGTCGGCCTGCACGCCCCGCAGCAGGAACGGGTGGCGCTCGCGACGCACATCCGATCGCTGCTCGGCCGCGGCGAGGTCATCGTCCGGTATCAGCCCGTCGTGGACCTCGCGACCGGGACGATGGTGGGCGCGGAGGCCCTGGCCAGGATGCCCGGGCCCGACGGTGACGAGCTTCCTCCGGCTGGCTTCCTCCCGCACCTGGAGGCCCTGGGGATGCTCCCCGACCTGGCGCGGATCGTGCTGGATCGGGCCTGCTCCGATTTCGCCGCGGCACCGGATTTGGGTTGGGTCTCGGTGAACCTCGCGTCCGAGGACCTCGCGGACCCGCAACTGCCGCACGTGATCGAGCGTGCGCTGACCCGGTCCGGACTGGACCCGTCGCGACTGATCCTCGAGATCAACGAGCGGGTCGTCCCGGAACGACACGTCCTGGCGGCCACGCACCGGCTCGGCGAGCTCGGCGTCCGGATCGCGCTGGACGACTTCGGAACCGGCTGGTCGAGCCTCGCCCAGCTGCGGGACCTGAACCTGGCGCTGGTGAAGATCGACCGCTCCGTGGTCACCGCGTCGACGGGCCACGACGATCCGCAGCTCGAGGCCATGCTGGACGCCGCGGTCGCCATGGCCAGGGCGCTCGACCTCGACGTCATCGCCGAGGGCATCGAGTGCCCCGCCGAGTCCGCCGCCCTGATCGCAGCCGGCGCCCACTACGCACAGGGCTTCCTATGGTCCCGCCCGGTGGACATCGACCGCCTGCCCGAGTGGGCGGTGCCGGGGGGCCGGGGCGCATGACCGCCGCAGTCGACGGGGCGGTTCGCCCGCCGACCGGCGCTACTCTGGGGGCATGACGCACCCCGGCGATCCCGCGCAGACCCCGGTTCCCGAGCCGACGCCGACCGATGCGGCGACCACCGCGTCGGAGCCCATCGAGGCGGAGATCGTCGACCTTCCGCCGAGCGGACCGGTCGCACCGTCGTACGAGCAGGTCACCGGCTACACGGCCGCCGGTGTGCCCACCTTCGACCACGTGCGGGACAAGATCGAGCGCCGCACCACCACCGCGTTGGGGGCGGAGGAACTCGCCCACGGCACGACGGCGGGCCAGGACGCCGCCCGCGCCTTCGAGGAGCGCGAGAAGGCCGCGAAGGCGAAACTCGACGAGATCCGCCGGTCCCTGGGCTCGCCCGCGGCGCCCCCGGAGACCCCGGGGGCGTAGCGGCGCACCGTCAGGCCAGACCGCCCGCGAGGTACTCCGCGTAGGCCGGGAGATCGAGCTGGCCGTGCCCGGAGAGGCCGATGACGAGCACCTCGTCGGCGTGCTCGCGGGCGTAGTCCGCGGCCGCGGCGATCGCGTGCGTCGACTCCGGCGCCGGCACGATGCCCTGGGATCGCGCGAACAGCACGCCCGCGGCGAAAGCGTCGTTCTGCTCGATCGCGATGCCCTCGACGAGCCCCAGCTCCACGGTGTGGCTCAGGGCCGGCGACATGCCGTGGTAGCGCAGGCCGCCCGCGTGGATCGGGTCCGGCACGAAATCCATGCCCAGGGTGTGCATCTTCAGCAGCGGGGTGAGGCCGGCGACGTCGCCGTGGTCGTAGCGGTACTCGCCCTTCGTGATCGACGGGCACGCCACGGGCTCGGCGGCGACGATGCGCGGATCCTGCCGGCCGTGGATCTTCTCCCTCAGGAAGGGGAAGGCGAGGCCGGCGAGGTTGGATCCGCCCCCGGCGCAGCCGAAAACGACGTCGGCGCCCTTCTCGTGCAGGTTCAGCTGCTCGACGGCCTCGAGGCCGATGACCGACTGGTGCAGCACCACGTGGTTGAGAACGCTGCCCAGCGCGTACCGCGCGTCGGGGTCCTGGGCGGCGACCTCGACGGCCTCCGAGACGGCCATGCCGAGGCTGCCGGTGGTGTCCGGGTCCTTCGCCAGCATCGCTCGGCCGGACTCGGTGAGCTCCGACGGGCTCGGGTGCACAGTGCCGCCGTAGGTGCGCATGAGGTGGCCGCGGTAGGGCTTCGAGTCGTAGGAGGCGCGCACCTGCCACACCTCGACGTCGATGCCGAACTGGGCACCGGCGAAGGAGAGGGCGCTGCCCCACTGGCCGGCGCCGGTCTCGGTGGTCAGCTTCGTCACGCCGTCCACGGAGTTGTAGTACGCCTGCGCGACGGCCGAGTTCGTCTTGTGCGAGCCCACGGGGCTCACGCCCTCGTACTTGACGTAGATGCGGCAGGTGGTGCCGAGCGCCTGCTCGAATTTCTGGGCCCGGATGAGCGGCGACGGGCGCCACATCGCGAGGATCTCGCGGACCGGCTCGGGGATCTCGTGGTACGCCTCGGTGGACGCCTCCTGCGCGATGAGGCCGGACGCGAACAGCGGCGCCAGGTCCTCGGGCTGCACGGGCTCCTTGGTGCCGGGGTGCAGGTGCGGCGGGATGGGCGTCTCCAGTTCCGCGGCCAAGTTGTACCAATGGGTGGGGACCTCGACGGTGGTGATGTCCTGGTGCGCGGCGGCGTCCGAGAGTGTCATGGCTCACAGCGTAGAACGCCGGGATTGCCGCCCTTTCCCACAGGTCCGTCTTATGGGGCGCACCTATTCTGGGCGCGTGCGAGGACGGGAGTGCGGCCGGTGAACCCCCTGCGGAACCTGCAGCTCACGGCGGGTCCCGTGCCGCTGCTGTTGCTGCTCGCGGGCGCGGCCGCCCTCGCCGGCCTGATCTCCGCGACCCGCCGCGGCGGGTCGGCGCGCACCGTGCTCGCCTGCGCGGCCGCCGCGCTCGCCGTGACCGCGCTCGTGGACTACCTGGTCGAGTTCGTGTGGAAGCCCTTCCCCGACCGCCTCGACCCGCTGGTGCTGCTGTGGGTCGCCCTCGGCGTGCTCGCCCTGCTGCTCGCCGGGGTGCGGGTGGCCCGCGCGCCCTCGTGGCGGGCCGCGGCGCTCAGCGGCACGGCGGTCGGCGTCGTGGTCCTGATGGGCGCCGGCCAGGTGAACTCGCTGTACTCGGCGTACCCGTCGGTGGAGGACCTGCTGCCCGTCGACTACCCGGCGACGGTGCCCCGCCCCTCCCCCGGCGCGACCGCCGAGCGCGGCGTGGTCGTGCGGGCGACGGTGCCGCCCGTCCGCTCCCGGTTCGCGGCCCGCCAGGCGCTGGTCTACCTGCCGCCGGCGTACCTGTCCGGTGCGCGCGAGCGGCTGCCGGTGCTCATGCTCCTGCACGGGCAGCCGGGCTCGCCGCGGGACTGGTTCTCGGGCGGGAAACTGGCCCGGACGATGGACTCCTATGCGCAGCGGCGGGGCGGCGTCGCGCCCGTCGTGGTGGTGCCGGACGCGACGGGCGGGCAGTTCGCGAACCCGCTCTGCGCCGACACCGGGCGCGCCCGGGCGGCGACCTATCTCGCCGAGGACGTGCCCGCGTGGGTGCGCCAGAACCTGGCGGTGGATCCCACCCCGCAGGCGTGGGCGGTCGGCGGCTACTCGTACGGCGGCACCTGCGCGCTGCAGCTGGCGACCCGGTTCCCGGAGGTCTTCCGGACCTTCCTGGCCCTCTCGCCCGACGCGGAGCCGGACTTGGGCGGCGGTCGGGAGGCCACCGTCCGGGACGCCTTCGCCGGCGATCGCGGCGCGTACGCGCGGGCGGACCCGCTCACCCAGCTGTCGCTGCGAGGCTTCCCGGAGAGTGCGGGCGTCCTCGTCGCGGGCACCGACGACGCCGCGTCGACCGCCGCCGCGAAGCGGGTCGCCGCCGCCGCGGCGGGAGCCGGAATGACGGTGCGCACCCGATGGATCCGCGGCGGGCACGACTTCGCGGTGTGGTCGGGCGGGCTGACCGCCGAACTCGACTGGCTCGGCGGCCGCCTGGACCTGCCCGGCTAGCCCGGGACGGCTAGGTGCGGAGCAGCGCCCCGGCCGCGAAGTCGCCGGCGTGCGCGAAGGCCGCGAGGACCACGTCCTCCCCCGCACCGATCCGCCCGTCCGCGCGGGCGGAGGCGAAGGTGTGCGGGACGCCGACGGCGAACAGGTTGCCGCACTCGTCGAAGGTGTCGGGGTGGCGCTCCGGCGGCAGCTCGAGTGCCTCGCGCCAATTGCGCAGGAACGTCCGGTTGGGCTGATTGGTCACGAGATGCCCGACGTCCGGGCCGCGCAGCCCTCCCGCCGCCGCGGCGGCGAGGGCGACCTCGGGCACGAGCCGATTGCCGCGCGCCAGGACCTTCGCGATCTTGGCCTCGGTGAAGCCCACGTGCAGCTGCCCCTCGCCCGCCTCCCAGTACTTGCGCGGCGGCTCGACGGCGGCGGTCATGTCGCCCGCGTACTCGCTGTGCTGCGCGCAGATCACCTCCCGGACCTCCAGCCCTCCGGCCTGCGGGTCGGCGACGACGAGCGCGGCGGCGGCACCGTCGCCCGGGATGGCGGCCTGCGGCAGGTTCCGGACCCGGTCCTGGGTGAAGACGTTCCCGGCCGCGTTGGTCGCGGTGAGCAGCAGCGCCGACCGCGCGGTGCCCGCGGTGAACATCGTGCGGGCGAGGTGCAGCATGAGCAGGAAGGCGGCGCAGCCGCCGTTGTGGATGTCCAGGACCAGCGAGGGCCGGGTGCCGAGCCGGCGCACGACGTCGCCGCCGCAGCCGACGACCGGCAGATCCGGCAACTGCGAGTGGCTCAGCACCACGTCGGCCTGGAGGGCCTCGTCCCCGACCTGCTCGCGGAGGCGGTCGATCGCCGCGCACATCAGGTCGACGTTGGACTCCCCCGCCGCCGCGTGGTGCCGGTACGCGGGCGGCGCGAACATCGGGTTGGCGGTGAGCGTGCGGCTGTCCGCGTCGGCGAACTCGCGGAAGTACTCGGCGGGAACCCGGTTCTCTGGCAGGTACGAGGCCAGCCCGACGATGCGGGGGTTCACGAGCGGGGCGGTCACGACGTCATCCATTCCGGCTTGACCGACTCGCCGTGCGCGTGCCGGTGCTCGGCGATCGCCTTGAGGTTCTCGAGTTCCATCTGGTGTCCGGCGCCGAACGTGTCCCACAGGTCGCCGACCCAGACGGGCCGCTCGGGCGGCGCCGTCTCGGGGTACGGGTTCTCGTCGTAGAAGGGGTGGTGGCAGTTGACCCACAGCACCACGGAGCCGGGCCGGTTCAGCACGAGCTGCGCGTCGACGATCCGCATCAGGTAGATCATCCAGAGATGCTTCCCCTGGTCCCAGGCGCAGTGGTAGTCGACGGTCCGCGCGTCCGGGTGGGCGACCGTGCGCGTG
>NZ_CBCRZG010000033.1:0-32815 GCF_965137015.1 Tsukamurella hominis | reverse complement strand
GCAGCAGCCCTCGTCGCGCGTGAGCCCGCCCCCGGCCGGTCCCGGCGAACCGGTCGCACCGACGACCATGCACCCGGTCGCGGGCCGGCGTCCCGCCCCGCCGCGCCCGATCCAGCCCGCGCCGCGTCAGCCGACCGGCGAGACCGCGACGCGTCCGAAGCCTCCGACGCCCCCGGCGACCCCGGAGACCGAGGAGTACGACCACAACCCGCCCACCTCCATGGGCCTCCCGCCGCAGCGCCCGCAGGACTAGGCGAACCGCTCGAAGGCCTCCACCCACTCCTCCGGGCCGAGGTCACGGGGGAGGGGCGTGCCGCGGTGGCCCCGTCGGGCCGCCCACTTCCGTGCCTCCGCCCGACGGTGCCGCGGCGCCACGCCCGCCAGGACGTCGGGCAGTCCGTGGCCGCGGCCGGTGAAGACGGCGTGGACGAAGGCGGCGTAGGCGCGCCGGCGCGCCACCGGCACGAGGGGCGTGCTGCGGCGCGCGATCGTCAGCAGTCCCGCGTCGACGGACGGGCGGGGCGTGAAGGCGGCGGCGGGAATCCGGCCGGCCAGGCCGAAGTCGTACCAGGGCGACCATTGCGCGGTCATCATCGTGGCGCCGCCGACACCGGCCCGCCGTCGCGCGACCTCCCACTGCACGATGAGGACCGCGCCGGTCCAGTGCGGGGCGTGCAGCAGCTTGCGGAGCACCGCGGTCGTGAGGTGGAACGGCAGATTCCCCACCACCGCATGGGGTTCCGTCGGTAGCCGGTGGCGGAGGAAGTCGCCGTGCACGACGGTCGCCTCCGGGAGTCGCGCGCGCAGGCGTCGGGCGTGCCCGCCGTCGATCTCGACGGCCGTGAGCGGGCGGCTCAGGCGGAGGAGGGGGTCGGTCAATGCGCCTGCGCCGGGACCGATCTCGAGGATCGGACCGTCGGTGCGGCGGGTGAGGTCGACGAATCGGCCGATGACGGCATCGTCGGTGAGGAAGTTCTGGCCGTGCTCGTGACGGCCCCCGTGATGGGTGGGCATGAAGGGAGTTCTCCGGGTCGAGGATCACCCGGGCAGCGCGAATCGCCGCCCAGCGGAAGGATGCTGGGGGCGGTGAAGCCGAGATGGTGTGGGAGGCTCCGCCGCCGCTACGCGCGGCCGCGGTCCACCACTGCCGCCGCTGCCGCGGCGGCTGCTGCCGAAGAACTCATGAGGCGCACCCTAGGCGCCGCAGCGGCGGGGTGCCAACGGGTTATCCGCGCTGCAGCCAGTAGGCCTGGGACTTGATGCGGTCCTTCGGCAGGCCGAAGTCGCGCTTGGCGGCCTTGGTGATCTCGCGCGTCGCCTTGGTCTCGGCGGCGACGAAGAGGAAGGCGTCCGCGCCGATTCCGGCGCCGACGACCGTGGATACCAGTGTGGCGCCCCGGTTCTCGCGCGGCACCCAGGTAACGGCCTCGCTCTGCACCGGGAGTTCTCGCTCGGCGTCGTGCTGGTACTCCAGGTACACGCGGCACGGGGCCTGCGCGGTCCCGAGGATGCTGTTGATCGCGGGGATCGACGCGGCGTCGCCCACCAGCACGTACTCCGACGGTGCCGGCTCCTCCGGGACCGTCAGGTCGGCGCCCATCATCGTGGCGGCGATGCGGTCGCCGGGCTCGGCGTCGAGGGCCCAGCTGGGCGCGGGACCGTCGTGCATCGCGAACTCGATGGTGAACTCCGAGCCCTCGGGCGCGACGATCGTGTAGCCGCGCTGCACGAGCGTCCCCTCGTCCGCGTCGGTCGTCGCGGCGCCGCTCTTCGGTACCCACAGGCGCACCCACATGGTCGGGAACCACGGGTTCTCCTGCAGGAAGTCGCCGCCGTCGAAGCGGATGCGGTGATAGTGCTCGCTGACGGCCTCCGTCGACAGCACCGTGAAAACGTAGTCGTCCGCCCGCATCGCCTTGAGGATCAGGCCGGTCACTCCTCTACCCATGAAGCTGAGGCTACCCTAATCGACTCGATCATCGCGAGCACATGCCGCGTGCGCTGGGCTGATACGGGTTAAGCTTCCTCAATTTTTCACACGGTCCAGCAGAGGAGCCGCGGGATGGAGATGTCCAACGATTGGAGTGCGGAGTGGGCCGCGAGCGCGTGGTGGCTGCTCAAAGCGGTCGCGATCACCACGCCGATCTTCGTGGTCGTGCTCGCGATCTGCTTCGTGAGTACGCGGTGGGGGCGACAGTTCTGGCGCGTCTCCGGCGCCTACTTCACCGGCCGCGACTCGTGGCGCGTCTACGCGCGCATCCTGCTGCTCATCGTGTCGACGCTCGCGGCCGTCCGGCTGTCGGTGCTGTTCACCTACTTCTACAACGATTCGCAGACGGCGCTGCAGTACGCCGTGCAGGCGGTGTCGAAGGGCGATTCGCCGGCGCTACAGGCGGCCGAGGACGGCTTCTGGCTCTCGATGAGGATCTTCGCGCTGCTCGCCGTGCTGTGGGTGGCGCGGGCGCTGATCGACTACCTCGTGAACCAGTGGCTCGTCATCGACTGGCGGATCTGGCTCACCGAGCGCGTCGTCGACGACTATCTCGACGGTGAGGCGTACTACCGCAACCGCTTCATCGACGACACGATCGACAACCCCGACCAGCGGATCCAGGCGGACATCACCGCGTTCGTGGGGACGTCGGTGTCCCTGTCGTTCGGGGCGGTCAACGCGGTGGCGTCGATCATCTCCTTCACCAAGGTCCTCTGGGAGCTGTCCGCACCCATGACGATCCTCGGCGTCACGATTCCCCGCGCGATGCTGTGGCTGGTGTTCGCGTACGTGCTGATCAGCACGGTGATCGCGTTCTGGATCGGCCGGCCGCTCATCAATCTCAACTTCATCAACGAGCGCCTCACGGCCGCGTACCGGTATGCCCTCGTGCGGCTGCGGGACAACGCCGAGCGGGTGGCGTTCTACCAGGGTGAGCAGGTGGAGCGGCGCACGCTGCTCGGCCGCTTCTCCGCGGTGATCGCCAACACCTGGGCGATCGTATTCCGCTCCCTGAAGTTCAGCGGGTGGAACCTCACGGTGAGTCAGACGGCGGAGGTGTTCCCCATGGTGATCCAGGCACCGCGGGTCTTCTCCGGCGAGCTCACCATCGGCGACGTCAGTCAGACCGCGAGCGCGTTCCGGCAGGTGCACGACTCGCTGTCGTTCTTCCGCCTGTCGTACGACGACTTCGCGGAGTGCCGCGCATCCCTCATCCGCCTGGACGGCCTCCTCGCGGCCGACGACGAGTCCCGGAAACTGCCGCGCGTCAAGGGGACCGACGAGGACCGGTCGGTGCGGCTCGACGGCATCGGCGTCCGCAAGCCCGACGGGGTCGTTCTCGTCGACGACCTCCGGCTGCACCTGGAGCCCGGCGACGCCGTGGTCGTCAAGGGGGTCTCGGGGTCCGGCAAGACGACCCTCCTGCGCGCGCTCGCCAGGATCTGGCCCTACGCGGACGGCGAGATCTGGCGCCCCGCCGGGACCGAGACGCTGTTCGTGTCGCAGCTGCCGTATCTGCCGCTCGGCGACCTGCGGACCGCGCTGAGCTACCCGGCGGAGCCCGGCACGTTCGGCGACGACCTACTGCGGGAGGTCCTCGGCAAGGTCTTCCTGCCGCATCTCGCGGACCGGCTGGACGACGAGGAGGACTGGGCGGCGGTGCTCTCCCCGGGTGAGCAGCAGCGCATCGCGTTCGCGCGCATCCTCTTGATCAGGCCGCAGGCCGTGTTCCTCGACGAGGCCACGTCCGCCGTCGACGAGGGGCTCGAGCACTCGCTGTACACGCTGATCCGGGGCGGGTGCCCGAGGCCGTTCTCGTGAGCGTCGCCCATCGCAGCACCGTCGACAGGCACCACGCGCACCGTCTCGAGCTCAGCGGGAGCGGGTCGTGGGAGTACTCAGCCCTGTAGGTCCGCGACGAGGTCGCGACCGCCGACGTACGTGGTGTGGCCCGGAGTCCCCTCCGTGTCGACGGCCCCGGCGATCGCGGCGGCGAACTCTGTGGCAGTCGGGAGGGGGCCGTGGCTGCGCCGTTCCTCGACCGCGGCGGGATCGCGGCGCTCCAGGAGCCGGACGATGATCGTGCCCTCGATCATGTCGCCCGACACGACCCGCAGGTCGAGGCCGAGTTCCGCGGCGAGCGCGCGCAGCGCCCTCTCCCCGGCGAGCTTGCTGGCGGCGATCGGCTCGTATCCGGCGGGGACGGGGTGAGTCTCGGAGAAGTGTGCCTGGTGGCTGGTGACGAAGACGATCCGCCCGCCCGGCCGCAGGTGCTCCGCAGCGGCGCGTGCCGCGGCGACCTGCGCGTCCCGGTTCAGTCGCATCGCGTAGTCGGCCTCGGCGCCCAGTTCCAGGCCGCCGGAGGCGTTGAGGATCACCGCGTCGACGCCGCCGAACGCGGCGACCGCCGCATCGAGGAGGTGCGCCGGCCCGTCGGCCGCGGTCACGTCCGCGCCCACCGCGATCGCCCGCCCGCCGGCCTCGCGGACCAAGTCGCAGACCTTCTCCGCGCGGCGTTCCTTCTCGCGGTAGTTCACCACCACGTCGTGGCCGCGCGCGCCGAGCGCCACCGCCGTCTCGGCGCCCACCCCGCGCGACGCCCCGGTCACCACTACGACCGCCATTGCCCGACCTCCATGCTTCTGATTTAGAACTGCGGCCAAGCATGACGCTTCGATTTCAGAAGCGCAAGTTAGGCTCTGTCTCGTGTCAGTGCGCGATGTGGTGCCGCAGCGCCGCGAGGAACCGGATCCCGCGGCGGTCGCTGCGATGGAGCTGCTCGGTCAGCGCTGGGTGTTGCGCATCGTCTGGGAGCTCGAGCCGGGATCGCTCGGCTTCCTCGAATTGCGCAGGCGCATGGGCAATTGCAGCTCCAGCGTGCTCGCCACCCGGCTCGCGCAGTTGGTCGAGAAGGGCATCGCCCGCAAGCTCCCCGACAAGCAGTACGAACTCACGTCGCGCGGCGAGGCGCTCGGTCGCGCCCTCTGGCCCGTCTGGGACTGGGCCGCCGACTGACTCCCGCACGGTGCCCTGCGGTGGATTTTCGCCGCTCAGCGGTCACAATCCACCGCAGGACGCGGCCCGGGGACAAATGGCCGGGTGCGCCGTGGGTGTGCGGCCGCTCGCCTAGAGTGTTGCGCATGCAGAAGCGGACGATTCGGACCTCCCGCGGCGTGGTCGCGGCGGCGGCCATGGCATTCCTGGCGCCCGGTGTGGTGGGCGTGGGCGCGGCATCCGCCGATCCGTCGACGGGCGCGGAGTGTCGGATGTTCGAGACCAAGCCCGGCTACGAGTGCCGGTTCGGGAAGTGGGAGCGGGACTTCACGCCGCCCTATCCTGGGAAGTCCTGCTCGATCGGTGAGGCCGCGCCGCCCCTCCAGCGACTCACCTGCTCCGGAGGGATCTGGATCGTCAAGCCCGCTGACCCGAACGGCGAGAAGTGCACCGCGGTCGGCGCTCAGCGCGTCGGTCCGGGTGGGCTTCAGACGTGCACGCACGGACCCTACGGTTTCACCTGGGAATGAACGCGTCGGCCCGTTGTGGCCGGCGAGGAGGAGGAGAACGATGAAGCGAGGGATTGCGGCCATCGGCGCGTGCGCGGGACTGGTGACGGTCGGGGCGGTGCTCACCGCGGGGCCCGCGGGCGCGGACTGCAGCGCGGGCGCGGTGCAGGATTGCGCCGCCCAGCGCGACGCGACGCGGACGGAGACCGTCACGGTCACCCGGACGAAGACCACGACGTCGACCACGACCACCACGTCGACGAGGACGCGCACCACGACCGTCACCGTCACCGCGACGCGGACGCGCGCCGCTTCCGTCGGCGTCGGGCGCGTCGGGCACGCTCCGGCGGACGGCCCCGTCGTCACCGCGCGACCGGACTGAGCGCCCGCGCGGCACCGAGTCGCCGCGCGGCACGAATTAGAATCATCGTGAGCGAAAAGTGCCGCCGCCCCGGAAAAACCGGGACGGCGGCACCGTCGTACTAGGGCTCGGGACTAGTCCTGCTGGACCTTGCCCGGCTCGGAGGCGGCCAGCATGTCGCCGCGCTCGACCACCTTCACGCGCTCACGGCCCTCGGCCTCGCCCAGGCTGCGCTCGTGCTCGTCGAGCCGGTACCAGCCGTCCCAGGTGGTGTACGGGGTGTCGTGGTCGTCCAGCCACTGGGTGACGCCGTCGGTCGACGGGTCCGACGGGGCGTTCAGCTTGCCGGCGTGGAAGTCCTCGAGCAGGCACGCGATGGTCTCGTTGGCATCCCCCTTGGTGTGGCCGATGAGGCCGACCGGTCCGCGCTTGATCCAGCCGGTGGTGTACACGCCCGTGATGTGCTGACCTGCGTCGACGACGCGGCCGGCCTCGTTGGGGATGACGCCGGCCTGGTCGTCGAAGGGGATCTCCGGCAGGTCGTTCGAGAGGTAGCCGACGGCGCGGTAGACGGCGCCGATCTCCCAGTCGGTGAACTTGCCGGTGCCGCGCACGTTGCCGGTGCCGTCGAGCTCGGTGCGCTCGGTGCGCAGGCCCGTGACCTTGCCGTTCTCGCCCAGGATCTCGACGGGCGACTCGAAGAGGTGGATGAACAGCTTGTGCGGGCGGTTGTTGGGCTCGCGGATCGCGTAGTTCTCGAGGATCGTGGCGACCTGGTCGGTGATCTTCGACTCGCGGCGGGCCTTGGCCGAGCCCTCGTCGTACTCGATGTCCTCGGGGTTCACGACGACCTCGATGGTCTGCGAGTGGTCGAGCTCCTTGAGCTCGAGCGGGGTGAACTTCACCTGCGCCGGACCGCGGCGACCGAAGACGTGCACCTCCTTGGCCTTGTTGAGCTTGAGGCCCTCGTAGACGTTCGGCGGGATCTCGGTCGGGAGCAGCTCGTCGGCGGTCTTGGCGAGCACGCGGGCCACGTCGAGGCCGACGTTGCCGACGCCGAGGACGGCCACCTTCTCCTCGGTGAGCGGCCACTCGCGGGAGAAGTCCGGGTGCCCGTCGTACCAGGCCACGAACTCGGCGGCGCCGTAGCTGCCGTCCAGGTCGATACCGGGGATCTCCAGGTTGCGATCCGCGACGGCGCCCGTGGAGAAGATCACCGCGTCGTAGTGGCGGCGCACGTCCTCGAGGGTGAAGTCCTTGCCGAAATCGAGGTTGCCCAGCAGGCGCACCTGCGGCTTGTCGAGCACCTTGTGCAGCGCGGTGATGATGCCCTTGATCCGCGGGTGATCGGGCGCGACGCCGTACCGGATCAGGCCGAACGGGGCCGGCATCTTCTCGAAGAGGTCGATGCTGACGCCGGGGTCCTTCGCCTCGTCGGACTTCATGAGGGCGTCCGCCGCGTAGATACCAGCGGGGCCCGCGCCCACGATCGCGACGCGCAACGGGCGGTTCTGTTCGGTCATGTGAAGTCGGCTACCTTGTCTGCATACGCGGTTGAAGTTCCCCACCAGGTTAGTGCGGACTTATCAACTGTTCCTAGTGCGGGTGGCGCATTCCACCCGCCCAGCGAAACTGGAACGTGTTCTAGTAGCAGAGGGTAGAGACTTCAGTGAGCGCAGACAAGGCCCCCGCCGGACCGCCGCCCGAACGCCGCACCACGGCGACCCCGTTCGTCATCGCCCTCGTGGTCGCCGTCGTCCTCATCGGCGGCGTGCTGCTCTGGAACGTCATCCGCCCGTCCGACGAGCGGCTCAGCGATTCCGCGCAGGTCCAGGTCACGATCGGCCAGTACTACGGCGCCCTGAACAAGGGGCGGTACGCGGACCTCGTCGCCAACACTTGCGCCAAGGACCGCGCCGCCGCCGACTTCCCGAAGGAGGCCGGCTTCCCCGACGCTCGCAAGGCCGCCGTCGAGCGCGAGGGCGAGGCGAAGCTGGAGGAGAAGGACGTCAAGAACCTCACCGTGAACGGCGACGCCGCATCCGCCGATCTCACGGTGCGGTACGAGAAGGCGGGCGAGCGCACCGAGCAGGCGAAGTTCGTCCGCGAAGACGGCAAGTGGAAGAAGTGCTCGTGAACTACGCCGGTGATCTGACGCCACGCGAGGCCTGGGAGCTGCTGGAACAGGACCCCGCCGCCGTCCTCGTCGACTGCCGCACCGAGGCCGAGTGGAACTACGTCGGCATCCCCGAGCTCTCGCAGGTCGGGCGCAACCCCGTGCTCGTCGAGTGGCAGCGCTATCCCGACGGTGCGCTCAACCCGACCTTCGTCGAGGAGCTCCGCGCCAAGGGCGTCACCGACGACGCCCCCGTCGTCTTCCTGTGCCGCTCCGGGCACCGCTCGATCGGCGCCGCCGAGACCGCCACCGCCGCCGGCGTCGCACGTGCCTACAACGTGCTCGACGGCTTCGAGGGCCCCATCGACGCACTCGGGCATCGGGGCGTCGCGGGCTGGCGCGCCGACGGCCTGCCCTGGCGGCAGTTCTAGGCTGAAGCCATGACGGAGTTCAGCCCCCTGCCCGACGGCCTGCGGCCCGAGACGTACGCGGTGCGCGGCGGCGTCCTGCGCACGAACTACGAGGAGACCTCCGAGGCGCTCTTCCTGAACTCGGGCTACACCTACGAGAACGCCGAGGCCGCCGAGGCCGCCTTCAACGGCGACATCGACCGGTTCGTCTACTCGCGCTACGGCAACCCGACGGTGGCGATGTTCCAGGAGCGCCTGCGCCTCCTGGAGGGCGCCGAGGCCTGCTTCGCGACCGCCTCCGGCATGTCCGCCGTCTTCACCGCGCTCGGCGCGCTGCTCAAGGCCGGCGACCGGCTCGTGGCGGCCCGCTCGCTGTTCGGCTCCTGCTACGTGGTGTGCAACGAGATCCTGCCGCGCTGGGGCATCGAGACCGTCTTCGTCGACGGCGAGGACCTCGCCCAGTGGGAGGAGGCGCTCAGCGTCCCCACCCAGGCCGTCTTCTTCGAAACCCCCGCGAACCCGATGCAGGGCCTCGTCGACGTGCGCGCCGTGGCCTCGCTGGCCCACGCCGCGGGCGCGCAGGTCGTCCTCGACGCAGGCTTCACACCGGTCGGTTACCAGGATTCGCTGGGGATGGGCGCCGACGTGATCGTGCATTCCTCCACCAAGACGATGGACGGCCAGGGCCGCGTGATGGGCGGGGCCATCCTCGGCCGGTTCGACTACATCGACGGCCCGGTGAAGCAGCTGATGCGGCACACCGGTCCCGCGATGGCGCCGTTCAACGCCTGGGTGCTGCTCAAGGCGCTGGAGACTCTGGACCTCCGGGCCGAGCGGGTCAGTGCGAACGCGCAGAAGGTCGCCGAGTTCCTCGACGCCGACCCGCGCGTCTCGAAGGTGCTCTTCCCCTTCCTGCCCTCGCACCCGCAGCACGAGCTGGCGAAGCGGCAGATGAAGGCCGGGGGCACGGTCATCACGCTGGAGCTGGCCGACGGGGCCCTGGCCGGCAAGGAGCGCGCCTTCGAGTTCCTCAACCGGCTGCAGGTCATCGACATCTCCAACAACTTCGGCGACGCCAAGTCGCTGATCACCCACCCCGCCACCACGACGCATCGCGCGACGGGGCCCGAGGGCCGCGCGAAGATCGGGCTCACGGACTCGATGCTGCGCCTGTCCGTGGGGCTGGAGAACGTCGACGACCTCATCGAGGATCTCGACCGCGCCCTGGGCTGAGTCCTGCCGTCGCGAGTGCGGTCGGTGTCCTGCGCAATCCGTGGGTTTTCGACCGCACTCAGGGCGCCGGATCGTCGATGGCGGCGCGCCACGTGCGGACGGCTTCCGCTGAGACCGGCGCGTCCCACCCGTCGGGCCGTGCTGCGCTGCCGATGTGGAAGGCGTCGATTCCGGCCGCGCGTAGCCGTGACAGGTGTGCGAGACGCAGGCCGCCGCCGGCCAGGATCTGTTGCAGGCCCTGTGCTTCTGCGATGAGCGCGATGATGCCGTCGTCGACTCCGGTCGCCGCGCCCGCGGTGAGGAACCCATCGAGGCCCGGCAGATCCGCGACCTCCGCGCGGAGCGCCGCCCGGTCCGCGCAGTGGTCGATCGCGCGGTGGAACGTCCACGGTGCGCCGTCGATCGCCTCGACGACCCGCGTCACGGCCGGCAGGTCCAGGGCGCCGTCGGCGGTGAGGAAGCCGAGCACGAACTCCTCCGCCCCGGCATCTCTCAGCTCCGCAGTGCGCCGCACCAGCGCGCCGAGGTCCCCGGGCTCGAAACCGTCGGTGAGCCGGAGCATCACGCGCACCGGGATGTCCACGGCGGCACGGACCTCGGCGACGGTGGCGGGGGAGGGGCTCAGTCCGTCCGCCGCCATGTCGGCGACGAGCTCCACCCGGTCCGCCCCGCCCTCCCGCGCCGCGACCGCGTCCTGTGCGCCCAGCGCGATCACTTCCAGCAACGCCATTCGCCTACTCTAGGTGGCCACTGATCGGGTATTACGCTGCATCGTCGCACAGATCGAGGGTGTGACCGGAGAAAGTCGGTGGACCGCGGAGGAGCCCTCGAATACGCTGCCCGACATGGATATGCGCAAGCTCCCCGAATCGCTGCGGCAGTGCTACTGCCGTCGGTTCGGCGTGCCCGCATAACCTGCGGCAACCCGGGCCGTCGCTTCACCGCCGGCCCGGTGCCCATGCGTCAGGCGCATGGCTTCTCGGACCGGTGACCATCACATCGAGACGAGAAAGACATGGAGAAGATCAGTAAGTCCTTGGTCTCGTGGGCGTCCATCCTGGACGAGAAGACCCGCGAGCAGGCGATCACCACGGCGAAGCTGCCGTTCATCTACCCGCACATCGCGTTGATGCCCGACGCCCACCTGGGCAAGGGCGCCACCGTCGGTTCGGTCATCCCGAGCCTCGGCGCTGTGATCCCCGCGGCGGTCGGCGTCGACATCGGCTGCGGCATGATCGCGGTCCGCACGCAGTTCACGAAGTCCGATCTGCCGGACGACCGTGCGACGGTGCGTGAGGCCATCGAGCGGGCGGTCCCGCTGTCGCCGGGCCGCTACAACAAGAAGGTCGTGGCCACGGCGGAGCCGAGGATCGCGGAGCTGACGGCGCTCGCCGAGCGCGCGGATTTCGACCCCGCGAAGTACGCCGGGAACTGGGCGCTGCAGCTGGGCACCCTCGGCGGCGGGAATCACTTCATCGAGATCAGCCTCGATGAGGACGACACCGTCTGGGCGTTCCTGCACTCCGGTTCCCGCGGCGTGGGCAACAAGATCGCCCAGCACCACATCGCCGTGGCGACCCGCCTGTGCAAGCAGTGGTGGATCGATCTGCCGGATCCGGACCTGGCCTACCTCGTGGAGGGCACGCCCGAGTTCCGACGGTACATCGCCGAGCTGACGTGGGCGCAGCACTTCGCGCTGCTCAACCGTGAGGAGATGATGGACCGGGTGATCCGCCAGCTCGGCGAGTGGGTGGGGACCCCCGTCGTGGAGGCGGAGCGGATCAACTGCCACCACAACTTCACCAAGCGCGAGAAGCACTTCGGCAAGGAGGTGTGGGTGTCGAGGAAGGGGGCGATCGAGGCCACCGAGGGCAAGCTCGGCCTGATCCCGGGCTCGATGGGCACCGCGTCCTACATCGTCGAGGGCAAGGGCTTCGCCCCGTCGCTGAACAGCTCTCCGCACGGCGCGGGCAGGGAGTACTCCCGGTCCGCGGCGCGTAGGGCCTTCACGCACGAGCAGCTGCGGGAGGCCATGGCGGGCATCGAGTTCCGCGACAGCCCCGACTTCATCGACGAGATCCCGCAGGCCTACAAGCCGATCGACCGGGTGATGGCCGACGCGGAGCAGTTGGTCACGGTCCGTGCCGTCCTGCGCCAGATCGTCAACGTCAAGGGGCAGTGACTCGTTCCCCGGCTGGGTGCTCTCAGCCGGGGAACGGGTCCTCCGTGTGACCGACGAGGTCGGCGACGGAATCGATGGTGCGGGTGGGGCGGTACGGGTAGGCGGTGACCGACTCGCGGGTGGAGATGCCGGTGAGCACGAGGATGGTGCGCAGGCCCGCCTCCAGGCCGCAGACGATGTCGGTATCCATCCGATCGCCGATCATCAGCGTGTCCGCGGAGTGCGCACCGAGTGCGCGCAGGGCGGATCGCATCATCAGCGAGTTCGGCTTGCCCACGTAGTAGGGCGAGCGGCCCGTGGCCTCGCGGATCAGCGCGGCGACCGCGCCAGTCGCCGGCAGCAGACCGTCGCGCGACGGCCCCGTCGGGTCCGGGTTCGTCGCGATGAAGCGCGAGCCGCGGTCGATCAGGCGGATCGCCGTGGTGATCGCCTCGAACGAGTACGTGCGGGTCTCGCCGAGCACCACGTAGTCCGGATCGTTGTCGGTGAGCACGTAACCGGCGTCGTGCAGCGCCGTCGTCAGGCCCGACTCGCCGACCACGTAGGCGGTGCCGTTCGGCCGCTGGTCCTGGAGGAACTTCGCGGTGGCGAGCGCGGAGGTCCAGATCCGCGACTCGGGGATGTCGAGCCCCGTGGCGACCAGGCGGGCGCGCAGGTCGCGCGGGGTGCGCGTCGAGTTGTTGGTGAGCACCATGAACGGCGTCCCGGCGGCCGTCAGCTCCGCGATGAAGGCGTCGGCGCCGGGGATCAGGTGCTCCTCGTGGACCAGCACCCCGTCCATGTCCATCAGGTACGTCCACTCGCTCATGCCCGCGAATGTACTCCCGGCGGTTTGGCCTCGCCGTGATTCGAACCTTGACGCCGGGCCGCGCGACAGGGCATTCTCGACGCAGGTCATGAGTGCCAGCGACAAGCCCCGGCTCGCTGGTCGGCAACCCTCCTCCGCGGTGGGGTGCTCCGGGTGACGACCTGGCCGCACCGAACGAGTGCGGCAAGCGCGGATTCGCGGCACGTCGGAAACGGGTGCCGCGCGTCCTCATACCGAAGGACATCTCTCATGAACATCGCCACCACCGAGCGCACCGCCGTCTGCCTCACCCCGACCGTCCGCAGCACCCCGCTGTCGCTGGGCCCCCTCGCCGCCGTGACCGGCGCCGACGAGTACGCCCCGCTCACCGACGGCGCGACGGTCCGCTACGCCAACTTCGACTACGCCGCGAGCGCGCCGGCCCTCGTCGAGGTGCAGCAGGCGGTCCAGGAGGCGCTGGGGGAGTACGCGAGCGTGCACCGCGGCGCTGGCTACCTCTCGCAGCGCTCCACCTCCCGCTACGAGCGGGCCCGCGAGATCGTCGCGGAGTTCGTGGGCGCCCGCGCCGACGATCACGTGATCTTCACCGGCAACACCACCGACTCGATCAACCTGCTCGCGGGCTGCGTGCCCGGCGAGGTCGTGGTCCTCGATTGCGAGCATCACGCGAACCTGCTGCCGTGGAAGCGGATCGGGGCCCGTGTGATCTCCGCTCCGCTGTCGATCGAGGGCACCCTCGAGGTGCTCGAGAAGGAGCTCCGCGCCCGCCCCGCGGCCCTGGTCAGCGTGACCGGCGCGTCCAACGTCACCGGCGAGGTGCTGCCCATCCGCCGGCTCGCCGCGCTCGCCCACCGGCACGGCGCGCGCATCGCGGTCGACGGTGCCCAGCTGGTCCCGCACCGTCGGATCTCGCTGCGCGAGAGCGGAGTCGACTACCTCGCCTTCTCCGGCCACAAGCTGTACGCGCCCTTCGGCTCCGGCGTGCTCGTCGGCCGCGCCGACTGGTTCGACGAGGCCGAGCCCGTCCGCTGCGGCGGCGGCGCGAGCTACGAGGTGATCGGCACGCCCGTGTCGAAGTCCGTCGAGGTCGCCTGGCACACCGGCCCCGCGCGGCACGAGGCCGGCTCGCCCAACGTCCTGGGCGCCGTCGCCATCGCCGCCGCCTGCGAGGCCATCGAGCGCCTCGGCGAGGACGCCATCGCGCGCCACGAGCGCTTCCTCACCGACCTGCTGCTGCGTTCGCTCGAGGGCGTCGACGGTGTCCGCACGCTGAAGATCTGGGCCGACTCCACCGAGCGGGTGGGCATCGTCGCCTTCACCGTGGACGGCCGCACGCCCCGCGAGGTCGCCGAGTTCCTCTCGTCCGAGCACGGGATCGGCGTGCGCGACGGGAAGTTCTGCGCCCACCCCGTCGTTAACCGATTGGGATGCTACGACGGCGCCGTCCGCGCGAGCATCGGCCTCGGCACGAGCGAGCACGACGTGCGCCGCCTGGCGCGCGCCCTCGAAGACCTGTCCGCACGAGCGAACTGAACCCGGAGGAATCCATGACGACCGTCTCCCGCCCCGCACTGGTGGTCACCGTCGACGGTGAGCCCGAGGCCTCGCACCTGACGCGGGTGCGCGCCGCCGATCTGCGCATCGCGCAGCGGGAGCGCGGCTACCTGCGCGCCGAGGCCGAGCGCGCCGGGCGGGAGCCGGGTGCGGTCGCGCTCGAGGTCGACGTGGTGATCGACGAGCGCGCCGCCGACGCCCGCGCCAGCTACGCCCCGAGCGGCGCCGCGCCGCAGAGCATCACGTACATCGGCACCCCGTCGGGCCTGAAGTCCCTGATCGAGGACGTCTACGCCGCCGAGGTCGCCGACGCCGTCGTGCTGCGCCCCGTCGGCGGGGCGCGCACCAAGGACCTCATCGCCACCCTGCTCGCCGCGTAGCGCGGGCGGGCATACTGACCGGCGTGACCGAGCAGTACTCCGCCCGCACCGAGACCGTCCGCGCTGCCCTGGCCGCCGCGGGGCACCCGGACACCGTGCGCCTCGTGCCCGACGGTGCCAAGACCGCCGCGGAGGCCGCGGCGGCGCTGGGGTGCGAGGTGGGCGCGATCGCCAACAGCCTCGTCTTCCTGGCCGACGGTGCGCCCCTGCTCGTCCTCTCGAGCGGCCGGCACCGGGTGGACACCGCCGGGCTCGCCGATCGGCTCGGCTACGGCGCGATCACCCGCGCGAAGCCCGACGACGTGGCCGCCGCGACCGGCCAGGTCATCGGCGGCGTCTCGCCCGTCGGGCATCCGCGCCCGGTGGTCACCGTCATCGACGAGTCGCTCGCCGACTATCCGGACCTGTACGCCGCGGCCGGGACGCACGACACGATCTTCCGCACCGACTTCGCCGCGCTCGTGGCGCTCACGGGTGCCAGAATCGTCACGACATCGGCGGCATAGGCCGGTTCGCCCGAGTCGACTAGTTGTCCTAATAGTTGTAGGCTGCACGTAGTTTTGCATGTCCGAACACGGCGACGTGGGCGGACGG
Organism: Tsukamurella hominis; assembly: GCF_965137015.1. Taxonomy (NCBI): domain Bacteria; kingdom Bacillati; phylum Actinomycetota; class Actinomycetes; order Mycobacteriales; family Tsukamurellaceae; genus Tsukamurella; species Tsukamurella hominis. The sequence goes on along the minus strand of NZ_CBCRZG010000033.1, from coordinate 17,681 downwards.
GACCTGCGGAGGCGTGATGACGGACGAGGAACGTGCGGACCGGATAGAGGGGATCGTCGGCGTGATCGCCGAGCTCACCCGGCTCAAGGAGCGGCACGCCGTGATGACGCGGCATGCGGTCGCGCCGGACGGCGTCGAACTGGCGGCGTACACCGCGCTCTTCGCCCTGGTGAAGGGCGGGCCCATGCGCTCGTCCGTGCTCGCGGACCAGATCCACACGGACCCGTCCACCGCGAGCCGGTACGTGACCACCCTGACCAACCTGGGCTACGCCGAGCGCACCGCCGACCCCTCGGACCGCCGGGCGGCGCTCGTCTCCGCGACGGAGGCGGGGGAGGCCAAGGTCGAGTTCATCCGGCAGCAGCGCAACGAGAAGCTCCGGCCCCTCATGGAGGAGTGGACAGACGAGGAGATCGACCAGTTCGTGACGCTCGGGAACCGGGCGCTGGTGCAGTTCGAGCAGGCCCTCAAGCTGATGCGGGAAGGCGAGTGACCGCCGCGGCGGCGGAGCAGGAGACCGCGGGCGCGGGCCTCACGCACAAGCAGATCCTCTACATCCTGTCGGGCCTCATGACCGGCATGTTCCTCGCCGCGCTCGACCAGACGATCGTCTCCACGGCGATCCGGACCATCGCTGACGATCTCAACGGCTACAAGCTGCAGGCGTGGGTCACCACGGCGTACCTCATCACCTCGACGATCGTCACCCCGCTGTACGGCAAGCTGTCGGACATCTACGGTCGCAAGCCCTTCTTCATGTTCGCCATCACGGTCTTCGTGATCGGCTCCCTGCTGTGCAGCACGGCCACGTCGATGTACGAGCTGGCCGCCTTCCGCGCGGTGCAGGGCCTCGGCGCCGGCGGCCTGATGTCGCTGGCGCTCACCATCATCGGCGACATCGTGCCGCCCCGCGAGCGCGCCAAGTACCAGGGCTACTTCCTCGCCGTGTTCGGTACCAGTTCGGTGCTCGGCCCCGTGCTCGGCGGCCTCTTCTCGGGCGCCGACAGCATCCTCGGCATTTCCGGCTGGCGCTGGGTCTTCCTGGTGAACGTGCCGATCGGCATCGTCGCGCTGGCCGTCGTCTCCCGCGTGCTGCGCCTGCCGCACACCCGCCGCGAAGGCGTCCGCATCGACTGGTTCGGCGCGGTGGCGCTGTCCGTCGGCCTGGTCCCGCTGCTCATCGTCGCCGAGCAGGGCCAGGAATGGGGCTGGGGCTCCAGCAAGACGCTGATCTGTTACGGCATCGGCGCCGCCGGCGTCCTCGCGTTCATCGCCATCGAGAAGTACATGGGCGAGGACGCGATCATCCCGCTGCGCATCTTCAGGAACGTCATCTTCGCGCAGGGCGTGCTCATCTCGATGGTCGTGGGCGCCGCGATGTTCGGCGGCATCTCGCTGCTGCCCCAGTACTTCCAGGTGGTCCGCGGCGCCAGCCCGACGAAGGCGGGCTTCCTCATGCTGCCCATGGTCGCGGGCCTCATGCTCGGCTCGATCCTGGCCGGCCAGATGATCTCCCGCACCGGCCGCTACCGCGTCTTCCCGATCATCGGCGCGGTGCTGCTCACCGCGGGCATGTTCGGCATGCACTACATCAGCGCCGACGTGCAGATCGGCTACGTCATGGCGGGGGCGGCCGTGATCGGCTTCGGCCTCGGCAACCTGATGCAGCCGCTCACCCTGGCGCTGCAGAACATCCTGCCGCCGCGCGACATGGGCGTCTCGACCGCCGCCGCCACGTTCTTCCGCCAGATCGGCGGCACGCTCGGCGTCGCGGTCTTCCTCTCGGTGCTGTTCTCGCAGATGCCGCACAAGATGAGCAGCCGCATGACCGATGCGGCCGCGGACCCGGAGTACACGGCTGCCGTCCAGCGCGCCGCCGCCGGCCACGACGGCCCGGCCGCGCAGGACTTCGCCGCCAAGCTCGTGCACGGCGATTCCAGCGCCGTCAGCGACGTCATGTCGGACACCTCCGCACTGCAGAAGCTGCCCGACACCCTCGTCCACCCGCTCAAGGCGGGGTTCGCCGATTCCATGGACGTCGTCTTCCTCGCCGTCACCGTGCTGGCCGCGATCGGGCTCGTCCTCGTCCTGTTCTGGAAGGCCGTGCCCCTGCGCACCGCGCCGGCCATCGAGGCGACCACCCCGGAGTCCGGCGCCGCCGCGACGCCTGACAGCATCGAGACCGCGGAGATCAGCGCCGCCGCGGCATCCGTGGCGGGCACAGCAGCGACGGAGGACATCGTGACCGAACCGCCCACCGGCCCCGTCCCCACGCCCACGCCGACCCCCGAGCAGGCCGCGGCCTCGCGCTCCGAGATCGACGAGCTCCGGGCCCAGAACGCCTCGCTCGCCGCCGAACTCGCAGAGCTGCGCACCGGCTACCGGGCGATCGCCGGCAACACCCGGCTGCGCGCCTCCGGCACCACCGACCCCGTCCGGTTCGCCGTCGAAGCCACCGGTCCCGGCGGGGCCCGGTCGGGCCGGATGGTGCTGCCCCGCGGCGAGATCGCCACGCCCGCCTACGTGCCGGTGGCGAGCCGCGGCGCGATCGCCGGCCTCACCCCGCGCGAGCTGACCGATCTCGGCGCCGCGGCGCTGACCGTCGACCTGCACGAGCTGTACCTGCAGCCCGGCGTCGACGTCATCGAGGGCGCCGGCGGCATCGGCGCAGCCATGGCCTGGGCGGCGCCCACGATCGCCGACACCGGCGTCGCCGCCGTCGCGGAGCAGCGCAAGACGCGGATCACCGACGAGGGCATCGCCTTCCGCGGCCGCCTCGACGGCTCGCCGCACCGCTGGGACCCCGAGGAGACGGTGCGCCTCGCGCACCGCATGGGCTTCGACGTCGCCTTCGCCCTCGCGGACGCGGAGGATCCCGCGCGCACCGAGCGCTGGGCCCGCCGGGCGCTCGCCGAGCACGCCTGGCAGACCGCCGACCGGCACGACGCCCTCTCGCTGTGGGCCGTGGTGACCGGCGGCGCGGACCCCGAGCGTCGACGGTCCGCGGCCCGCGCGCTGCGCAGGCTCGCGGACGAGGACCGTCGGGCCGGCGGACTGGGCTTCGGCGGCTACCGGATCGAGGGCGTCGGTGCCCCCGCCCACGAGACCGCGCTGCTGCGCGCCGTCGTCGGCGAACTGGAGAGGGACCGTCCGCGCTACCTCGGCGGCATCACCGGCCCGGCGGACCTCCTGGCCGCGATCGAGGCGGGCGTCGACCTGCTCGACGGCACCGAGCCCGCGCGGGCCGGCGCGGAGGGCCGCGTCTACACCTCGACGGGCGTCCTCGACGTCACCGATCCCGCGCTGCGCGCGGACTTCCGGCCGCTCGATCCCGCCGAGGGGCGCCCGGGCGGGCCCAACCGGACCGACGCCTTCACCCGCGCCTACGTGCACCACCTCTTCGCCGCGAACGAGGGGCTCGCCGTGACGCTGTGCACCCTGCACAACGAGCACTTCTTCGTGTCCCTCGCCGCGGCCGCGCGCCGCGCGATCCGCGACGGGGGTTACCCGGCCTTCACCGCGTCGTTCCTGCGGCGGTTCGGTAAGGTCTAGCCCGATCCGCTACCCCGATCGGCAGGAGAAAGCCGTTGCGCCGCAGTGACCCGACCCGTTCCCCCGGCATCCTCGCGGCGCTCGCCGCGTCGGGCCTGCTGCTCGCCGGCTGCGGCGGGGGCGACGAAGCGGCGGCACCGTCGTCCGCCGCTCCGGACGTCGACGTGCCGTCCAAGGCGCTCGCCCAGGCCGACCTGCCCGCAGGGCTGACGCTGACCACCGTGGCTCCCGACGACGCCTTCCAGGGCGCGATGAACTCCGTCGGCCAGGTGCAGGCGGCGCAGATCACGCCCGCGGGCTGCAAGGACAAGAACGTCGCCGCGCAGCAGGAGGTCGTGGAGACGATCAAGTTCGGCGTCCAGCAGAGCATCGCGAAGGACAAGGCCGCCGTCTACGGCGTGACGCTGCTGCCGGGCTCCGCGCGACTGGACGTGTTCGAGGCCGCCGGCACCGGGGAGTGCGCGACCGTCAAGTACGGGGATGCGCTCACCCAGACCGCCGTCCGCAAGGATCTGCCTGCGAACGTCGGCGGGAAGGGCTTCGTGCTCGAGATGACCCGCACGATCGGCGGGCAGTCCGCCGGTGCCCGCACCGCCTACTTCAGCAAGGGCGGCGTGGTCGCGATGGTCACCGCCAACCCGGGCGCCGACGGGAAGATCGACCAGGTGGGCTTCGAGGAGATCGTCCAGCGCGTCGCCGGAAAGCTGTAGCGCACGAACACACGAGAGCGGCGGCGAGGAATCCCTCGCCGCCGCTTCGCGTATCCCGTGAGCGTCAGTGCGCGTCGGACCCGGCGGTCTCCGCGCGGGCGATCGACCGGGCGATCTCCTCCTCGGCCTCCTTCTTGCCCACCCACGACGAGCCCTTGACGAACTTGCCGGGCTCGAGGTCCTTGTAGTGGACGAAGAAGTGCTCGATGGCGTCCAGCTCGAACTTGTCGATGTCGCCGATGTCCTGGACCGAGTCCCAGCGGGGATCGCCGGCGGGCACGACGAGCACCTTGTCGTCGCCGCCCTTCTCGTCCTCCATCTTGAACATGCCGATGGCGCGGCAGTCGACGAGCGATCCGGGGATCACCGACTCCTGCAGCAGCACGAGCGCGTCCAGCGGATCGCCGTCCTCACCCAGGGTGTCCTCGATGTAGCCGTAGTCGGTGGGGTAGCCGAACGACGTGTACAGGTAGCGGTCCAGCTTGAGGCGGCCGGTCTTGTGATCCACCTCGTACTTGTTCCGCGAGCCCTTGGCGATCTCGACGGTGACCTCGAATTCGACGCTCATTGTTTCCCTTCGCTCGCGTCAACCATGCACGCCGAGGATACCCTTTGCGAACCCGGTCCGACCCGCTCACTCCGCTCCCGGTTCCGGGCTGCCGTTAGGGTGGTGCGGTGCGACGCTCGCGGATTCGACGGACCCTCCTGCGCCTCGCGATCACCGTGGTCGTGCTGGCGCTCGTCGTCGGCGGCGCCGTCGCGGCCACCCTGGGCTACGGCGTCTACCGGGACCGGCAGGCGGTGGCCGACACCGTGCCCCAGCGCCCCGTCGAACAGCCGTACCGGCCCGCGATCGCGCAGGTCGCGGGCACCGTCGCCCCCAGCGCCGCAGGGATCAGCACCCAGATCGAGGCGGCCCTGCGCAATCCCGACCTGGGCGACTTCACCGGCGTCATCGCCGACGCCGGCACCGGGCAGGTGCTCTGGCAGCGCGACGCCACGCGCCCGCGCACCCCGGCGTCGACCACCAAGGTGCTCACCGCCGCCGCCGCGCTGCTCACCCTGCCCGCCGACAAGCGGATCACCACCACCGTGGTCGCGGGCCCGGTCCCCGGCGAGGTCGTCCTCGTCGGCGCGGGCGATCCGACGCTGCGCGCGGGCGGACCGTCGCTCTTCACGGACGCGCCGAAGATCGCCGACCTCGCCGCGCAGCTGCGCCGCGCGGGCACCACGGTCACCAAGGTCGTCGTCGACACCTCGCTGTTCACCGGCGCCGACTTCGCCCGGGGCTGGGAGCGCGCCGACATCGCGGGCGGTGACATCACCCCGCTGCAGTCGCTCATCGCCGACTCCGGCCGCATCCGGCCCGCCGAGGACTACTCGCCCCGCGTCACCGACCCCGCGCTGACCGCCGGCCGCGCCCTCGCCGCCGCGCTCGGCCTGCCGCCGACCGCCGTCGCGGAGGGCACCGCGCCCCAGGGCGCCGCGCAGCTCGCCGCCGTCCGCAGCGCCCCGCTCAGCACCCGCCTGCACGACGCGCTGGTGCACTCCGACAACGTGCTCGCCGAGTCCATCGGCCGCGAGGTCGCGCTCGCCACGAACCAGCCCGCCTCCTTCGACGGCGCAGCCCGCGCGGTCACCGGCGCGCTCCGGAACGCCGGCTTCGACCTCACCGGCGTCGAGCTCTCCGACACCAGCGGCCTGTCCAACGCCAACCGCATCCCCGCGACGGTGCTCGACGGCATCGTCACCGCCGCGGCCGGCGCCGGCAAGCCGCAGCTTCGCCCCCTGCTGGACCTGCTGCCCGTCGCCGCCGCCACCGGCACCCTCGCCGACCGGTACACCACCGTCAACCGCCCCGGCGCCGGCTACGTCCGCGCCAAGACGGGGAGCCTCTCGGGCGTCTCCACGCTCGCGGGCTACGTCCCCGGGCGCGACGGTGCCGTACTCACCTTCACGCTCATGTCCTCCGGCACGCCGGTCGACGTGGCTCGGCCCGCCATGGACGCCGTGACCGCCGCGCTCCGCGGCTGCGGGTGCCGCTGATCGCCATGGACGAGCCGAGGACGGTACGCGCGCAGGTGGACTGGGCGGTCGCCGCCGCGTCCGGCCGCCGCGTCGCCCGCGTCCTCGGGGACGGCCCCGCCACCACCGCCTACACCCGGCGACGCGCCGCCGACGAACTGCTCGCGGACGCCGTCGCCGCGGAGGAGCACGTCCGGCGCGTCACGGGCCTCGTCACCCCGGGGACCGTGCCGCCGGCGCGCACCGTGGACCGCCGCGAGTGGGTCTCCGCGTCCGCCCGGTCCATGGAGGCGCTGATCGAGCCGGACGACGCGGGGCACCCCGGCCTCGGCGCTCGACTCGCCGGCGTGCAGGCCGGGGCGATGCTCGGCATGGTCTCCGGATCCGTTCTGGGCCAGTACGACCCGTTCGGCGTCGACGGCGGCGAGCTGCTGCTCGTGGTTCCGAACGTACTCGCCGTCGAGCGGGCGCTGCGGCTGCGGCCCGAGGACTTCCGCATGTGGGTGTGCCTGCACGAGGTCACCCACCGGGTCCAGTTCGCCGCCAACCCGTGGCTGCGGGACTACATGCGGGAGAACGTCTCCGCGCTCGCCGGAGCCGGTGGGGCGGGTTCCGTCGGCGACCTCCTGGCCCGCACCCGGCGGGCCCTGTCGGGGGACGGCCGGCACAGCGGCATCATCGGCGTGCTCGAGATCGCCGCCCCGCCCGAACAGTTCGCCGCGGTGGAGCGGCTGCTCATGCTCGGCACCCTGCTCGAGGGGCACGCCGATCACGTCATGGACGCCGCCGGGCCCGACGTGATCCCCACCGTCGCGACCATCCGCGCGGCCTTCGACCGGCGGCGGGCGGCACCGTCGAACCCGTTCCAGCGCTTGCTGCGCGCCCTGATGGGCATGGACGCGAAGATCGCGCAGTACGTGCGGGGCAAGAAATTCGTGGACGCCGTGGTCGCCGCGGTCGGTATGGAGCGGTTCAACCGCGTGTGGACCGGCCCCGAGACGCTGCCGCTGCCCGACGAGCTCGACGAGCCGCGGCGATGGATCGCCCGGGTCCTGTGAACCGCCCCGGGCCGGCGGCGCTGCGCGTGCGGCACGCGGTCCGGGCCTGGCACGCCGCCCACGGATCGGGCCCGACGGTGGCCGTCGCCCTCTCGGGCGGCGCCGACTCCCTCGCGCTGCTCACCGGGGCGCTCGCCGAGGGCCTCGACGTGACCGCGCTCGTCGTCGACCACGGACTGCAGGAGGGGGCCGCCGCCGTGGCCGCGACCGCCGCCGCGACCGCCCGCGACCTCGGGGCGCGCCGGGCCGACGTCCTGCCCGTCGTGGTCGACGGTGCCGGCGGTCCCGAGGCCGCGGCCCGCGCAGCCCGCTACGCCGCCCTCGACGCCGCTCGCGACGGCGCCCCGGTGCTGCTCGGCCACACCCTCGACGATCAGGCGGAGACGGTGCTGCTGGGGCTCGGCCGGGGCAGCGGGGCGCGCTCGCTCGCCGGGATGGCGGCATGGGCCGCGCCGTACGGGCGCCCGCTGCTGGGCGTGCGCCGCGCCGACACCCGGGCCGCCTGCGCGGAGCTCGGGCTGACCCCGTGGGAGGACCCGCACAACCTCGACCCGAGGTACACCCGCGTCCGCGTCCGCACCGAGGTGCTGCCGCTCCTCGAGGACGTGCTCGGCGGGGGCGTGGCCGAGTCCCTCGCCCGCACCGCCGCCTCGCTCCGTGCCGACAACGACGCGCTCGACGCGCTCGCCCCGGCCCCGTCGGGCCCCGAGCTGGCGGTGGATGAGATCTCGGGATTGCCTGCGGCCCTGCGGATCCGGGCGCTGCGGACCTGGCTCGCCGGGTGCGGCGCGCGCGCCCTCACGGCCGCCCACCTCGCGGCGGTCGACGCCCTCGTCACCGACTGGCGCGGGCAGGGCCCGACCGCGATCCCGGGCGGAAGTGCGGGGCGGCGGCTGCAAGTGCACCGGACAGGTGGCATTCTGAGAGCGTGGTGAACGGCACTGGTGAGTTGTACGCGGGAGACATCGCCTCGGTGGTCCTCTCGGAGGAGCAGATCAAGCAGCGGACCGCGGAGCTCGCGGCGCAGATCGCGCAGGAGTACGGCGAACGGGAGACCGACCTCCTGCTGATCACCGTGCTCAAGGGCGCGGTGATGTTCGTGACCGACCTGGCCCGGGCGCTGCCCGTCCCCACCCAGCTCGAGTTCATGGCCGTCTCCAGCTACGGCTCGTCGACGTCGAGCTCGGGCGTGGTGCGGATCCTCAAGGATCTGGACCGCGACATCGCCGGCCGCGACGTGCTCATAGTCGAGGACATCATCGACTCCGGCCTCACCCTGAGCTGGCTGCTGCGCAACCTCGCGACCCGCCAGCCCAACTCGCTCGAGGTGGTCACGCTGCTGCGCAAGCCCGATGCGGTCCGCGTCGAGGTCGACGTGAAGTGGGTCGGCTTCGACATCCCGAACGAGTTCGTCGTGGGCTACGGCCTGGACTACGCCGAGCGCTACCGCGATATGCCGTACATCGGCGTGCTGGAGCCCAAGGTCTACAGCGAATGACCCTGCTCACCGCTGCGGCCACTGCGGAGCGGGTGCGATCGGGCAGGCTCACCGCCGTCGACGCCACCCGTCAGGCGCTGGCCCGCATCGGTGACGACGCCGTGCACGGCTGGCGCGTGCTGCGCCCCGAGCAGGCGCTCGCCGAGGCCGCCGCGGTCGACACGCGGCCCGATCGGTACTCGCTGCCGCTCGCCGGCGTACCCATCGCGATCAAGGACAACGTCGCCGTCTCCGGCCACCGGATGCTCGACGGCGTCTCCGAGGCCTGCGGCGCGGGCCTGCCGATCGAGCAGGCCGACCACCCCGTGGTGAAGCGGCTGCGCGCCGCCGGCGCCGTCGTGGTCGGCCTGACGCGCGTCCCCGAGCTCTGCCTGTGGGCCATGACGGACGACGCCCGCGAGGTCGTCGGCAACCCGCACCGGCCCGGCCGCACCGCGGGCGGCAGCTCCGGCGGCAGCGCCGCCGTCGTGGCCGCGGGGCACGTCGCGCTCGCGCACGGCAACGACGGCCTCGGCTCGCTGCGCGGCCCCGCCGCGTGCACCGGGATCGTCGCGATCAAGCCCGGCCGCGGCGTCGTGCCCGCGCAGCTCGGGCCCACGAACTGGTTCGGCATGTCCGAGAACGGGCCGATGACGCGGACCGTCGAGGACGCGGCCCTGGGCCTCTCCGTGCTCGCCGAGCGCCCCGAGCTCGCGACGATCGGCGACGGTGCCGGCCTCCGCGTCGGCCTCGGCCTCAACCGGCCCACGGCCCTGACGTTCACCTCCCGCGCGATCACGCGGGCCGTGCGCGGCGCCGCGGACCGGCTCGCCGAGCGCGGGCACGCGGTCCGCGACGTGAAGGTGCCGTACCCGGCCTCGCCGCTCCCACTGCTCGCCCGGTGGGCGGAGGCCGCGGCGACCGACGCCGACGACATCGTCGCCCGCGGCGCGAACCCGCTGCTCCTGCAGGCCCGCACCCGGCGGCACGCCGCGCTCGGCCGCGCCGTCGCGCGCCGCGGCCTGGTGCGGCCCGCCGACGCGGCCCGCCTGGAGAGCGCGCTGGAGCGGTTCTTCGCCGCCGAGGGCGTCGACGTGCTCGTCACCCCCGCGCTGGCCCGCCGGCCTGCGCCCGCCCGCCGGTACGCCGAGCTGCCCTGGGCCGCGAGCGCGATCCCGAGCCTCGCCTATGCGCCTTACCCGCCGCTGTGGAACCTCGTCGGCTGGCCGGCGATGACCGTGCCCTTCCTCGGCGAGGGCGTACAGCTCGTCGCCCGCCCCGGCGGCGAGGCGGATCTGCTCGCGCTGGCCGCCAAGATCGAGGTCTGAGGGCGGGGCGCCGCCGGGCCCGTCACGCGAGGGCGAGCGCCTGCAGGAACTCGTCGATCGGACCGGTCGGCGCGGCGGCGTAGACCAGGTCGAGTCGCGCGGTGCGGATGATCCGCAGCGGCCGGTGGTCGAACCCGTCGGGGAACGGCGTCCCCGAGTAGGGCGCGACCGCGAACTCGGCGCCGCCGGCCTGCAGCTCTGCAACAGGGTCCACGCATTCGATCAGCTTCGCGGGCAGCATCTTCTCGCGGTTCCAGTGCGCCATCGCGCTGTCGAGGATCGTGGGGAGCTCGCCCTCGCGGTACGCGAACCGCAGGACGGTGACAGGGGAGTCGTCGAGGGAGGCGAGGGCGTCGTAGTTCTCGAGGATGCTTTCGATCCGCCGGAACGCCTTGGCGGCGTCGCCGGTGGGGCGGGTCCCGTCCGGTGTGCGGTGGAACAGGGGGAATCCGACGAGCCGTTCCGTCGCCCTCACGGCCCGGGTGACGGTGGGCTGCGACAGCCCCGTCAGCTGCGCGACCTCGCTGATACTTCCGCTGCGTGCGACGGCGAGAACCAGCCGGAACTGGTCGATCTCAGACATGCGCGCGACTCTATGCGACACGGACGAGTGACGCGGAAGACTCGGGTGTTGCTGCGCGGCGCGCCATACAGAAAATGAATAGTCGCTGGTGGGAGGTGCGGTGGCGCTCCGACCTGCGGGTATTCAGTTTCTGTATGGACGGGAGTGAACGGTATCGGGCTACGAGGCGCCTGCGGCGTCGCGCGCTGTCGACCCGCCCGGCGGTCAGGAGCCCGCCATGGGAGGGCCGGTCAGGAGCGCTTGCGGAACAGCGGCGTGCCCTCGAAGGGGTTCCAGCTGGTGCTGCCGCGGGTGACGTGCAGGAAGTAGGCCCAGTTCGCGACGCTCGAGTAGAGCAGGCCGATCACCACGGCGTAGGAGACGCTGGGGAAAGTGAAGTCGAATGCGGTCTCGACCAGGCCGATGACGAGGCTGATCGCCACGGCGATGCCGAACAGACTCAGGCCCTTCCGCCACGGGCCCTTGATCGCGTAGTAGACCGGGCCGAAGAAGAACGCCGGGCCGTTGAAGCCCAGGCGGAAGCGCTGTCCGAAGGAGAGCTGCTTGAACGCGACGGCCGCCTCGGGCGACGACGCCGGCTGCCCGTACCGGCCGAAGAACTCGAAGCGGCTGCGCCAGCGCTCCGGCACGTCGACGGCGCCGGGCACCGGGCTACCGGGGTAGGGATGCTGCTGGCCGTAGGGGTCCTGCGGGCCGGACGGGTACGGGGGCGGTGCGCTGTTGTCGGTCACCGGAGCAGCTTAAACTTCGCGAAACGGACGTTGTTCGCTCAGGGCGCACCCACGCGACCGGCCCGGTCGCGGCGCTGCACGGTAGCCTGGGAAGTCGACCCAGCGCGGCCCGCCGCGCGCCGGAAGAAGAAGGACTGACGAGCCGCGAGGCGAAGCCATATGAAACGGAAATCACTCATCCGCACGCTGGCGATCATCGCCGGGTTCGTGCTGCTGGTCTGGGCGTTCACCATGGTCGGCGGCAGCAACCGCGACTACAAGCCCGCGTCCACCTCGCTGGTCGTGCAGCAGCTCGAGGCCAAGAACGTCACCGACGTCCAGATCGACGACCGCGAGCAGACGCTGCGCGTGACGCTCGCGAAGGCCGTCGACGGCGAGAACGGCACGGACGGCTCGACGAAGGTCTTCGCGAAGTACCCTGCGGGCACCTCCCGCGACATCCTCGGCCTCGTGCAGGACGCGCAGAACCCCGACGGCAAGCCCGTCACGTACACCACGAACGTGACGCAGGAATCGCCGTGGATCTCGATGCTGCTGTTCACGCTGCTCCCGATCCTCCTGCTGGTCGGCCTGTTCTTCTTCCTCATGAACCGCATGCAGGGCGGCGGCCGCGGCGGCGTCATGGGCTTCGGCAAGAGCAAGGCCAAGCAGCTCACGAAGGACATGCCCAAGACCACCTTCGCCGACGTCGCCGGCGCGGACGAGGCGGTCGAGGAGCTGTACGAGATCAAGGACTTCCTGCAGAACCCGGCCCGCTACCAGGCCCTGGGCGCGAAGATCCCGAAGGGCGTGCTGCTCTACGGCCCGCCCGGCACCGGCAAGACGCTGCTCGCGCGCGCCGTCGCGGGCGAGGCCGGCGTGCCCTTCTTCACGATCTCCGGCTCGGACTTCGTCGAGATGTTCGTCGGCGTGGGCGCGTCCCGCGTGCGCGACCTGTTCGAGCAGGCCAAGGAGAACAGCCCCTGCATCATCTTCGTCGACGAGATCGACGCCGTCGGCCGCCAGCGCGGCGCCGGCATGGGCGGCGGCCACGACGAGCGCGAGCAGACGCTCAACCAGCTGCTGGTCGAGATGGACGGCTTCGGCGACCGCCAGGGCATCATCCTCATCGCGGCCACCAACCGGCCCGACATCCTGGATCCGGCGCTGCTGCGCCCCGGCCGCTTCGACCGGCAGATCCCCGTGACGAACCCGGACATCGCGGGCCGCAAGGCGATCCTCCGCGTGCACGCCCAGGGCAAGCCGCTGGCCCCCGACGCCGATCTCGACGGCCTGGCCAAGCGCACCCCGGGCATGTCCGGCGCCGACCTGGCCAACGTGGTCAACGAGGCGGCGCTGCTCACGGCCCGCGAGAACGGCTCCGTCATCACGGCGCCCACGCTCGAGGAGGCCGTGGACCGCGTGGTGGGCGGCCCGCGCCGCAAGAACCGCATCATCAGCGAGCACGAGAAGAAGGTCACCGCGTACCACGAGGGCGGGCACACCCTGGCCGCGTGGGCCACGAAGAGCCTGGACCCGGTGTACAAGGTGACCATCCTCGCCCGCGGCCGCACCGGCGGCCACGCGCTGGCCGTGCCCGAGAACGACAAGGGCATGTACACCCGCAACGAGATGATCGGCCGGCTGATCTTCGCCATGGGCGGCCGCGCCGCGGAGGAGCTGGTCTTCGCCGAGCCCACCACGGGCGCGTCGAGCGACATCGACCAGGCCACGAAGATCGCCCGCGCGATGGTGACCGAGTACGGCATGAGCGCCCGCCTGGGCGCCGTGAAGTACGGGCAGGACGAGGGCGATCCGTTCATGGGCCGCGGGTTCGGCGGCGGCGCGCAGTACTCCGACGCCGTGGCCGCGCAGATCGACGAGGAGGTGCGCTCGCTCATCGAGGCCGCGCACACCGAGGCCTGGGCGATCCTCACCGAGTACCGCGACGTCCTCGACGTGCTCGCCGGCGAGCTGCTGGAGAAGGAGACGCTGGTCCGCAAGGATCTCGAGCGGATCTTCGCGTCCGTCGAGAAGCGGCCCGTGATCACGCAGTTCGACGACTTCGGTGGCCGCGTCCCGTCGACCAAGCCCCCGATCAAGACGCCCAAGGAGATCGCGATCGAGAAGGGCGAGCCGTGGCCGCCCGTCGACGAGGAGGCCGAGCGTCGCAAGGCCGAGCAGGAGAAGGCCGCGGCCCTCGCCGCCGCCCAGCCCGCGCCGAACGGCCACGCCGGGCAGAACGGCCAGTGGGGCGTGCCCGCGCCGGCCGGACAGCCCTGGCCCGCGCCCGGCGCACCGTCGGGCTACGGCCAGCAGGGCCAGCCCCAGCCCGCCTACGGCCAGCCCGGCTACCAGTGGGGCGGCCAGCAGGCCTACCCCGGCCCGCAGTACCCGGCGCCCGGCTACGGCCAGCCGCAGGGTGGCCAGTACGGCCAGCAGCCGCCGCAGCAGGGCAGCCGCCCCGACTACGGCGCGCCCGCGGGCTGGTCGGCGCCCGGGTGGCCCCCGCAGGGGCAGTCGCCGCAGGGCCAGCAGCCCCAGGGGCAGGCCCCGGGCGAGGACGGTCGGCAGGGCGGGGAGCAGTCCGGCCCGGACCGATCGAGCGAGAGCTGATGGGCAAGGACAGCGGGGCCGCCGTGGCCCCGTTCGACCACGAGCGCGCCGTCGCCGCGGTCCGCGAGTTGCTGATCGCCGTCGGCGAGGACCCTGACCGCGAGGGCCTGCAGAACACCCCCGAGCGGGTCGCGAAGGCCTTCAAGGAGGTCTTCGGCGGGCTGCACACCGACCCGGACGAGGTGCTCAACACCACGTTCGGCGAGGACCACGACGAGCTGGTGCTGGTCAAGGACATCCCGATGTACTCGACCTGCGAGCACCACTTGGTCTCCTTCCACGGCGTCGCGCACGTGGGCTACCTGCCCGGCACCAGCGGCCGGGTCACGGGCCTGAGCAAGCTGGCCCGCCTCGTGGACCTGTACGCCAAGCGGCCGCAGGTGCAGGAGCGGCTCACCGCACAGATCGCCGACGCGCTGGTCCGCAAGCTCGACCCGCGCGGCGTGATCGTGGTGATCGAGGCCGAGCACCTCTGCATGGCCATGCGCGGCATCCGCAAGCCCGGCGCGAGCACCACCACCTCGGCGGTGCGCGGCGCGTTCAAGGACAGTGCGACCTCGCGCGCCGAGGCGCTCGAACTGATCCTGCGCCGGTGACGGAGCAGCCGAGCCGCACGCTCATCATGGGCGTCGTCAACGTCACCGCCGACTCCTTCTCCGACGGTGGCCGCTACCTCGATCCCGGCGCCGCCGTCGCGCGGGCGCGGGAACTCGTGGCCGACGGTGCCGCCGTCGTCGACGTGGGCGGGGAGTCGACCCGGCCCGGCGCGCACCGCGTGCCGGCCGAGCTGGAACGCGACCGCGTGGTGCCCGTGATCTCGGCGCTCGCCGCGGAGGGCATCGCCGTCTCCGTCGACACCATGCGCGCCTCCGTGGCCGCCGCCGCGCTCGACGCGGGCGCCGCGATCGTCAACGACGTCTCCGGCGGCCGTGCCGACCCGGACATGACGCGCGTCGTCGCCGACTCGGACGCGCCCTGGATCCTCATGCACTGGCGGCCCTCGCCGGGCGCGCCCGGACCGGTGTGGGCCGGCATCCACCACGAGATCACCGAGTACGACGACGTCGTCGCCGAGGTGCGTGACGAGTTGTTGCACCAGGCCGACGCCGCGATCGCCGCGGGCATCGCCCCCGAGCGGATCGTGCTGGACCCCGGCCTCGGCTTCGCGAAGAACGCGGCCCACAACTGGGAGCTGCTGCGGGGCCTGCCGACATTGCAGGACACCGGATTCCGGGTCCTCGTCGGGGCTTCCCGCAAGCGCTTCCTCGGCGAGCTGCTCGGCGGCCGCGAGCCCGCGGGCCGCGAGGTCGCCACCGCCGCGGTCTCCGCCCTCGCCGCGCAGGCCGGGGTGTGGGGCGTGCGCGTGCACGACGTGCGGTCGACGGCCGACGCCATCGCCGTGACCGAGGCCTGGACGAAAGGCGGTGCCTGAGATGGCGGACCGGATCGAGCTCACCGGCCTGCGGGTGCGGGGCAATCACGGCGTCTTCGAGCACGAGCGGCGCGACGGGCAGGAGTTCATCGTCGACCTGGTGCTGTGGGTCGACTCGCGGCCCGCAGCGGCGTCCGACGACCTGAACGACACCGTCGACTACGGGGCGCTCGCGCAGCGCGCCCACGACATCGTCGCGGGGGAGCCGCGCAACCTCATCGAGACCGTCGCCGCGGAGATCGCCGACGACATCGCGGTCGACGAGAAGGTCTACGCCGTCGAGGTCACGGTGCACAAGCCGTCGGCCCCGATACCCTTGTCTTTCGCCGACGTGGCCGTCGTCGCCCGACGGTCGCGCTCCGGCGCGCGGAGCGTGCAGTGAGCCGCGCCGTCCTCTCGCTGGGCGCCAACCTCGGCGCCGCCGACGTGGCCGTCCGCGCCGCGATCGACGCCCTCGGCCCCGCCCTGGTCCGCGCCTCGGCGCTGTACCGCACCCCGCCGTGGGGCGGCGTCGAGCAGGACGACTTCGTCAACGCGACCGTCCTCGTCGACGATCCCGCGCGCGACGCCGCCGGCTGGCTGGCCTTCGCCCGCGAGCGGGAGGCCGCCGCGCAGCGCGTCCGCGAGGTCCGCTGGGGGCCGCGCACCCTCGACGTCGACGTCATCGCGGTGTGGGAGGGCGACGAGCCGGTGCTCTCCGACGACCCCGAGCTGACCCTGCCCCACCCCCGCGCGCACGAGCGCGCCTTCGTCCTCATCCCCTGGCGGGACGCCGATCCGGACGCGCAGCTGCCCGGGCACGGCACCGTCGACGACCTGCTGCGGGCCCTCCCCGCCGACGAGACCGCGGAGGTGACGCGCCTGTGAGCGGACCGTCGAAGGACCCGAACCGGGATCCCGAGGAGCCGGGCGGCCCCACCGTCCGTTCGACCGGCTGGGTCGAGCTGCTGGTCATCGTGCTGGGCGTGGGCCTGGGCTCGTACCTGCTGGTGCGCAACGTGGTGCCGGTCGTCCCCGTCTGGGCGGGCGCGCTGCTGTACGGCGTGGCCGCGGCGGACCTGTACATCGCGCAGCTCGTGCGCTCGCGGCTGAGCCGCGGCGAGGTCGGCTGGGGTCCCGGGCGGATCCACCCGATCGCCGTCGCCCGCGCGGTCGCGCTGGCCAAGGCGTCCGCGTACCTCGGGGCCGTGGCCCTGGGCTTCTTCGGCGGCATGCTCGTCTTCCTCCTCACCGAGGGGGCGAGCCTGACCGCCACCCACGCGGACCGGCCGGGCGCGTGGATCGGCGCCGCCGGGGCCGTGCTGCTCCTGGCCGCCGCGCTGTGGCTGGAGCGGTGCTGCCGCACGCCCGACGATCCGGACGACCAGCCCGCCGACACATCGCCAGCCTGAGGAATCCGACCTCAGGTAAAAGGTAAGGTCGCGGATATGACGCAACCGCCGATCCCGAGTTCACGAAAGCGTGTCCCGCGACGTTCCTCGGGTGCGGGGCAGTGGATGCTCGGCGTGGTGATCCTCCTGGCCGTCGTGGGCACGGGGATGTGGGTGTTCTCGGACGACCGCCGCTGGGGCCTGGTCTCGCTGATCCTGCTGGTATGGGGCCTCGTCATCGCCGCCTTCCTCATCGCGCGCTACTCGCGCGACCTGCGCGCCGCCGAGTCGAAGGAGAGCGGACTCAAGACCGTCTACGGGCTGCAGCTGGAGCGGGAGATCAGCGCGCGCCGCGAGTACGAGCTGCAGGTCGAGCGCGACATCCGCGCCGAGCTGTCCGGCGAGTCCAACGAGGAGCTGACCGCCCTCAAGGCCGAGGTGCTGGCGCTGCGCGCCAACCTCGAGGAGCTGCTCGGCCGCGACCTCGGCCCCTCGTACACCGAGCTGTACGCCGCGGCGGAGCAGCGGGCCCTCGCGGCCCAGCGGGCCAAGTCCGTCTTCGAGGACGACGACCGGTTCCGCGCCCAGCAGGACTTCGCGGGCGTGCCCGAGCCCGACACCGCCGTCGACGACTACTACGGCGCGGCGTCCGTCGCGGGCGAGCCGATCGACGAGGCGACCGTGACCGACGTGCCCGCGGCCCCCGTCCCGCCCGGCCCCGCGGGTCCGACGGTGCCGTCCGGCCCGGTGAGCAATCCCGCCGCGGACCGGCCGCAGGAGGAGTCGCCGACCACCGTGTTCCACGTGGTCACCGACGAGC
>NZ_CBCRZG010000032.1:0-35517 GCF_965137015.1 Tsukamurella hominis | reverse complement strand
CCTCCGGCCCCCCTCCCGGCACCCCGAGCGGCCCCGGCTCCCGGCACAGCCCGCTCCCGAGCTTCGCCGCCGGCGAGGTCGACGAGACCCGGATGCAGGCGTCGCTGAAGATGCTCGAACTGCTGGTGCGCCGGCGGCTCGACGGCGTCCTCAAGGGCGATCACCAGGGACTGCTCCCCGGTCCCGGCTCCGAGCCGGGGGAGTCGCGCCCGTACACGCCCGGCGACGACGTGCGCCTGATGGACTGGTCCGTCACCGCCCGCACGACGCACCCCCACGTGCGGCAGATGATCGCCGACCGCGAGCTGCAGACCTGGATCGTCGTGGATCTGTCCGCCTCGATGGACTTCGGGTCCACGGGAGGCACCAAGCGCGACCTCGCCGTCGCCGCGTCGGCCGCCGTCGTGCACCTGGTGAGCGGCGCCGCGAACCGCGTCGGCTGCCTCGTCACCAATGGCGCCCAGCTGGTGCGGGTGCAGCCGAAATCCGGTCGCGCGCAGAGGCAGAAGGTGCTCAAGGCCATCGCGACGGCGCCGCGCGCCGTCGAGGGCACCCGCGGCGACCTGCGCATCGCCCTCGACGCCCTCCGCCGGCCCGAACAGCCCCGCGGCCTCGTCGTGGTGATCAGCGACTTCCTCGGCGACGTGGACTACGTCCGCGAGCTCCGCGGCATCGCGGCGCGGCACGAGGTGCTCGCCGTGGAGGTCCTCGACCCCCGCGACGTCGAGCTCCCGGCCGTCGGCGAGATCGCGCTCCGAGACGCCGAGTCCGGCGCTGTGCGCGAACTGACCGTGACCCCCGAGCTGCAGCAGCGGTTCGCCGCCGCGGCGCAGGAGCACCGCAAGCAGGTGGCCCGCACGCTCCGTGGCGTCGGCGCGCCCGTCCTCGAACTGCGCACCGACCGCGACTGGCTCGCCGACATCGTGCGGTTCGTCGCTGCGCGTCGACGTGGATTGGCTGGTGCTTCCTGAGATGGGCGGATTGACCTCGCTCGCCACCCCGATCTGGCTGCTCGGCATCCTCGTCGTGCTCGCCATCCTGGCGGGGTACGTCTACAACGAGCGGCGGCGCAGCAAGCGCGCGCTGAAGTTCGCGAACATGTCGGTGCTCGACTCCGTGGCACCGCCCGGTCCCAACCGGTGGCGACACGTCCCCATCGCGCTGCTGAGTATCGGCCTGATCCTGCTCATGGTCGCGCTGTCCGGCCCGCAGGCGATGCGCAAGGTGCCGCGGAGCAAGGCCACCGTCGTGCTCGTCATCGACACTTCGCTGTCGATGCAGGCCACCGACGTCAGTCCGAACCGACTGGACGCGGCGAAGGAGGCCGCGAAGAAGTTCGTCGGGGAGCTGCCGCAGGGCATGAACCTCGGCATCGTCTCGTACGCCGGGACGGCGCAGCTGCTGGTCTCGCCGACGCCGGACCGGTCGCTCGCGACCAACGCGATCGACCACCTCGACCTGGCGCAGCGCACCGCGACCGGCGAGGGCATCTACGCGGCGATCCAGTCGATCACCAACATCCGGGACGTCCTCGGCGGCAAGGACAACGCGCCGCCCGCCCGGATCATCCTCGAGTCCGACGGCAAGCAGACGGTTCCCACCGACCTCGACGACCCGCGCGGCGGGTTCACCGCCGCCCGCAAGGCGAAGGAGGCGGGGATCCCGATCTCCACCATCTCTTTCGGCACACCCAACGGCACCGTGAACATCGAAGGCCAGAACATCCCCGTCCCCGTCGACGACGCGTCCCTCAAGCAGATCGCGGACCTCTCCGGCGGCCAGTTCTTCTCCGCCTCGTCGCTGAGCGACCTCAACGAGGCCTACGGCACCCTGCGCGACGAGATCGGTTGGGAGATGCAGAAGGGCGACAACTCGCGGATCTGGGTGCTCTGGGCCACCGGCCTGCTCGTGCTCGGCGCCGCCGGGGCGGTCGCCTTCAACCGGCGCCTCCCGTGATCGGTACCGGAAGCGTCGATCGGTGACGACGGTGCCCGCCCGGTGCCACCGTCCGACGACTCGCGTGCCCGGAGATTTCCCGGGTCGCGAGCGCGATTGATACGTTGTCATCCATGTCGACTTCTGAATTCACGCCCCGGTCCGTCCTCGTCACGGGCGGCAACCGCGGTATCGGCCTCGCGATCGCGCAGCGCCTCGCCGCCGATGGCCACAAGGTCGCGGTGACGCACCGCGGCTCCGGCGCCCCCGAGGGCCTGTTCGGCGTGCAGTGCGACGTCACCGACACCGAGTCGGTCGACGCCGCGTTCAAGACCGTCGCCGAGCACCAGGGCCCCGTCGAGGTGGTGGTCGCCAACGCCGGCATCACCGAGGACACCCTGCTCATGCGCATGAGCGTCGAGAGCTTCGAGAAGGTCATCAACTCGAACCTCACGGGCGCCTTCCGCGTCACCAAGGCCGCCACCCGCGACATGCTCAAGAACCGCTGGGGCCGCTTCATCTACCTCGGCTCGGTCGTCGGCCTCATGGGCACGCCCGGCCAGGCCAATTACGCCTCGTCGAAGGCCGGCGTCATCGGCCTCGCCCGCTCGGTCACCCGCGAGCTCGGCGCCCGCAACGTCACCGCCAACGTGATCGCGCCCGGCCTCATCGACACGGACATGACCCGCGATCTCCCCGCCGAGTACACCGAGACCGCCGTCAAGCAGGCCATCCCCGCGAAGCGGATGGGCCAGCCCGAGGAGGTCGCGGCCGTGGTCTCGTTCCTCGCCTCGGACGACTCCTCGTACGTCTCCGGCAACGTCATCAACGTCGACGGCGGCCTGGGCATGGGCCACTAGGCCCGCACCGCAGCACCGTCGAACCAGCCCACACCCAGAAGGAGGCACGTCCGTGACCGGACTGCTCGAAGGCAAGACCATCCTCATCACCGGCATCATCACCGATGCCTCCATCGCCTTCTCGGCCGCCAAGGTGGCCCAGGAGCAGGGCGCCAAGGTGATCATCACCGGCATCCCGGAGCGGCTCCGCCTGATCGACCGGATCGCCAAGCGACTCCCGCAGGAGGTGCCGCCGGCGATCCCGCTCGACATCACCGACGAGGAGTACCTCGGCGGCCTGGCCGACAAGGTCCGCGAGCTCGCGCCCGAGGGCGTCGACGGCGTGCTGCACTCCATCGCCTTCGCGCCGCGCACCCTCATGGGCCCCGACGCGCTGCCCTTCCTCGAGGGCCCCGGCCCCGACGTGGCGAAGTCCTTCGAGATCTCCGCGTGGAGCTACGCCTCGCTGGCGCGCGCCGTGCTGCCCGTGATGAACGAGGGCGGCTCCATCGTGGGCATGGACTTCGACCCCCGCACCGCGATGCCCGACTACAACTGGATGGGCGTGCAGAAGGCGGCCCTCGAGTCGGTCAACCGCTACGTCGCGCGCGAGGTCGGCTACGCCAAGAAGATCCGCTCGAACCTCGTGGCCGCCGGACCGATCAAGACCCTCGCCGCCAAGGCGATCTCGGGCACCGCGACGGACGACGCCAAGAAGCTCAACATGCTCAACCAGTACTGGGACGGCGCGTCGCCCATCGGTTGGAACGTCGACGACCCGGAGGTCGTTGGCAAGAGCATCTGCGCGCTGCTCTCCGACTGGCTGCCCGGCACCACCGGCTCCATCGTCTACGTCGACGGCGGCGCCAGCCACAACACCTGGTTCCCCGAGGACATGATCAACGCGCAGTCGTGACCCACGACGCGCTGCTCGTGCTCTCCTTCGGCGGGCCCGAGCACCCCGACCACGTTCGGCCGTTCCTCGAGAACGTCGTGCGTGGTCGCGGCGTACCGCCTGAGCGTCTGGACGCCGTCGAACAGCACTACCTGCGGTTCGGCGGCGTCTCGCCGATCAACGAGCAGAACCGATCGCTGATCGCGGCCGTGTCGGCGGAGTTCGGCCGGCGGGGCCGGGAGCTGCCCGTCTACTTCGGCAACCGGAACTGGCATCCGATGGTCGAGGACACCGTGCGGACCATGAAGGACGACGGCGTGCGCGACGCGCTCGTCTTCGCGACCTCCGCCTGGGGCGGCTTCTCCGGCTGCCGGCAGTACGACGAGGACATCGCCCGCGCCCTCGCGGCCGTGGGTCCCGGGGCGCCGCGGCTGACCAAGCTGCCGCAGTTCCACGATCACGAGCTGTTCCTGGACTGCTTCGCGGACGCTGCGCAGGCCGCCCTGTCGACGGTGCCCGTCGGCTCGCGCCTGGTGTTCACCGCGCACTCGATCCCGGAGGCCGCGGACGTGAACGCGGGCCCGCCCGGGGTGTCCAACCTGTACTCGCGCCAGGTCCGGGACGCGGCCGCGAACGTCGCCGCCCGGCTGGGGATGGATCACGACGTGGTCTGGCAGTCCCGCTCCGGCCCGCCGCAGGTGCCGTGGCTCGAGCCCGACATCTGCGACCACATCCAGGCGCTGTGGGACGAGCGGGTGCCCGGCGTGGCGGTCGTGCCCATCGGCTTCATCTCCGACCACCTCGAGGTGATCTGGGACCTCGACACCGAGGCGCGCGATCTCGCGGCGGAACTGGGCATGCCCTTCGCGCGCGCCGCGACCCCGATCCACGACCCGCGGTTCGCCGCGATGGTCGCCGACCTCGTCGACGACGCGGATGCGGGCAGGTCCAGCGGGCTCGGCGTCAGCGTCGACGGCGCCGCCTGCGTCGAGGGCTGCTGCCCGGCGGTGCGGCGCCCGGTTCGCACCTGAAACCCGCGCTCAGCTGATCCGCGGCGCAGTATTACGAGCGTCCCTCATCTGAACGGCGGTTTCAGAACGCTCCGCGCAGTTCGTCGCGGCACACCGCGTTGACGGCGGCCACCCGCGCGGCGCGGACGGTGCGCCACAGGTCGCGGTAGGCGGCGTCGCCGCCCTGCGCGGACGCGAGGGTGAGCCCGGCGTACGGGTTCTCCGCGCCCGCGACCAGGAGGATCGCCTCCACCATCCCGGCGCTGTCGAGCACGCGGTGCGCCCGCTCGGTGGCCCCGAGGGGCAGTCGGTGCGCGCCCAGGTAGCGGGTCAGCTCCATGACGACGCCACGCGGATCCGATGCGTCGTCGGGCGCGGGCGGCAGGCTGGCCAGGGCCGACGGCGCCTCGCGGACGGCGTCCCGCAGCGCGTGCTCCGCCGCGCCGAGCGAGATCGGATCCGGGTCGACGAGCGCGGGCTCGTGCAGGAAGGCCTGCCAGCGCATCACGTCGGCGGCCTCGGGCGTCGGCACAAGGGCGATCGTGGACGTCGCGCCGTCGAAGAGCACCACCTCGCCGCGGGCCATCGCCGCTTCCTCCAGGTCGGTGCCCGCGGGCAGGCCCCGCGCGTCACCCGGCGCGGGCAACAGCAGCCGGACGGTGTGCGGCTCCAGCGCTCGGATCTCGGCCAGCAGATCGGGGAGGTCGCCGTCCACGACCGATTGCACCGGCGCCCACTCGCCGAGCGCCTCCAGCAGTTCGTCCGTGCCCGCCGAGCCCGCCAGCCAGGCCGCCGACCACACCGCGAAGCCCTGGGCGGGCCCCGCGGTGGCGCGGCGGGCGAGGGTGACGACGGGGGAGCTCATGGCCATTCATCCTAGTCGCGGCACCCGCTGGGATGTGCGCCCCAGCGGCGCGACTCCCGGGATACGGTGTGCCCGTGCCGCTGGAGCCCACATCGCAGCGCCCACGCCCGCCACGCCGCTGCCGCGAGATTTCTGAAACATGTTCTAGCGAAGCCTGCGCGGATCTACCCTGACCTGCATGACCGAATCGGACACCTTCGCCGAGCAGGCCCGCCCGGCCTCCTCGCAGCGCACCCCGGACGAGGTGCGCGCCCAATTGCAGCAGTGGTTCGCCGCGCGCGAGCCGGGCGCGGAGGTGCTCGACCTGCACCTGCCCGAGGGCAACGGCATGTCGAGCGAGACCCTCCTCGCTACGGTCCGGTTCGGCGACGAGGAGCGACGACTCGTCATCCGCGTGGCACCCCGGCCGGAGTCCGACCCGGTGTTCCCGACCTACGACCTGCCCGCCCAGTTCGCTGTGATGCGGCACGTCGCCTCGTACGGGGTCGCGGCGCCGTCGTGCCTGTGGGTCGAGGAGGACCCGGCGGTGATCGGCGCGCCGTTCCTCGTCATGGGCCGCGTCGACGGCGACGTCCCGCCCGACGTCATGCCCTACACCTTCGGTGCCTGGCGGCCCGACTCCACCGACGCGGATCTGCGCGAGCTGGCCGACGCCTCCGTCGACGTGATCGCCACGATCCACGCCGTGCCCGCCCCCGCCGACGGCCTCATCCCGACGCCCGAGCCGGGGGAAACCGCGCTCGCCGCGCATCTGCGCCGGCTCCGCGCGTTCTACGACTGGGCGGCGCAGAAGCACGGCGGGGCACCGCTGCTGGATCGCGCGCTCGCGTGGGCCGAGGAGAACCTCCCGCCGCACGCCGATCAGGTGCTCAATTGGGGCGACGCCCGCATCGGCAACCTCATGTTCGGCGGCCCGGCGGGTAACACGCCCGTCGCCGTGCTCGACTGCGAGATGGCGACCGTCGGCCCGTGCGAGCTGGACCTCGGCTGGTTCGTCTACCTGCACCGCTTCTTCCAGGACCTCGCCGAGCTCGCCGGCCTGCCGGGCCTCCCGGGCTTCCTGCGCCGGCAGGACATCGAGCGACGGTACGCCGACCGCACCGGCCACGTGCGCCGTGACATGGACTTCTACACCGCCTACGCGGCCATCGTGCACGGCGTGATCATGTACCGGATCCAGACCCGGGCCATCGACTTCGGCGCCGCCGTCGCGCCGGAGAACCCCGACGACATGATCCTGCACCGCGCCAGCATCGAGAAGATGCTCGCCGGCACGTACTGGGAGTCCGTCGTATGACGCTGTCGCCCTTCGACGACTACCCGATCCACCAGGTCGCGGAGGTGATCCGCCATCCCGCGACGTCGGACCGCAACTTCTACGACCGCTACTACTTCAACGCCCACAACGGCACCGCCGACGAGCCCTTCCTCGTGCTCGGCCTCGGCGTCTACCCGAACCTGGGCGTCGTCGACTGCTTCGCCGTCGCCCGGCACGGCGACGACCAGATCGTCTTCCGCGCCTCCAAGGCCCTCGGCGCCGACCGCGTCGACACCGCCGTCGGGCCGATGCGCGTCGAGGTGCTCGACGGGCTGCAGCGCCTGCGCGTCGCCCTCGAGCCCGGTGCGGACTACGACCTCGCCTTCGACCTCACCTTCACCGGCGCCGGCCCCGCGCACCTCGAGCCGCGGCACTTCCACCGCCAACTCGAGCGCGTCACCTTCGACACCCAGCGGTTCGTGCAGGTCGGAACCTGGGCGGGCAGTCTCACGGTGGACGGGAACACGTTCGACGCGAGCACCTGGCGCGGCAACCGCGACCGCTCCTGGGGCGTGCGCCCCGTCGGCGAGGCCGAGCCGCCCGGCCGCCGCGTCACCGAGGCCGGCAACTTCTTCTGGATCTACTCCGTCCTGACCACCGCCGACGCCGCGATCTGCGTCGTGCTGCAGGAGGACGTCCGGGGCCGCCCCGTCGTCGAGGACGCCACCTGGATCCCGCACGACGGCTCCGAACCGCGCTGGCTCGGCCACGTCGCGCACGACATCGACTTCGTGCCGGGCACCCGGCAGGCCCGGGCCGCCCGGCTCGTCTTCACGGGGTCCGACGGTGCCGCCACCACCGTCGACGTGCGCATCACCACCGCGAATCACTTCGGCTTCGGCACCGGCTACGGCCTCGACCAGGACTGGCGGCACGGCATGTGGCAGGGCGAGGAGAAGGCCGAGGGCCGGCGGTTCCGCGTGTCCGAGCTCGACGTCAACCTCACGATGCTGGTGCCGGTCGAGTACCTCGCGACCTGCACCGTCCGGCATCCCGACGGGCGCACCGAGGAGGGCGAGGGCCTGTTCGAGTTCGGCGCGATCGGGCCGCACACGCGCTACGGCTTCCAACACTACGTGGATCCCGCGCCGTAGAATCATCCGCCGTGGGACACGGCTATGGCGACATCTACGCGGGGCACGCGAGCAAGAGGGCGCGGGTGGTCCCCGAGGTTCCCGCCGACCGCGACCTCGTCGTCGAGGACGCGGCGACCGGCTTCTGCGGGGCCGTCGTCGGCTTCGACAAGAGCTACGACGGCGACTTCGTCAAGCTCGAGGACGGCCGCGGCGTCGTCCGCGTCTTCGCGATGCGCAAGGCCGCCTTCCTCATCGATGGGAGGCCCGTCACCCTGGTGAAGCCGCGGGCGACGGCACCGTCGGGACCGCAGCGCAGCGCGTCGGGCTCGACCCGCGTCGAGGGCGTGAAGGCCCGCGTCGCACTTCCCAGCCGGATCTGGGTCGAGGGCATCCACGACGCCGCGCTCGTCGAGCGCGTCTGGGGCCACGACCTGCGGGTCGAGGGCGTCGTCGTCGAGCAGCTCGAGGGCCTCGACCACCTGGGCGCCCGGCTCGCCGAGTTCCAGCCCGGCCCCGGCCGCAAGGTGGGCGTGCTCGCCGACCACCTCGTCGAGGGCTCCAAGGAGTCCCGGATGACGCAGTCGCTCGGGAAGTACGTCATGGTCACCGGCCACCCGTTCATCGACATCTGGGCCGCGGTGAAGCCCTCGTCCGTGGGCATCGCGGCCTGGCCCGACGTGCCGCGCGGTGAGGACTGGAAGACCGGCACCTGCGCGCGCCTCGGCTGGGGCTCGCCGCAGGACGGCTGGCGCCGGGTGCAGGGCGCGGTCACCTCCTTCCGCGACCTCGACGCCTCGCTCATCGGCGCCGTCGAGCGGCTCGTGGACTTCGTCACCGATCCCGCTTCCTGACCGCGGCCCTTGCGGTCGCAGTTGTAGAATCCGCAGGTGGCATCGACCCCGACGACGAAACCCGACACCCGGCAGCAGATCCTGCGCGCCGCTCTCGACTGGGTCGACGAGGCCGGCCTGACGCGGATCTCGATGGGCGCGCTGGCCAAGCGCGCCCGCCTGGCGCGGGCGACGCTCTACCAGCACTTCACCGGCAAGGACGCGCTGGTCGAAGCACTGGTCGCCAGCGAGCTCGACAAGTTCTACCGCCGGATCCACGACTTCGCCGACGAGATCACCGACAACGACGAGCGGCTGGCGTCCGGCTTCGGCTACGCCTACGCCTACCTGCGGGAGCACCGCGCGCTGCAGCACGTGCTCGCCTCGAACCCGGCGCTGCTGCTGCCGTACATCACCGGTGACTCGCCGCAGATCCAGCAGGGGCGGCGGTTCTTCCTGGGGGAGATCCGGCGCGGCGAGTACCGCGACGGTGCCGACGTGCACGCCTTCGCCGACTACTTCGTCCGGCAGCTGCACTCCCTCCTGCTGACGCCGTTGCCGCCCGTCGACGGGCTCGTCGATGATGCCGACCACCGGGGCCCGAGCTCGGCGAACGTCGAGGCCGGCCGACGGTACGCCCAGGCCTTCGTCCTCCCGGTGCGCGCGACGATCGCTCCTTGACACGCCCAGGAGCTGCTCGAATAGACAGTTCATTGCGGACTGTCCGGCTGTGGTGTTACGTTCGCCACATGACCGATACGACTCTGCCCGAACGTACCCGCGATGCGGTTGCCGACCGGCTCCTCGGCGGCTCCGTCAAGCGTTCCTACGCGCCCGTCGTCGACATCGACTGGGACGCCCCGATCGACCCCGACAAGTTCTTCCTGCCGCCGCACATGTGCACCCTCTACGGCACGGACATCTGGAACGGCATGACCCGCGAGCAGCAGATCGCCCTCTCCCGCCAGGAGATGGTCAACCTGCTGTCGATGGGCATCTGGTTCGAGAACCTCCTCAACCGCCTCCTGCTCCGCGACCTCCTGTCCAAGGACCCCACCTCGCGCGACGCCTTCTACTCGCTCACCGAGATGGGCGACGAATGCCGCCACATGGTGATGTTCGGCAAGGTCATCGACCGTGTCGGCGAGCGGCCCTACCGCCTGCGGGGCTGGCAGCTGGCCGTCGTGAAGTACGTTCTCGCCCCGGTGATCCGCGGCCAGGCGGTGTGGATCGCCGCCCTCGTCGGCGAGGAGATCTTCGACGCCCAGCAGCGGCAGATCAAGGACGACCCGGAGTTGCAGCCCATCGTCGCGCGGCTCATGCAGATCCACGTGACCGAGGAGGCGCGGCACATCGGTTACGCCCGCGACGGCGCACGCCGCGGCGTCGCCGACCGCACCCGGCTGCAGACGCTGCTCGTCGGGAACCTGCACGCCGGCGCGGCCTTCGGCTTCCGGATGCTGTTCGCCAATCCGCGCATGTACGCCCGCGTCGGCCTCGACCCGAAGGCCGCCTACCGCGCCGCGATCACCAACCCGCACCACATCAAGGCCAAGCAGGACGGCTTCCGCGACCTCGGTCGCTTCCTCGACTCCGTCGGCCTGATGGGGTCGTTCGCCCGGTGGTCGTGGAAGAAGGCGGGGTTCCTCGCGTGACGTCGGCGGAGCAGCCGCGGATCGTCGTCATCGGGTCGCGCGTCCCCGGGGTCGACGGGGCCGTGGTGGCACCGTCGGACGTGGCGGACCTGCGGTTCCGGCCCGACCGCGACGCGTGGACGCTGACCACACCAGCGGGCGTGACGGACTACGACCTCGTCGTGCTCGCCGGGACGACGGCCGCGATCGAGGTCCCCGCGCTCGACCCGCGCGTCGCGCCGCCGGGCACCGTCGGGCCCGCGGACGCCGAGCGCGCCTACCTCGGAATGCTCGTCGACGGGGTGCCCAACCTGGTGCTCACCGACGGCTCCGCGCACCAGCTCGACACGCTGGACGCGTGGCTGCGGTGGATGTACACGGAGGCGGCGACGCGCCTGCTGTCGCGGCCGCCGGTGACGGCGCGGTGGATCCACCGGGGGCGGCGCGTGCCGTCGCGACCGGACCGGGACGCGATCGACCTGTCCAACGACCACGTGCGCGACGAGGGCGTCTACGCCGGCGAGGCGGTGCTCCGCTCCGGCGACTTCGAGGCCGTCTCGCCCGTCCGGCTCGCGGGGCACCTCGAGCCGCTCGACGGCAACTACCACTGGTACGGCACCGTCGATGATCTGGAGATCGGTGCGGCGCTGAAGAAGATGCCCCGCGGCAGCGTCACCGTGTCCGTCGGCGGGGGAGAGGCCTCGCCGGCCATGGTCACCGACAAGACCGTGTGGGGCACCTACCGCCTGGTCGGCGTCGGCGCGCCGCCGTACCCGCTCTGACTCAGCCCTTCTCGGCGGCCGGCTCGGACGCGAGGCGACGGATCTCCTCGACGATCACGTCCGGGTCGGTCAGCGGGACCTGATGTCCTGAGTTCGCGGCCACGACGTGCCGTCCGGTCGGCGACGTGGCGGCCCGCCCGGCGTGCGCCTCGTTGACCCGCGCGCGCACCGCCTTTCCGAGGCCCCCGCTCTTCGCCCCCGAGATCACGGTGACGGGCAGATCGCCGAGGTCGGGCGCGGCGCGCTGCCACGACTGCAGCTCCGGGTAGAAGGTCTTCAGCTCCTGCGTCATCGTGTCGACGGCGCGCGGGGTGGCCGCCTCACGCGTGAGGTCGGCGCGCACGTCCTTCGGGGCGGAGCGGAACAGGACGCCGCCGAGGAGCCGGAGGATCCCGGTGCGCGCGACGACCTTCATGATCGCCGTCGAGATCGCCGCCCGGCGCTCGACGTTCCCGCGGAACATGTCCTCCGCCGCTTCGTCCGACGGGTCCACCAGGACGAGTCCAACGATCCGCTCCGGACGACGCGACGCGGCCAGGCGCACGATCACTCCGCCCAGGCTGTGGCCGACGAGCACGAACCGGGTGTCGTCGCCGTCGGCGAGGCCGTCGAGCAGGTCGTTCAGGTCGTCGGCCATCCGCCCGAAGGTGCGGTCCGCCGCGTCGGGCTCGCTGCGGCCGAGGCCCGACCGGTCGTAGGCGACAGTGGGCGCGAAGGCGGCTACCGCGGGCTGGACTGCGCCCCAGGAAGACCGGGTTCCGCCCGCGCCGGCCTCGAAGACGATCGTCGGAGCGCCCGCCGGGCCGGGCAGTGTTGCGGCGTGCAGCGTGCGCCCGTCGCGGGTGGCCAGATGGATGCTCTCGCCCTGTGTGTGCATGGGACCCCCGTCGTCGATCACTAAGGCGAACCTAACACGTTGGGTCCTCGCCGTGGGTGTCCGGTTCTGGCAGGATCGAGGTATGGCAGCGGCGCTCTGGCTCATCGGCGCGATCCTGCTGGCCGTGGCGGAAACGGCGGCCGGCGAGTTCACCCTGCTCATGCTCGGCGGCGGGGCGCTCGTCACCGCGGGCGCGACGGGCGTCTTCGACCTGCCGATGTGGGCGCAGGGCGTCGTCTTCGCGGTCTCGTCGGTGCTGCTGCTCCTGCTGGCGCGCCCGCCGCTGCGGCGGTACGTCGAGAGCAGGCGGGGCGAGGCACCGTCGTACCTGGAATCGCTCCCCGGCATGAAGGCGACTGTGCTGCAGTCCGTCTCGGGCGAGGCCGGCCGCGTACTCATCGGCGGGGAGGAATGGTCCGCGCGGACGCCGTACGACGGTGCTCCGATCGCGGTGGGCGTGGAGGTGACCATCGTCGAGATCGACGGCGCGGTCGCCGTCGTGGTCGACAGCTGACCGAAGACCAACGGAGAGGAAGATCCATGGAGGGCATAGGAATCGGACTGGTCGTACTCCTCGTACTGATCCTCGCGGCGGTGGTCGTACTGGTGAAGTCGCTGGTGCTCGTTCCGCAGGCGCAGGCCGCGGTGATCGAGCGGCTCGGCCGGTACACGCGCACGGTGTCCGGGCAACTGGCACTGCTGATCCCGTTCGTCGACAAGGTCCGCGCGCGGGTGGACCTGCGCGAGCAGGTGGTCTCCTTCCCGCCCCAGCCGGTGATCACGCAGGACAACCTCACGGTGAACATCGACACCGTCGTCTACTTCCAGGTGACCCGGCCCGAGGCGGCGGTCTACGAGATCAGCAACTACGTGGTCGGCGTCGAGCAGATCACCACCACCACGCTGCGCAACGTGGTCGGCGGGATGACGCTGGAGGAGACGCTGACCTCGCGCGAGAAGATCAACGGCCAGCTCCGCGGCGTGCTCGACGAGGCCACGTCGCGGTGGGGCCTGCGCGTCGCCCGCGTCGAGCTCAAGTCCATCTTCCCGCCCCCGTCGATCCAGGAGTCGATGGAGAAGCAGATGAAGGCCGACCGCGAGAAGCGGGCCACCATCCTCTCCGCCGAGGGGCACCGGGAGGCCGCGATCAAGTCGGCCGAGGGCGACAAGGCCAGCCGGATCCTGCTGGCGGAGGGCGAGCGGCAGGCCGCGATCCTCGGTGCGGAGGCCGACCGGCAGGCGGAGATCCTGCGCGCCGAGGGGCGTCGCGCCGCCGCGTACCTGGAGGCCCAGGGCGAGGCGAAGGCGATCGAGACCACCTTCTCCGCGATCAAGTCCGGGCGTCCGACGCCCGAGCTGCTCGCCTACCAGTACCTGCAGACCCTGCCGGAGATGGCGCAGGGCGACGCGAACAAGGTGTGGGTGGTGCCGAGCGACTTCAACGCCGCCCTCCAGGGCTTCATGCGCAACCTCGGCACGCCCGGATCCGACGGGGTCTTCCGGTTCGAGCCCTCCGAGGACGCGCCGGGCACCGCGCCGGACATCGACACCGAGGGCTGGTTCGACACGCCGGAGCCCGTGGCGCCCGTGGTCGTGACGAAAGACGAGGTGCCCGACGCGCCGATCGCGACCTCCGCGTCCGCGCCCTCGGCGCAGGAGGCGTCGACGGAATCCCTGTCGGAGGTCACCGCACAGCTCCCCAGCGGCCAGTCGGCGAGCCCGCTGGGCCAGGGGCACACGCGCTGGCAGAGCCTCGCGCCGTCCGAGGCGCAGCAGCCGGGACAGGTACCGCCGCACGAGAGCTGACACCACACCGGGGTTGCCACCCGGCACTGGTCAGCGTCCGAGGGCCACCGCCACACCGGCGCACGCGACGGCCCAGAGCACCGAGACGAAGGTGCCGATTATGAACTGCTCCGCCGCGCCGGGGTGGCGCAGCTCGGGATAGCGCGCGAGGCCCTTCGCGGCGACGATGACCGCGAGGCCGCCGCCGAAGTTCGCGAGCACGCACACCGCGATGGCGGCCCGCTCGAGGACACCGATCGCCAGCCCGCCGCGCAGGGGAGAGTCGGGCACCGGCTCGTCCGGCGGGTCGCCACGCCCGGGCTCGCCGCCCGAAGGATCACCGTCGGCGGGCGGGCCCTCCGTGGGCGCGGTGTCGCCGTCGGGCTCGTCCTCGCCCGTGGCGCCGGCCAGCGCGAACGCGGCCGTGACCAGCGCGCTGCCGCCCGCCATCGCGGCCAGCACAGCGGCGACCCGCACCGCGGCCAGGCCGAAGCCGGTCGCCGCCGGGGCGGCGAGCGCGACGACGGCCGCCGCTCCGACGAGGACCGCCGGAACCGCGGCCCAGACCATTCCCGCCGGTCCGCGCGCGCCGCGTCGCGCCGCGAGGACGCCGGCCACTGTCGCGGCGAGCAGCAGTGCGATCACGACCGCGATCATCGAGCCGCCCCCGTGCCGTGATCGGCCGCGGCCAACAGTTCGACGGCGAGCGCGCGGCCCGCCGGCTCCACCGACCAGCCCGCCGCCGCCGCGCGCTGCGACGCGGCCTGCCGCGAGACGCCGAGCTCCGCCGCGGCCGCCGTGATCGACATTCCCGTGTTCAGCAAGGCGGTCACCTCCTGTCCCTCCCGTGATCTGCGGCCCACGATAAGGCCGAGCACCGACAGGATCGCCTCGGCGCGCGCCGCCGCGGCCCCGTCGTCGGCCCGGACCTGCAGCGGCACGGCCGTGCCCTTCGCGGCCTCGACCGCTTCGCGTGCCGCCTCGAAGGCCCGTCCGCGGCCCGCCCGGGTCTGCGCGGGCAGCGGCCGCTCCACGGGGCCGGCGCCGATCCCGATGCTCCAGTGCCCGTCGGCGAGGAGCGCGAGGGCGGCGTCGACGGCTACTGCGGCGTCGTCGGTGACGGCCTGCAGTTCGTCGCCCGCAGTCCGGTCGGGCGCGCGGAGCCACGCGAGGGGGGCCAAGAGGGCGCGCGCCGCCTCGACCCGGTCGGAGTCGGAGCGGCTGCCCCGTTGGTCGGTGGTGAGCACGAACATGACGCAAGTGTATGGACTTGCTAAGGCTTAACGCAAGGTTTTTGACTTGCTGGGCAGGCGGCTGCGTTTAGGGCGACTCACGCGGCGAGGTCGGGGTGGCGGAGGAGCGAGCCGCTGACGACGGCGCGGGCGAAGGTACCGCGTGCCGCGGTGACCCATCCCGCCACCAGGCCGAGGAAGAAGACGATCGCGAGCACGGCGTATCCGGTGGCGCCCGTCGCCGCCGCCATCGCACTGAAGCCGGTGGCGCAGGTCCCGACGGGGAAGGTGAAGGACCACCAGGTCAGGGCGTACGGCAGCCCGTCCGTCGTCCCCAGCGCGGTGCGGGCGGTGAGGACGAGTGCGACCGCGGTCCACATCAGGACGGCCACCGTGACGCTCCAGCCGTAGTCCGTGCCGAAGCGCTGCAGGCCGGCGGCCAGGTCGGGGCCCACGGCGAGGTGCGCGGTGGAGCCGAGGCCGTTCGCCGCGGTGATCGACTGCCCGAGCGGGCCGAGCACGATCCACGCGGTGGGGATCATCGCCGGCGCCCAGAGGGGGCCGCGCACCAGGCGCAGTAGCACCGCGGGCAGCACGATCAGCGACGCGACGAGGGTGAACGCGAAGCAGCCGCAGCTGAACCACAGCAGCGCGGTGCGCACGCCGCCTTCCGCTGCGTACGGGAGCAGCACCGCGCCGCCGGCGGCGGTGACCATCGGGGAGACGACGGGCATCAGCCAGCCCGCGAACGCGGCGTCCGTGCGGTAGTGCCCGCCGCGGGCCATCAGTACCGGGATGAGGAGGGCGAAGAACAGGCCGAGCGCCGTGCCGATCACCCACAGGGTGGTGCCCAGTGCGAGGGCGGCCGTCAGTCCGATCCAGTCGCGGCCGACGAGCACCGCGCCGATGCCGACGGTGAGGAAGGCCATCGCCATCGCACCGTAGAAGTTGCCGATCACCGGGTCGCGGTGGTGCCGGCCGGCGAACGCGGGGTACCGGATCCAGTGCGCGACGGTGCCGGCGGTGAGCACGGCGAGCAGGGCCGCCGCCAGGACCCACACCGCGGCGGCCGCGGTGCGGAGGCCGGGCACGTGGACGGGGAGACCCGCAGCCGCGTTGGCGATGATGCCGGTCCCCATGACCGAGGCGAACCAGTTCGGCGTGAGGTTGGAGACGGCCTCCCGGGGGCTGCGGAGGTCGCGCAGCAACCCGGACGGGGCGGGGCCGGCGGCGCGGTCGGCGGTGGTCATCGCGTGCATGAGACCACTCTGTCGCCCGATCGAGGCATCCAGAACCCACAGGGCACCTATTTACCCATAGAATCAAGCTATGGAAACGCCGTCGGTGGAATCCCTGCGCCTTCTCGTGGCCGTGGCCGATCTCGGGTCGATCTCGGCCGCGGCACGCGCGTGCGCGATCTCCCAGCCCAGCGCCAGCTCGCGCCTGCGTCACCTGGAACGGCAACTCCGGCTCGACCTCCTGGACCGCCGCACCCGCGGAGCGGAGCTCACCCCGGAGGGTGCCGCGGTCACCGAATGGGCGCGTTCGGTGACCGCCGCGATGGACGCCCTGCAGACCGGCGCGGAGGCGCTCCGCTTCGACCACACCGTGCGGATCGCCTGCAGCCAGACCATCGCCGAGTACCTCATGCCGGCGTGGCTCGCCCGGCTGCGCGAGCACACCGACGAGCCCGTGCACCTCACCGTCGGCAATTCCGCCGCCGTCATCGCCGAGGTGCGCGGCCACGTCGCGGACCTGGGCTTCATCGAGGGTCCGACGGTGCCCGACGACCTCGCCTCGCGGACCGTCCGCACCGACCGGATGGTGCTGGTCGCCGCGCCGGGGGACCGTCTGGCCCGGCGGCGGGACGACCGTCCCGTGACCGCGGCGGAGCTCGCGGAACTGCCGCTGGTCACCCGCGAACCCGGGGCCGGCACCCGCGACGCGCTCGAGGCCGCGCTGCGGCGAGTCGGGTTCGAGCCGAACCCGCGATCCATCGCGCTCGGCACGAACGCCGCCGTGAAGATCATGGTCGCCGCGGGCGGCCGCGCCGCCGTGCTCAGCGAACTCGCCGTGGCCGCGGAGCTGCGCGACGGCCGGCTCGTCGAGATCCCCACCGACGGCGTCGACCTGCACCGACGCCTGCGCTCGGTGCGACGCAAGGACGCCGCACCGCGCGAGGTGGTCGATACTCTCCTGGCCGTCGCTAGCGGGCGCGCCGCCGGAACGCCGAGAGCACGCCGAGGATCACCACGGTGACCAGCACGAGGAACATCGTGTTCGCGGCCGCGCCGAACAGATCCCCGCGGTCCGACTGGGTGAACACCGTGACGGGCAGGGTGCGCCACGACGCCGGGTAGACCATGATCGTCGCGCCGAGCTCGCCCATGCACAGCGCCACCGACAGTCCGGCCGCCGCGGCGATCGACGGCAGCAGCAGCGGCAGGCGCACCGTCAGCAGCAGGCGCAGCGGCGAGGCCCCGAGCGAGCCGCCGACCTTGTCCAGCATCGGATCCAGCTGCGCGACCGCCGCCGAGACCATCGAATAGGCGAACGCGAAGACCAGGATCGCCTGCACCAGGATCACGATCGACGGGGTGCCGCCCAGCACCAGCGGCGGTGCCGAGAAGGCCACGAGCACACCGAGGCCGACCACCACCGACGGAACGGCGACGGGCAGGTGGAAGAACGCGTCGACGGCGCCGCGGAGCCGCCCGGGCAGGCTCGGCACCGCCACCGCCGCCCACGTCCCGGCCACCACCGCGAGCGCGGAGGCGAGGAGCGCGGTCTGGACCGAGACGCCGATGCTCGCCGCGTTCTCGGGGGTGAAGACGTCCGCGACGTGGTCCGTCGTCAGCGCGGAGGGGAGGACCGACGTCCAGCTCGCGCTGAACGCCGTGATCACTGTGACGGCGATCGGCGTGATCACCAGCGTCAGCAGGACCACGGCGAAGGCCGCCCACACGGCCACGCGGGCCGCCGGATTGCGCACCAGCATCAGCGCACTCCCTTCTTCATGAGCAGGCGGTACGCGACGTACGCGCCGATGGAGATGAGCAGCTGCACCGTCGCGAGGACGGCCGCCGAGGCGAAGTCCTGCCCGACGATCGAGCGGGTGTAGATGAGCATCGGCACCGTGATGACGTCCTTGGCGCCGGTGAACAGCACGATCCCGAACTCGTTGAGCGTCAACAAGAAGGTCAGCGAACCCGCGGCGGCCAGCGCCGGGAGCACGGCCGGCAGGATCACGCGCGCGATGATCCGCAGCGGGCCGGCCCCCAGCGACGACGCGACGTCGATCTGCACCGTCGGGAACTGGCCGAAGGCGGCGAGCATCGGCCGCACCACGAACGGCGTGTAGAAGGCGATCTCCGCGAGCACGACGCCCCACAGCGACGTGGTGAACGAGCCCGTTGGGACGCCGAGCGACTGGGCCACGCCGACCGGGCCGAGCAGCACGCCCAGCGCGAGCGGGATCAGGAAGCTGGGGAACGAGACCACGACCTCGATCAGGCGCGAGACGGCCGCCGCGCCCGGGAAGGGCACGAAGGCGAGCACCAGCGCGAGGAAGGTGCCTGCGACCAGGCACCCGGCGGTCGACAGCGCCGCGACCTTCACCGTCGTGCCCAGGGCGCTCAGGACGGCCCCGTCGGTGAGGGTCTCGCGCCAGGTCGCGAGACCGGCGGGGCGCTCGGCCTTGTCGGTGAACGTGCGCGCGACGATCCCGACCAGCGGGTACACGACGGCGACGAGGATGAACGCGACCGGCGGCAGCACCCACACCCAGCGCGGCACCGTGAACGACGGGCCGGCGGGCGGGGCCGGGGGCGCGGGCGGCGCGTCGAGGACGGCCGTCACCGCGGCACCACCATCACGTCGGCGGGATCGACCTCGACCCACAGCGTCTCGGCCTTGAGCGGTGCCTCGGTGAGCACCGGTACGTCGACGCCGATCGTCTCGCCCGTCTCGGCGACCCGCGCCGTCACGTGCCGGACCGCGCCGCGCCACTGCTCCTGCTCGACGGTGACCCGTAGGCCGTTCGACGGTGCCGTGCGCGTGAACCGCCACGCCCACGGCCGGACCGCGAGGAGGTGGTCACCGTCGGGCAGCGGCCGCGCGGTGCGCAGCGTCCCGCCCGGCAGGACGTCGGCGCCGCCGAGGAACGTCGCGGTGAACCGCGTCGGCGGGCGGTGGAACAGCTCCTCGGTCGTGCCGATCGCCTCGAGCCTCGCGTCGCGCATGATCGCGACGCGATCCGCCAGCGCGAGGGCCTCGCTCTGGTCGTGCGTCACGTAGACCATCGCGACGTCGGGCAGCTCGGCGCGCAGGCGCTGCAGCTCGCCGAGCATGTCCTTGCGCATCCCGGCGTCGAGGGCCGAGAGCGGCTCGTCGAGCAGCACGACGTTCGGGCGGGTGGCCAGCGCGCGGGCGATCGCGACGCGCTGCTGCTGGCCGCCGGACAGCTGCCGCGGCAGACGATCCGCGTATTCGGCCATCCCGACCATGCCGAGCACCTCCGCGACGCGGGGCCCGATCTCCGACCGGTCGGCGCCGCGCGAACGCAGGCCGAAGGCGACGTTCCTCGCGACCGTCATGTGCGGGAACAGGGCGTAGCTCTGCACGACGATGCCGATGCCGCGCTTCGCGGGGGACAGGCGCGTCACGTCGCGGCCGTCGATGGTCACGGTGCCCGCGGACACCTGCTCGAAGCCGGCGATCGCCTTGAGGGCGGTGGACTTGCCGGACCCCGACGGCCCCAGCAGCGCGACGGTCTCGCCGCGCGCGACCTCGAAACTGCAGTCCCGCAGGGCGACCGTGTCGCCGTAGGCGACGCTGACGTTCTCCACTCCGACCGCCACCGTGCGGCGGACCGTCCGATCCACGGCGTCGTCGTCGAGCCCCTTCGGTGCCCCGACGGTGTGCTTCGGCGCGGTCACTGACCCGTCGCCTTTTCATAGCTCTTGACGTCGGTGTCCAGCCCGCCCAGGACCTCGTCCCAGTTGGGGTACCAAATCTCGACGCCGTCGAGGGCCTTGCGGAAGGCGTCGGCCTCTGGCCCGGACGCCGTGACGTCCGAGCGGACCGGCGCGCCCCAGGCACGGGCCGGAACGTTCTGCTGCACGTCCTTGGAGAGCAGGTGCTCCATGAGCTTCTTGCCGTTGGCGGCGTGCGGCGCCTTGTCGGCGAGGCCCATGTAGTACGGCAGCGGCAGCGTGGTGCGCTTGCCGTTGAAAGTGGGGTAGAAGACCTCGTAGGCGACCTTGTCCGCGGCGATGGCGGCCAGCGCCATCTGGACGTCGGAGTTCGCGACGGTCAGTTCACCCTTCGAGGTCTTGGGGCCGAGCTTGCCGGTGGACGTCGAGGGGCCGACGTTGTTCGGCTGGAGGTCGGCGAGGTACTTCAGCGCGGCCTCCTTGCCCATGATGTGCTGCAGGAGCAGCAGGAGGGCGGTGCCGTCGCCGGCCTTGCCGGGCGTCGAGTACTGGATCTTCTGCGTGAAGGCCGGTCCGGTGAACTCGGCCCAGTCGGCGGGCTTGGGCTGCGCCGCGGTGTTGCGGATCATCGCGAAGTAGTTGTTGACCACGGCGACGTAGGTGCCGTCGGCGGCCTTGAGCTGGGCGGGCACCGCGGAGGTGTCGACGTCGGACTTCACCAGCGAGCCCTGCTGCTGTGCCTGCTGGATGAACGGCGGCAGCGTGACGAGCACGTCGACCTGCGGGTTCGCCTTCTCCTTCTGGGCGCGGGAGACGACCTCGCCCGAACCGGCCTCGACGAGGGCGACCTTGACGCCGGTGTGCTTAGTGAAGTCCTCGAATTCGGCCTTGTACCAGTCGCCGAGGCCGTCGGCGCTGTAGACGGTGACGGTGTCGGAGGAGCCGGTACCGCCGCCGGTGCCGCCGCACGCGGCGACCGCGAAGACCGCGGCGACGGCCGTGATCGCGGAGAGGGATCGGGTGATGCGCATGGGGGAGTGCCCTTCGTTCGAGTGGAGCGGAGGTGAGGAGGTGGGGTGGGACGAGGTGTTCGGTCGGTCAGTTCGGGAAGTGCCGGCGGGCGAGGCCGTGGGCGATGGTCATGCCGACGCCGGAGGTCACGATGCGCACGCTGAGGCGCTCCTCCGGTTCGGCGACGAGGTAGGGGTGCAGCGGGCTCGAGGCGTAGACGCCCTGCCAGCGCTCGATGATGCGCAGCCCGTCGACGCCGAGCACGCGGGCGGCCTCGGCGCGCAGGGTCTCGGTGACGGCCTCGTCCAGGAAGGGCTCGACGGTGCGCTCGGTGTGGTGCGAGTCGCCGATGAGCAGGGTGCCGTCGGGGCGCTGGGTGAACATGACGTTCGCGTCGATGGCCAGCAGGTCGGGCCGGTCGGCCTCCATCCGGGTGCGGAGCGCTGCGGCGCTGGTGGTCTCGGCGAACGCGGGGTAGCGCAGCAGCGAGGTCGCGGTGAGGACGGCGGGCGTGACGACCGCGCCGGGGTCGGCGGCGCGGGCCATCTGCAGGGCGCACCGCTCGATGCGGTGCTCCTCCGCGAGGCCGGGGTACAGGTGGTCGAGGTCGTGCCCGACACAGACGATCACCCGCTGCGCCGCGATGGGGCCGCGGCTGGTGTGGGCGCGGGTGCCGTCGAAGCCGAGGAAGGCGGTGCCGAACCGGACCTCGGCGCCGTCCTGCGCATCGACCCAGGCGGCCAGTCGCGCGACGGTGACCCGGGGATCGACGCGAAGGTCGGCGAGCAGCGCCGCGCCGCCCACCACGTCGTCGGCGCCGCCGGGGAGCTCCGCGCTGACCTCGGCGGGCGTGCGGAGGGCGACCTCGCCTGGCCGGGCGGCGGCGAGTTCCTCGAGGACGGCGAGCTCGGTGGCGTGGCGGGCGACCGCGAGACCGCCGGTAGCGCGGGCGCCGAGTCCGGCGCGGCCGTCCAGGTCGAGCCAGCGCTCGCGGGCCAGATGCGCGAGCTCGGCGAGGTCGCCCGACTGCCCGGTGACGCAGGCGTGGCCGAAGTTGCGGATCGAGGCGCCCACGGCGCGGCTGTCGCGCTCGACGACGGTGACCGTGAGGCCCCGATCGAGGGCCTCGACGGCGTGCGCCAGGCCGACGACGCCGGCGCCGACGACGAGGACGTCCGTTGCGGTGTTCATGGCTCTCAGCGTGGCCTCCCGACGCCTCGCTTGGCAAGCTTGATCGGTTGATGTCTATACAAGTTGGTTCGATGTACACCCAGGTAACGCGGTCGTTCATCTGCTGTTCATCGGGCGTGCAGGTGGGCCATGCTTTCACTTGTATACTCAATGACGTGGTCGCAGCTCAGCCCCTCCATCAACGTCTCGCCGCGGAGTTCCGTGCGCGCATCTCGTCCGGTCGCTGGCCGGAGGGGGAGCAGGCACCCAGCGAGGCGCTCCTCTGTGAGGAGTTCGGCACCTCGCGCGGGCCGGTCCGCCAGGCGCTGGCGACTCTCCGCGCGGAGGGACTGATCGTCGGCGGCCAGGGCCGCTCGCCGATCGTCCGCCGCAACGTGCCCAGTCACAGCGCCAGCGCCCTCGGCTCGTTCACCGCCTGGGCCCGCGAACAGGGTCGCGAACCCGGACAGCGCACCACTCTGCAGGCCCGCGTGCCCGCGACGCCGGACCTCGCCGAACGGCTTCAGATCGAACCCGGGGAGCCGGTGCTCGAGCTCCGTCGCGTGCGGACGCTCGACGGCGCTCCGGCGCTGTGCGAGACCATGTTCTTCGTCTGGGCGCTGGGCAAGCGCCTCATGGAGTTCGACCCCGACTC
The DNA here is from genome assembly GCF_965137015.1 of Tsukamurella hominis. Classification (NCBI taxonomy): domain Bacteria; kingdom Bacillati; phylum Actinomycetota; class Actinomycetes; order Mycobacteriales; family Tsukamurellaceae; genus Tsukamurella; species Tsukamurella hominis. Next base: position 12,669 of record NZ_CBCRZG010000032.1, on the reverse strand, counting down.
CGGTTCGGTGAACCGCTTCCTGCTCGACGCGGGCGCCGACCTCTACGCCTCCACCCACCAGATCGACGCCGTCGCCGCGACCGCAGAGGACGCGGCGCAGCTCGGCCTGTCCGAGGGTGCCCCGCTGCTGCGCGTGCGCCGCACCACCACCGACGCCGCCGGCGACGTCGTCGAGTACTCCGAGGACCGGTACGTCCCCGGCGTAACCACCGTGATCGTCGAGAACCGACTCTTCGCAGCGCCCACCGCGAACCCGCCCGCGCTGCGATCCGTACCCGTCAGGAGAGACGCATGACCGAATCCGACCGCACCATCGAGCTCGTCGCGCTGGACATGGCCGGCACCACGATCGACGACGGCGGCGCCGTCTACGAGGCGCTCCGCGGCGCCGTCGAGGACGGTGGGGCCACCGTCGCGCAGGCCGACCTGCAGGTGTGGATGGGCACCGACAAGGTGGAGGCCATCACCAACCTGCTCCGCCTCGGCGGCGTCGAGCCCACCCCTGAGCGCGTCGACGCCGGCTTCGCCCGGTTCCGCGAGCGCCTGCAGGAGGCGTACTCGTCGACCCCGCCGACCGCGATCGACGGCGTGCCCGCCGCGCTCGCCGAGCTGCGGGGCCGGGGGATCAAGGTCGCCCTCACCACCGGATTCGACGACGCTGTCGCGCTGCCGCTGCTCGCCGCGCTCGGCTGGAAGATCGGCGACGGTGCCGACGCGGTCGTCGACGCCGTGGTCACCACCTCCGACGTCGCGGCCGGCCGTCCGGCGCCGTACATGATCCACCGCGCGATGGAGCGCACCGGCGTCCGCGACGTGCGCCGCGTGCTCGCCGCCGGCGATACGGCCGTCGACGTGCAGGCGGCGAACAATGCCGGCGCGGTCTCCGTGGGCGTGCTCACCGGCAAGGCCGACCCGCAAGTGCTGGCCGACGCGGGCGCCGACCACGTGCTCGGCGGCGTCGTCGACATCCCGTCCCTGCTCGACGCGTAGCGATCGGCCTCGGCAGCGGAGCCGCATCGTGATCGCCGGCGAGCGGACGACCGGCTCCCGCGACCGTTTCCACCTCGTCATTCCGTTGCAACGCAATGACGAGGCGGAAACGGGCTGGGGACCGCGGTCCGGCGTGCCGCACCCGACCTGAGCGGTGTGTGCGCTTCGAGGCAAGCTCTCGGGCTTGCCTCGGCGGATATCAAGCCTCAGGCCTTGCGGGCATGCGGGCGTCGAGGAGTAGTCCAGCTATCCCGGTGGCCATGAGCGCGCCGCTGATCACGACGAGCCAGGGTGACGACTCCCCGGTCAGGGCGTCGCCCAGCAGCACGACCGCGATGGTGCCGGGCGCGAGGCCCGCCACCGTCGCGCCGAAGTACGGCCAGAAGGGCACCGGGGACAGCGCCGAGGCGTAGTTGACGAGGGAGAACGGCGCGGCCGCGATGAGCCGCAGCGACCCGACGGCCAGCCACCCGCGCGCCCGGAGCCGGGCGGCGATCGGCGCGTAGAACCGGTGTTCGCGGGCGCGGGCGATCACGCGTGACGGGTGGCGCCGGTCGATCTCCCGGACGCCGAGGAAGGCGATCGAGGCCGCGACGATCGACGCCGCCATGCAGACCGCGATGCCCACGACGGGCCCGAACAGGAAGCCCGCCGAGACCGTGAACACGGTCCGGGGGATCGGGAAGACCGTGACTACGACGTGCGCGAGGAAGAACAGGGCGAGGAACCACGGGCCCGTCGAATCCGCCCATGCGCGAATGGTGGCCGCGCCGGGGTGCGGGAGGAGCATGCCGAGAACGACGAGAGCGAGGAAAGCGGCGCCGCCGACCGCCGCTCGCAGCACCAAGCCGCGGTCGCCGGGCCGCAGCCGGGATTCGTTGTCGCTCACGTCGAGCCAACATACGCGGTGGTCGCGCGGAGTGCCGTGACCCTACTGGGGCGTAGATATATGTATCGGTTAACGTGGGTTCTCATCGACCCGGCGTGCGCTGGGACACAGGTGAGGAGGTCTCGTGGCGGACAACCCCTACGACGCGTGGCGTGATTCGGTCGGCGCGGTGCTCGCGAAGTCGCGCGGCGGCACGCCGCCCGAGGACCCGATCGCCGCGCTGACCACCCTCACCGAGGACGACGGCGTGCAGATCGCGCCGCTGTACTCGCAGCGCGACGAGCTCCCCGAGGCCCCGCTGCCCGGCGCCTTCCCCTTCGTGCGCGGCGGTAACCCCACCCCGGACGTCCGCCTCGGCTGGAAGGTCGCCGAGCGGTTCGACGCGACGACCGACTCCGCCGACGTGCTCGGAGCCCTGGAGTCCGGCGCGAGCGCCCTCTGGTTCACCCGCCCCGACCCCGCGCCGCTCCTCGACGGCGTCTACCCGGACATGGCGCCGATCCTGCTCACCGCCGGCGGCCGGGCCGCCGAGGCCGCGGCGCAGGTGTACGCCGCGCTGGACAAGGCAGCGGAGTCCGACGCCTACCGCGCCGACCTGGTCCGCGTCAGCCTGGGCGCGGCCCCGCTGACGTCGCAGGTGGTCGGCCGCGCCGACGTCTCCCTCGACGAGGCGCTCGAGCTGGCCCGCGCCGCCGACGCCCGCACCGAGGACGTCCGCGCCCTCGTCGCCGACGGTGCCGACCTGCACAATGCCGGCGCGACCGCCGCCCAGGAGCTGGGCCTCACGGCCGCCGCCGCGCTCGATCAGGTGCGCGCACTCACCGCGGCCGGCCTCACCACGGCCGCCGCGCTGAACCAGCTCACGATCCGCTTGGCCGCCACGGACGACCAGTTCCTCACCCTCGCCAAGATCCGCGCCTGGCGCACCGTCTGGGCCCGCGTCGCGCAGCACCTCGGCGCGCCCGAGGCCGGCAACGCGCCCGTGCACGCCGTCACCTCGCTCGCCGCGACCACGCAGCGCGACCCCTGGGTGAACCTGCTGCGCACCACCGTCGCCGCCTTCGGTGCGGGCCTCGGCGGCGCCGACTACGTCACCACCCTCGACTACGACGAGGCCCTGCCCGGCGGCGTCGAGGGCTACTCGCCCGCCTTCGCCCGACGCATCGCCCGCAACACGCAGCTGCTGCTCCTCGAGGAGTCGAACCTCGGCCGCGTCGTCGACCCGGGCGCCGGCTCCTGGCACGTCGAATCCCTCACCGACGGCCTCGCCCGCGCGGCGTGGGGCGTCTTCCAGTCCGTCGAGGCCGCGGGTGGCTTCGCCCGGGGCGCCGCGGAGGAGACCGTCGCGACGCAGCTCGGCGAGTCCGCCGACCGCCGCGACGCCGCCGTCGCACGACGCGCGCGCAAGCTCACCGGCGTCAACGAGTTCCCGAACCTCGCCGAGCCGCCGATCGCCCCGTCGGCCGCGACCAACGGCCCCGTCGTGCGGTCGTACGCCGCGCCGTTCGAGTCCCTGCGCGCCCGCTCCGACGCCTTCCTGCGCGAGCACGGCGTCCGCCCCCGGATCCGGATGGTGACCATCGGCACCGTCGCGCAGTACAACGGGCGGTCCACCTTCCTGACGAACCTGCTCGCCTCCGGCGGCATCGAGACCGTCCTGGACGCGGCCGATCAGGCCGCCGGCGCCGCCACGCTCGACGGTTCGCCGGGCGCGCGGATCGCCGCCCTGGCCGGTTCCGACGCCGGCTACGCCGAGGAGGGCGAGGCCCTGGCCCGCGCGCTGCGGGAGGAGGGGGCCCTCGTGCTGCTCGCGGGCGCGCCGGGCACCGTCGACGACGGCCTGATCGACATCTACCTGCACGCGAAGATCGACGCGGCCGCCGCGCTCGACGATCTGCTGACCCGGCTGGGGGCCTGAGATGAGCGACACCACCACCATCGGCAGCTTCGCCGACGTCCCGTTCGACGACGATGCGGTCGCGGCAGCCCAGGCGCCGACGGGTGCCGACGTGGACGCCTTCGTCGAGGCCTCCGCCGCTGCCTACGCCTACACCCCGGACCAGCTGACCTGGACCACCCCGGAGGGCATCGACGTCAAGCCCGTGTACACCCGCGCCGACCGCGACGCCGTCGCCGAGGCCGGCTACCCCGTGGACTCCTATCCGGGCGCGGTGCCCTTCATCCGCGGCCCGTACCCGACGATGTACGTCAACCAGCCGTGGACGATCCGGCAGTACGCCGGCTTCTCCACCGCGGCCGAGTCGAACGCCTTCTACCGGCGCAACCTCGCGGCGGGCCAGAAGGGCCTATCGGTCGCCTTCGACCTGGCGACGCACCGCGGCTACGACTCCGACCATCCGCGCGTCACCGGCGACGTGGGCATGGCCGGCGTCGCGATCGACTCGATCCTCGACATGCGGCAGCTCTTCGACGGCATCGACCTGGGCGGCGTCTCCGTCTCGATGACGATGAACGGCGCGGTGCTGCCGATCCTCGCGCTCTACGTGGTGGCGGCCGAGGAGCAGGGCGTCGGTCCGGAGAAGCTCGCGGGCACCATCCAGAACGACATCCTCAAAGAGTTCATGGTGCGCAACACCTACATCTATCCGCCGGTGCCGTCGATGCGGATCATTTCGGACATCTTCGCGTACACCTCGCAGAAGATGCCGAAGTTCAACTCCATCTCGATCTCCGGCTACCACATCCAGGAGGCCGGGGCCACAGCCGATCTGGAGCTCGCGTACACGCTGGCCGACGGTGTCGAGTACATCAAGGCCGGCATCGACGCGGGCCTCGACGTGGACAAGTTCGCGCCGCGCCTGTCGTTCTTCTGGGGCATCGGCATGAACTTCTTCATGGAGGTCGCGAAGCTCCGCGCCGCGCGCCTGCTGTGGAGCGAACTGGTCGCCGAGTTCGACGCGAAGAACGCCAAGTCGCTGTCGCTGCGCACCCACTCGCAGACCTCCGGCTGGTCGCTGACCGCGCAGGACGTCTTCAACAACGTCGCGCGCACGTGCGTCGAGGCGATGGCGGCCACGCAGGGCCACACCCAGTCGCTGCACACCAACGCCCTCGACGAGGCGATCGCGCTGCCGACGGACTTCTCCGCCCGCATCGCCCGCAACACGCAGCTGGTGCTGCAGCAGGAGTCGGGCACCACCCGGCCCATCGACCCGTGGGGCGGCTCGTACTACGTCGAGACCCTCACCCACGAGCTGGCCGAGCGCGCCCGCGCCCACATCCGCGAGGTGCAGGAGGCCGGCGGGATGGCGAAGGCCATCGGCGAGGGCATCCCGAAGCTGCGCATCGAGGAGGCCGCGGCCCGCACCCAGGCCCGCATCGACTCGGGCCGTCAGCCGGTGATCGGCGTCAACAAGTACCAGGTCGCCGAGGACACCGCGATCGAGCTGCTCAAGGTCGACAACTCGAAGGTCCGCGCCGAGCAGCTGGCGAAGCTGGAGCGGCTGCGCGCCGAGCGGGACCCCGAGGCGGTCAAGGCCGCCCTGGCGAACCTGACGCGCGCAGCGGGCTCGTCCGAGGGCGGTCTGGAGAACAACCTGCTCGCTCTCGCGATCGACGCGGCGCGGGCCGGCGCCACCGTCGGCGAGATCTCCGATGCGCTCGAGCAGGTCTACGGCCGCCACCAGGCCGAGATCCGTACGCTCAGTGGCGTGTACCGCGACGAGGCCGGCGCGGCCGGCAACATCCAGACGGCCACCGAGCTGGTCGAGAAGTTCGAGGAGGCCGACGGCCGTCGGCCCCGCGTGCTCATCGCCAAGATGGGCCAGGACGGCCACGACCGCGGCCAGAAGGTGATCGCCACCGCCTTCGCCGACCTCGGGTTCGACGTCGACGTGGGCCCGCTGTTCTCCACGCCCGAGGAGGTCGCGCAGCAGGCCGCGGACAACGACGTGCACGTCGTCGGCGTCTCCTCGCTCGCCGCGGGTCACCTCACGCTGGTGCCCGCGCTGCGCGATGCGCTCGCGGAGGTCGGCCGCCCCGACATCACCATCGTGGTGGGCGGCGTCATCCCGCCGGGCGACTTCGACGAGCTGTACGCGGCCGGCGCCTCGGCGATCTACCCGCCCGGTACCGTCATCGCGGACGCCGCGGTGAACCTGCTGCACGAGTTGGGGAACAAGCTGGGGTATCAGCTGGCGTGATCACCGTCGCCGAACTCGCGGACGGGGTCCGGGCCGACAAGCGCGCCGTGCTGGCGCGCGCCATCACCCTCGTCGAGTCCCGGCGCCCCGACCACCAGGCCCTCGCGCAGGAGCTGCTGCTCGAGGTGACGCCGGGGCCGGACGCGCCGATCGCCACCCGGGTGGGGATCACCGGCGTGCCCGGGGTGGGGAAGTCGACCACCATCGAGGCGCTGGGCAACCACCTGATCTCGTTGGGGCACAAGGTCGCCGTGCTCGCGGTGGACCCGTCGTCCACCCGCAGCGGCGGCTCCATCCTGGGCGACAAGACCCGCATGGGCACCCTCGCCGTGAACCCGCGCGCGTACATCCGGCCGTCGCCCACCTCGGGCACGCTCGGCGGGGTCGCGAAGGCCACGCGCGAGACCATGGTGCTCATGGAGGCCGCCGGCTTCGACGTGATCCTGGTCGAGACCGTCGGCGTCGGGCAGTCCGAGGTCACCGTCGCGAACATGGTCGACACCTTCACCTTCCTCACCCTCGCGCGCACCGGCGACCAGCTGCAGGGCATCAAGAAGGGCGTGCTCGAGCTCGCCGACGTGGTGGCCGTCAACAAGGCCGACGGGGACCACGTGGTCGAGGCGCGCGTCGCCGCCCGCGAGCTGTCGAGCGCGCTGCGCCTGATCCACCCGCGCGGCTCCCTGTGGCGCCCGCCCGTGCTCACGCAGAGCGCCGTCGAGGGCACCGGCATCCCCGAGTTCTGGGACGCCGTCCTGCGGCACCGCAGCACGCTGCAGGAGGCGGGGGAGTTCGATCGGCGCCGCCGGCAGCAGCAGGTGGACTGGACCTGGACGATGGTCCGGGACGCGATCCTCGGCCGGGTCGAGCACTCCGACGGTGTGCGGTCCGTCCGGTCCGAGGTCGAGGCCTCCGTGCAGGACGGATCGCTGACGCCGGCCCTCGCTGCGCAGCGCATCCTCGCCGCCTTCGACGGCCGCTGACCGGTACGGACGCCGTGCCCGAGCTCTCGCCGCAGGAGGACGCGAACCGTCGACTCCTGCGGGCGCGGGACGCCATGGACCGCCGCTACGCGGAGCCGCTCGACGTGGCCGCGGTGGCGCGGATCGCGCACATGTCGGCCGCCCACTTCTCCCGTGAGTTCGCTGCCGCCTTCGGCGAGACGCCGCACCGGTACCTCCAGCGGCGTCGGATCGAGCGGGCCATGGCGCGGCTGCGCGACACCGATCGCGCGGTCACGGACATCGCCCACGACGTCGGGTTCGGCTCGTCGGGCACGTTCAGCCGCACGTTCCGCACGATCGTCGGGCGTTCGCCGTCGGAGTACCGGCGCGACGTGGCGCCGGTGCGCGCCCCGGGCTGCGTCGTGCGGGCGTGGACCCGTCCCGCGCACTGAGCAGTTTCGGATAAGCGGAGACCGCGCGGGCTTCGTAGGCTCAGTCGCATGTTCACCTCGATCGCCATCACGTCCGTCTTCGTCCTCGACCAGGACGAAGCCCTCGATTTCTACGTCGGCAAACTGGGCTTCGAAGTCCACGACGACGTCGACATGGGCTTCATGCGCTGGCTCACGATCGCCCTTCCGTCCGACCCCCAGCGCGAACTGGTGCTGGAGGTCCCCGGCGTGGGCGGCGGGAGCCCGGAGACCACCGCCGCGCAGCGGGACCTCCTCACCAAGGGGGCGCTCGGCGTGGCCTGCATCCTCAACACCGACGACTGCCGCGGCGTCTTCGAGAAGCTGAGCGCGCAGGGCGTCGAGTTCACGGAGGAGCCGCAGGAGCAGCCCTACGGCATCGACTGCGCGCTGCGCGATCCGTTCGGCAACCACATCCGGATCACCCAGCGCAAGCAGGGCCCCGTCGAGGTCACGCAGGCCGACGTGGACCGCTGGTCCGGCGCCTGAGGGATCGTCAGCGCAGCAGGTGATCGCGGGCCGCGGCGGCCACCGCAGCGGCCCGGCTGGAGACACCCAGCTTCGCGTAGATGTGTTCGACGTGCGAGCCGACCGTGGACGCCGCGATCCCCAGCGTTCCCGCGATGCGGCGGTTGGTCGCGCCGTCCGCCAGGAGGCGGAGCACGTCGAGTTCCCGCCGCGTCAGAGCCGCGCCCGACGGTTCCCTTGCGCCTCGCGCGAGCTCGAGGAGCTGCGGACGCATGCAGGCGAGGAACCGCCGGGCGTGGGCCGGCACGTCCGAGCGGTCGAAGCTGAGGTGCATCGCGCCGATCAGCTCGCCACCGTTCGTCAGTGCCATCGACGTGCCCTCGCGGAAACCTGCGGGCGCGAGCAGTGACCGCACTGTGGGCCCGTTCCGGAAGCCGGGGAGGTCCTCCCAGAACAGCGGACGATCGGGATCCGCGACGACTGCGGTGAAGGCAGGATCGGACACGATCGCGCTCGACAGGAAGCGCCGGACCGGCTCCCGGTAGCCCCAGGCGATGAGCGGGTGCATCGGCGCGCGTGCGGACGGCCGGACACAGAACGCCCCCGCGGCGGTGGGCAGTGCCGCACGAGTGAGCTCGATGAGCCACTCCGCGCCGACCGCCGTCGGGGACGTCGTCATTCCGTCATTGTGGCGTCAATCGGCCAGCGCCGGGGTCGTATCGGCCCAGGGGTTCACCTGCTCGAGCACCGCCCCGGTGGCGAGGACGACGGCGTCCGCGTGGTGACCGCCCGCGATCTGCAGCCCCACCGGCAGCCCGTCGTCGGTGAACCCCGCGGGTACGGACAGCGCCGGCGAGGTGAGCATGTTGTAGGGGTAGGTCAGCAGCCAGCCAAGGAGCCGTCGCCGGAGCGGCTCGCCGTCGAGCCGTTCCGGGGCGAACCGGCCGTTCGGGAAGGCCGCCGTCGACAGCGTCGGAGAGACGAGCACGTCGTAGTCGCGCATGAACCGTTCGTACGCGTCCCACATCGCGCCCTGATACACATCGGCGCGCCCGATATCGACGGCGGTCAGGCGCTCGCCGGCGAGAATCATCTCGATCAGCTCGTCGTCGACGGTGCCGCGTGCGGACTCCCAATCGAGGAGGTCGTGCTCGGAGGCGAAGGCGGGCAGCCAGACGCCGTTCCACATCGCCTCCTCAGGATCGCCCCACGCGGGCGTCGCCTCGGTCACCGTGGCGCCGGCCTCCGCGAGTCGCTCGACGGCGGCCGCGCAGATCCGTGCCACCTCGGGGTCTACGTGGCCGAAGCCCAGGTCGGGGGAGTAGGCGACGCGGAGGCCTTCCGCGGTGGCCTCGCGGACCGTGGACACGAAGGACGGTCCGGTGCGGGGGAAGGTCATCGGATCGCGACTGTCGGCTCCGGACACGACGTCGAGCATGAGCGCGGCGTCGGCGACGGTCCGCGTGATGGGCCCGTGATGGGCCCACTCGTAGAAGCGTCCCGGCATGATCGTCTGCGGCACGAGGCCCCTCGTCGGCTTGAAGCCCACGACGCCGCAGAGCGCTGCGGGAACCCGGACCGAGCCGCCTCCGTCGCTCCCCTCGGCGAGCGGTCCGAGGCCGGCCGCCACCGCCGCTGCGGCGCCGCCCGACGAGCCGCCGGGGGTGTAGCCCGCGCGCCAGGGGTTCTGAGTGGGTCCGAACAGGTGGTTGTCGGTGCCGCCGTAGTAGCCGGATTCCGGAGTATTGGTGCGCCCGAGGAAGAGCCCGCCCGCCCGGGCGAGCCGCTCCACGATCGGCGCGTCCGCCTCGGCCACCTGATCCCTCATCGGCAGCATCCCGAAGGTGAGCGGCAGTCCCTTCTGCGCCGTGAGGTCCTTGATCGTGTAGGGCACGCCGCCGAGCGGCCCGAGATCCTCGCCCGCAGCGCGGCGCCGGTCGAGCTCCGCGGCGTCGGCCCGGACCAGTTCGGCGTCGAAGTGGACGATCGCGTTGATCGCCGGGTTGATCCGTTCGACTCGGTCGATCGCAGCCTCGGCGATCGCGCTCACAGTGGTGCGGCCGTCGGCGACGAGAGCGGCGAGATCGGTGGCGCTGGTCCACGCGAGGTCGATGGCGTCGGAGGTGGTCATGGTGGCTCCTTCTGTGTGTTCCGATCCGAACGCTAGGCATGGCGCCGCCGAGGGGGTATCGGATGAACGCCCGATTCCGCTCGGCGCCCGGACCCGGTACCGTGCCGCCCGTTGCTGCGCGAAGCGTGCCCCTCCGATCCGTGTCACGATGGGGCCATGTCGGCACTGGTGATCTGCGCGTCCAAGCACCACGGCAACACCCGGAAGGTGGCCGATCGGATCGGCGGGGTCCTGGACGCGCCGGTGCTCGCGCCCGGGGAGGTGACGGCGGAGCAGATCGACGGCGCAGACCTGGTCGGCTTCGGCTCGGGCGTCTACTGGATGGCCTTCGACCCCGCCCTGGTCGACCTCGTCCGCAGTCTGCCGGCGAAGCCGCGTGGCACGGCGTTCGTCTACGCCACCAGCGGCCTGCCGGAGACGCCGCTGCGCCGCTACACCCGCACCCTTGCGGACCTCCTCACCGACGCCGGCTTCCGGGTCGCGCCCGCGGTCTTCCACTGCCGTGGGCTCGACACCATGGGACCGTTCGGACTGGTCGGCGGGGTGAACAAGGGGAGTCCCAGCGCTGCCGACCTCGCGGACGCCGAGGCGTTCGCGCGCCGCCTGCGCGGATCGCAGGGATAAGCGGACAGCGTTCGCCTGCTCTGTTGTGAAGCCGGTCACACCGGCCTACTGTGAGGCTTGTGACTTCAAAGGTCGCCGACAGCATTGCAAATGCTTTGTATGCGTATGGTTTTCGCCACGCATACGGCATTCACGGGGCCAATTCCGAGGACCTGTTCGCCGCGCTGCTCCGCGCGCCCGCGGACCGTCGCCTCACGGTGACGATCGCCAAGCACGAGTTCGGGGCCGGCGCCATGGCCGACGGCGCGGCGCGCATGACCGGCCGGCCCGGCTGCCTGATCGCCACCTCCGGCGGCGCGGCGATGAACTGCGTTCCCGCCCTGGCCGAGGCGTACCAGTCCCGCTCGCCGGTCCTCGCCCTGGTCGGCAGCCCGCCGATCGCTGCCGAGGGTCGGGGCGCCTTCCAGGACATGTGCGCCGCGCCGCGCACCGTCGACGTCCTCGGCGTCCTGCGCGGGGTGACGGGCTTCGCCGCGAAGGTCTCGGGACCGGAGGACCTCGCTCCCGCGCTGGACGGCGCCTTCGCGGCACTGGAGCAGGGCCTGCCCGCGGCGCTGCTGCTGCCCAAGGAGGTTCAGCTCGCCCCCTGCGCCGCGCCGGCGGGACGAGCACCGATCCCGCCCGACGCCGAGGCGCCGTCGGGTGAGGTGGTGCGCCTGGTCCGCGCGGGGCGGAAGCCCCTGATCCTGCTCGGCGAGGCCGCGTCCCGGGCCCGGCTCGCCGGGCCCGTCGCCGCGCTGGCGGCGGCGACGGGCGCCGTCATCGCGGTCGGGCCCAACGGGCGCGACGCCGCGCCCCGGACCGGCGTCGTGGGCGTCGCGGGTGTCATGGGGCATCCCTCGGTGCCGCGGGTCGCCGCCGAGGCGGACCTCATCCTGGCCCTGGGCACTGCGCTCGATCTCATGGACCGCACCGGGCTGGACGCCGCGATGGACGTCACCTGCACGGTGCACGTCGCCGCCGAGCCGCCGCTGCGCGACGTGACGATCCACGAACCCGCGCGCGACCTCGCCGCCTACACGAGGGCCCTCGCGGACGCCGTCGGCACGCGCCCGCGTCCCCCGTGGACCGCCGCGGACCCCGTGCCGATCGTCGTGCCGCGGAACGACTCCGGGTTGATGACCTGCGCCGACGCCGTCGACGCGCTGGCCGCCGCGATCCCCGCCGACGCCCTCGTCTTCGCCGATGCCGGCAACGCCGGGGCCGCCGCAGTACACCGGCTCCCGCTCGGCACCGGCGACCGCTTCCTCGTCGCGCTGGGCATGGGCGGCATGGGGCACGGCATCGCGGCGGGGATCGGCGCCGCGATCGCGACCGGCCGTCCCACGGTGATCCTCGCCGGCGACGGCGCCTTCTACATGCACGGCATGGAGATCCACACCGCGATCGAGGCGCGGGCGCCCGTCCTGCTGGTGGTGCTCAACAACGACGCCCACGGCATGTGTGTGGCCCGCGAGGGGAAGTTCTTCCCCGACCTGCCCAGCATCAACCGGTTCCGCCCCAGCCGGATCGCCGACGGCCTCGCCGTCATGTTCCCCACTTTGCCCGTCCGCTCGGCCACCACGCCCGACGGTGCGCGGTCCGCCGCGGTCGAGCTCCTGGCCGCCACGAGCCGCGGACCGTCGTGCCTGGAGATCGGGACCGACCCCGCGGAGATCCCGCCGTTCGCAGCGCTGCTGCCCGACACCGCGAAGGAGCGACAATGATTCCGGCGATCGACATCGAGGGGACCATCCGGATCGAGAGTCACCCGCGCCCGGTGGCGCAGCCGATCCTCGTCGACCGGATGCGCTCGGTGTACCCGCACGAACAGATCTACGGCGACTTCTGCCCCGTGCAGTCGTACATCAACGCCCCGCCCGACGAGCTCTACGCCTGGCTCTCCGACACCCGCTCCCTCGAGGAGTGGACCTACAGCTTGCGCGGCTTCCGCGAGACCGACGAGGCCGGCCTGTGGGTCGCGCGCGACATGCTCCGCGCCGNCACCGAGATC
>NZ_CBCRZG010000031.1:0-37161 GCF_965137015.1 Tsukamurella hominis | reverse complement strand
GCGCCGAGGCCCTCGTGGCCTCGGCGCTTCGTCGTTGTCGGGATGTGCGAGTATCGAATAGTGAATCAGCCGCAGCCTCCGCCGCCCGGTTTCGTCCCTGCCGGGTACGGCGCCCCCACTCCCCCACCGCGCAGGTCCACCGGCCTCGTGGCCGGGCTCGTGATCGCCGCGGTCGTCGCGGTCGCTCTCCTGGCGTCGACGGTGACCTTCGCCGTCCTCTGGAGCGGGGCCGACGAGCGTGCCGCCACGGCGCAGCGCAACGCGGACACCGCGACCTTGAAGCTGAACGACCTCGAGCAGGCCGCCGCGGACGAGGCCCGCGCGGAGAAGGTCGCCGCCGACTACGCGGCCGCCGCCTCGACGTTCGACTACCGGGACCTGGGCCCGTGGCGGACGGCGCTCACCAAGGGCGTCTCACCGGAGCTGAAGACCAAGCTCGAGGCCACCGTGGGCGCCATGAACCAGATGATGCAGCCCCTGCAGTGGGTGTCCAAGGGCACCGTTCTCGATTCCGTGGTCAGCAACCGCTCCGGGGACGTGTTCAAGGCCAATGTCTACGTGAAGGTGGATGCGACGAATGTGCAGGCGACAGCCGGCCGCGAGGTCATCACCGTCTACACCGTGACGCTGGACAAGAGCAAGGACTGGCAGATCACCGACGTCGGCGGCGTCGGCGGGGCGACCGGCAAGTAGCTCAGGCCAGCGATTCGGCGCTGACGCCGAGGACCTCGGCGATCCGAGCGGTGCTCACGGCGCCCTCGCGCAGCACGCGCGGCTGCGGCCCCGACAGGTCGATGATGCTCGACGCGACGGCGTGCTCCGACGGCCCGCCGTCGAGGTAGACGTCGACCGAGTCGCCCAATTGGTCGCGGGCCTCGAGCATCGTGGCGGCGGGCGGCCGGCCGGAGACGTTGGCGCTGGAGACGGCCATCGGCCCGACCTCGCGCAGCAGTTCGATGGCGACGGGGTGCAGGGGCATCCGCAGCATCACGGTGCCGCGGGTGTCGCCGAGATCCCAGGCGAGGCTGGGCGCCTGCTCGACGACGAGGGAGACGGCGCCGGGCCAGAAGGCGCGGGTGAGCTCGCGGGCGGCGTCGCTGACGCGGCTGACGAGCCCGTCGATGGTGTTCCACGAGCCGACGAGCACGCCGACGGGCATATCGGGGCCGCGGTTCTTCGCGGCGAGCAGGTCGGCGACCGCGCGGCCGTCGAAGGCGTCGCAGCCGATGCCGTAGAGCGTGTCGGTCGGCATGACCACGAGGCGCCCGCCCTTCACCGCGGCCCGGGCGGCGGCGAGGCCCGCGGCGCGGGAATCGGGGTCGGTGCAGTCGAAGGCGCGGCTGGCGATGCTCACGGCTCCATCCTGCCAGTCACGTACCGCGGCCTGCCCGCGAGGTCCCGGTGCTCGGCGACGCCGCCGAATCCGGCGGCGCGCAACGCCTCGGCGGTGCCGGCGCCGTTGCTGTCGTCGTGCTCGACGCCGACGGCTCCCCCGGCGGCGAGCAGCCGTGCGGCGAGCGGCGCGAGGTCCCGGATCAGGTCCAGCCCGTCGGCGCCGGAGAACAGCGCCGCGGCCGGGTCGGCCGCCGCCTCGTGGTCGAGGTCGGCGCCCTCGGGCACGTAGGGCGGATTGGTGACCACCAGGTCGACGGTGCCGAGCAGCCCCGTCAGGCGGGCGGGCAGGTCCGGGTCGCGGACGTCCGCCTCGACTACCGTCGCCGTCCCCGCGAGCGGCGCCGCGGCGGCGTTGCGGCGCAGATAGTCCAGTGCGGCGGGATCGCGTTCGACGAGCACGACGCGCGAGCCCGGCACCGTCGCCGCGAGGTAGAGACCCAGCGCGCCGGAGCCTGCGCACAGGTCCACGATCCCGGCGCCGGGAGCGGAGCGAGCCGGCCGTATGTGATCAGCGCCGGGCGAGACCTGCTGCGCGGCCCAGGCGGCGAGCAGCTCGGTCTCGGGGCGTGGGACGAAGACGCCGGGGCCCACGGCCAGTGTGAGCGGCCCGAAGTACGCCCGCCCCAGGACGTGCTGGAGCGGCTCGCGGGCCGCCCTGCGGGCGATGAGGGCCTCGTACGCAGCGGCCTGCTGCGGGGTCGCGTCGTCCGCGATGGGGATCCGGCCGCGGTCGATGCCCAGAGCCTCGGCGAGCAGGACCTCCGCGTCGAACCGGGCCGACGGTACGCCCGCCTCCGCGAGCCGGACGGTCGCCGCGGCGACGAGCCGGGTGGGCCTCACTCGGCCTCGAGGCGGGCCTGGCGTTCGGCGACCTGGAGCGCGTCCAACAGTGCGTCCATGTCGCCGTCGAGGACCGCGTCGAGGTTGTGCGACTTGTAGCCGATGCGGTGATCCGCGATGCGGTTCTCGGGGAAGTTGTAGGTGCGGATCCGCTCGGACCGGTCGACGGTGCGGATCTGCGCGGCCCGGGAGTCGGACGCGGCGGCCTCGGCCTCCTCCTCCTTGAGGGCCTGCAGGCGCGCGGCGAGCACCTGCATGGCGCGGGCCTTGTTCTGCAGCTGCGAGCGCTCGTTCTGGCAGGTCACGACGATGTTCGTCGGGAGGTGGGTGATGCGCACGGCGGAGTCGGTGGTGTTGACGCCCTGGCCGCCCTTGCCGGAGGACCGGTAGACGTCGATGCGCAGGTCGGACTCGTCGATCTGCACCTCCTCGACCTCGTCGGGCTCGGGGTAGACGAGCACGCCCGCGGCGGAGGTGTGAATGCGGCCCTGGCTCTCGGTGGCGGGGACGCGCTGGACGCGGTGCACGCCGCCCTCGAACTTCATCCGGGCCCACACGCCGTCGATCGCCCCGTCGGCGCCGGGGCCGCGGGACTTGATCGCGAACGTGGCGTCCTTGAAGCCGCCGAGGTCGGAGTAGGTGGCGCCGAGGGTCTCGACCTTCCAGCCGCGGCGCTCGGCGTAGCGCAGGTACATGCGGGCGAGGTCGCCGGCGAACAGGGCCGACTCCTCGCCGCCCTCGCCCGACTTGACCTCGAGCACGACGTCGTCGGAGTCGTGCGGGTCGCGCGGCGCGAGCAGGTCGGTGAGCTGCTGCTCGAGCGCGTCGATCTGCTCGGTCAGCGCGGTCACCTCGTCGGCGAAGGAGGCGTCGTCGGCGGCCAGCTCCTGGGCGGCGGCGCGGTCCTCGCGGGCGGCCTCCAGCTTGCGGTGCGTCGCCATGATCGGCGCCAGCTCGGCGAAGCGCTTGCCCACCTTGCGCGCCGCGCCCGCGTCGTTGTGCAGCGCGGGGTCGGACATCTGCTGCTCGAGACCGGAGTACTCGGCGAGGATGTCGTCGATCGCGGAGGGGGACGAGGCGCTCATGGCGGCGGGCCTTTCTCGGACGGGGCGTCAAGACGGTGCGGGGACGGGTGCCCGTGAAACGCGCCGACGCCCGGCCTGCGGGGCAGGACGGGCGTCGGCGGGACAGCTACTCGGAGGCCGAGGCCTTGCTCGGGCGCTTGCCGTAGCGCTTCTCGAAGCGGGCGACGCGGCCGCCGGTGTCGAGGATCTTCTGCTTGCCCGTGTAGAACGGGTGGCACTGCGAGCAGACCTCGACGTTGATGCGGCCGTCGGCCTTGGTGCTGTGCGTCTCGAACGTGTTACCGCAACCGCAGACAACGGTGGTGGCCACGTAATCGGGGTGGATCCCCTGCTTCATGATTGCCGTCCTTCTCGTTCTTGGTCGCCGGGTCGCCCCTGGCGTGCGCCAGGACCGTGAACCGGAACCCATACCGACGTTCCAGTATGCCAGAACGCACGGGGCTTCGAGAAATTCCCGGGTCCCGGTGACCGCGGCCGCCGTGGTCACGATGCGGCCGACGTTTGGCGGTTGACTGGCGCGCCGTAAGCCGGCCGGTGTTAGCTACGAGCTGTCACCAGACCGGCGCCGGGAGCGAAGCGAGCGGGCCGAGTTCTCGAGTAATCCGGGAGTGAAGACGTGAACGAGTCAGCCAATGGACCTGCGGTGGAGCCCGCCGGGACCGTGATCGGCGGGTACGTCGTGGAGCGCCTGCTGGGCGCGGGCGGCATGGGCGCGGTCTACGCGGCGCGGCACCCGCGGCTGCCGCGCGTGGACGCCCTGAAGGTGCTCCCCACCGCCTTCTCCCACGACCCCACGTACCGGGCTCGGTTCGAGCGCGAGGCCGACATGGCCGCGCGGCTCGACCACCCGAACATCGTCCCGGTGTACGACCGCGGCAACGACGACGGCCGGCTGTGGATGTCGATGAAGCTGGTCCCGGGCCGGGACGCCGCGGCGCTGCTCGCGAGCAACCCGAGCGGCCTGCCCGTCGACCAGGTGCTGACCATCGTCGACGCGGTGGCCGCGGCGCTGGACTACGCGCACACCCAGGGCCTGCTGCACCGCGACGTCAAGCCGGGCAACATCATGATCGACACCACCGGGTCGTCGCCGCGCGTCATGCTCGGCGACTTCGGCATCGCGCGCCAGCAGCAGGAGCACAGCGATCTCACCTCCGTCGGCATGGTGGTCGGCACCCTCGACTACGCCTCGCCGGAGCAGCTCAGCGGCGACCCCGTCGACGGCCGCAGCGACCAGTACAGCCTCGCCGGCACGACGGTGCAGCTGCTCACGGGCGCGAAGCCCTACGGCGCGAGCAGCGGCACCGCCGTGATCCGCGACCACCTGATGGCGCCGCCGCCGGCGCCGTCGCGGCAGCGCCCGGGCCTGTCGCCCGCGATCGACGCGGTGATCGCCCGGGCGATGGCGAAGTCGCCGCAGCAGCGCTACGCCACCTGCCACGACTTCGCGCAGGCCCTGCACGCGGCCGCGGCGGGCGCCTACCCGCAGGGGCAGGCACCGTCGAACCCCACGGCGCGGGTCGCGACCCCGCCGCCCGGCCCGGCACTGCGCCCCGCGACTCCCGCGCCGTTCCAGGGCGTGCCCTCGCAGCCCTTCGCCCGGCCCTCCGGACCGGTCTCGAACCCGCAGGTCGCGGCCCCGCAGGGCGCCTGGCAGGGCGGCCCGGTGGGGCTCGCCGGGCAGGCGCCGCAGCAGGGCGGCACCAAGAAGGGCGTGGTCATCGGCGCGATCGCCGCGGTCGTCGTGGTGGCGGTGGCCGCGATCTCGATCCTCGTGTTCAGCACGGGTTCCGACGAGGCGGTCGCCTCGCCCACCAGCACGCGCAGCGCGCCCGTCACGACCAGCACCACGGCTCCGGTGAACAACCTCTCGACGGTGCGGGACGGCTTCATCGACCCCTGCCTGCTGCCGACGTCCGCGATCGCGGCGCTGGGCATCAGCCCGCTCGCCGACGACCCGGGACAGCGCTCGGGCAACGCCGGCGCGAAGTACGCCTGCAAGGGCTCCGATTCGAAGGCCAGCAACGCGGACGTGAAGTTCGCGACCTTCGTGACCTCCAACTCGTGGGAGACGGGCACGGCCGTCTCCGTCCCCGGGTCGACGAAGTGGCGCTCCTTCACGGTCCCGAGCACCAACACCGCGACGCCCGACTACTGCATCACCGCGTACAAATCCCTGACCAACGGCGTGCTCTACATCGGCCTGCAGAAGGTCGGCAACCGCGACTGCAACCGGGGCGCCGAGATCGCCGCGGCGATCACGCAGTACCTGCCGCAGTAGGCGCGCCCCGTCGGCCCGCCCGACGGTGCCGTCGTCTCCCGCAACGCCTCACGGCACTCCCGCGGGGGTTCTTCCCTCCGGCGCCGGTCGGCAACACGCCCGTCCACTCCCGCGGGAGTTTCTCACCGATCATCGGGTTGCAACCCCGGACTTCTGTGAAAACCTCCCGCGGGAAGGCTCCTCAGGGCCAAGGCATCGGTACCGCTGTGCTGAGCGAGGTTCTCACCACCGCCGACACGGTCCGCCTCAACGTCCTGGTCGGCAGCCCGGCTCGTCGACTGTATGAACGCCATGGATTCGAGACGGTGCATGAGGACGCCGTCGACGTGTTCATGGTGCGCACGGCGGAGAACGTGCCGAAACACCCCTGAACACGCAACGGCGCCCCACTCCCGAAGGAGTGGGGCGCCGTCGTCGGCTTCGCCAGCGTCAGTCGTTGTCGCCGAAGCCGCTGTTCTTCTGCACCGTCATGAGGAACTCGATGTTGTTCTGCGTCTTCTTGAGCTGGCTAATCAGCAGGTCGATGGCCTGCTGGCTGTCCAGCGCGGCCAGCAGCCGGCGCAGCTTGTTGACCACGGCGGCCTCGTCGGGCGCCATGATGAGCTCGTCCTTACGGGTGTTCGACGCCGCGACGTCGACGGCCGGGAAGACGCGTCGCTCGGAGATCTTGCGGTCCAGCTTGAGCTCGGCGTTGCCGGTGCCCTTGAACTCCTCGAAGATCACGGTGTCGCCGGTGGAACCGGTCTCGACCAGCGCGGTGGCGATGATCGTCAGCGAGCCGCCGTTCTCGATGTTGCGCGCCGCGCCCAGGAACCGCTTCGGCGGGTACAGGGCCGTCGAATCGATGCCGCCGGAGAGGATGCGGCCCGACGCGGGGCTCGAGTTGTTGTAGGCGCGGCCCAGGCGGGTGATGGAGTCGAGCAGCACCACCACGTCCTTGCCGCCCTCGACGAGCCGCTTGGCCCGCTCGATGGCCAGCTCGGCGACGGACGTGTGGTCTGACGGCGGCCGGTCGAAGGTGGAGCTGATCACCTCGCCGCGCACGCTGCGCTGCATGTCGGTGACCTCTTCGGGCCGCTCGTCCACCAGCACCACCATGAGGTAGCACTCGGGGTTGTTGGTGGCGATCGCGTTCGCGATGTCCTGCAGCACCGTGGTCTTACCGGCCTTCGGCGGCGCCGAGATCAGGGCGCGCTGGCCCTTGCCGATGGGCATGATCAGGTCGATCACGCGGGTGGTGAGGATGTTCTGCGCGGTCTCGAGGCGCAGTCGCTGGTTGGGGTAGAGCGGCGTGAGCTTGTTGAACTCGGGCCGGTTCTTCGCCGACTCCACGTCCTGGCCGTTGACGGAATCCAGGCGCACCAACGGGTTGAACTTCTGCCGGTTGCTCTGGTTGCCGCGGCCACCGCCGCCGCCCTGGTTGCCGCCGCCGTCGTTGTTCTCGCCGTCCCGGGGCATCTTCACGGCGCCCGTGATCGCGTCGCCGCGGCGCAGGCCGTTGCGGCGGATCATGTTCATCGAGACATAGACGTCGTTCGGCCCCGCGATGTATCCGGAGGTCCGCACGAAGGCGTAATTGTCCAGCACGTCGAGGATGCCGGCCACGGGCTGCAGGACGTCGTCCTCGCTGACCTGCGGCTCACCGTCGTTCTGGCCCCGGTCGCGGCCGCGGCGGCGCTCGCGGAACCGGCGGCCGCGGCGTCCCGTGCCCTCGCCGTCGTCGTCCGGCCCGTTGTTCTGGTTCCGGTTGCCCTGGCCCTGGCCGCCCTGGTTGTTGTTCTGATTGCGCTGGCGGTTCTCGCCCTGCTGGCGGTCGGCCTGCTGGCGGCCCTCGCCGTCCTGGTTCTGGTTGCGGCGCTGGTTGCGCTCGCGACGCTGGCCCTGCTGCTGGCCCTGGTCGCCGTCGTTCTTGGGCGCATCGTTCTTGACGGCCTCGGCCCGGGGCGCGTCGCCCTGGGCGGTCGCGTCGCCGTTCTCCGACGGTGCGCGATCGGCCTTCGCCGCCCGCTCGCCGCGGGGGGCCCGGGCCGCGCGGCCCTCGGCCTTGGGCGCCTCGGCGGCATCGGCCGTGGTGGCCTCGGCCTTCGGAGTCTCCGCGGTGGCCTCGGCCTTCGGAGCCTCGGCTCGGGGGGCGTCGGTCGCGGGCGCCTCGGCCTGGGGGACCGCGTTCTTGGGCGCCTCGTTCTTGGGCGCATCCGCCTTCGCGGCGTCGAGCTTGGCTGCCTTCGGCGCGGCCTTGCCGGCGCCGCCGTGGTCGTTGATCGCGGCGATGAGATCGCCCTTGCGGAGTCCCGAGACCCCCTTGATCCCCAGCTCGCTCGCGATGCCTCGCAGTTCGGCCAGCACCATGCCGTTGAGGCCCGAGCGGCGTCGCTCATCGGCGCGCGTGGTGCTGGCCGCGGCGGTGGCCGTCTCCGGGCTGGTGGTCACGTCCGTTTCGGTCACGGAGTTCCTTTCAATTCCCTGTTCGCGCACTGCGGAAGCAGGGGCCTACCGTGCTCGCCGGGCTGTCCTGCGTTGGTACACAGGTGTTTTCGCGGGCGACGCACGAATGACGAAGGTGCTTGTTGCGCTTCGGCTGCCGGGCCCCGCGTTTCCGGCGGGGGCACAGATGTCTCGGCCTGATGTGGAGACCGGCGCGCCAACACGTCCGAGGCTGGTTGCTGGGCGTGGAATGGCAATGTGCCGAAGTAGCGTCCGCACACTGGTCGGACACTTTTGCCATGATAGCGCGGGTCCCGGCCCCCGGCAATCACCACCCCTGCGTTTCCGCGTTTCGGGCCCGCGCAACCATCCGCGCACGTGCCGCGTCCGCCCCTGCCGATCGCGGATACCACACGACTGCGCGCACGTTCCGCGTCCGCACAGCCGCGCCGGATGCGCGGAAACGCTCCCGCGCACGCGGCGCGTGCGCGGGCTCAGCCCCGGACGACCCCGTCGGCGATGGGGAGTTCCCGCACCGTGAAGCCGGCCTCGGCGGCGGCGTCGGCGAGGCGGGTGGGCAGCGCCTGCGGCGTGAGCGCGAGAACGGTCGGCCCGGCGCCCGAGATGGCGGCGGCCACGCCGGCGGCGCGCAGGCGCTCCACCAGCGCGAACGACTCCTTCATCGACGCCGCCCGGTACCGCTGGTGCAGCCGGTCCTCGGTGGCGTCCAGCAGCAGGTCCGGATGCGCGGTGAGCGCGAGGACCATGAGCGCGGCGCGCGAGGCGTTGAACGCGGCGTCTGCGTGCGGCACCAGGCGGGGCAGCATGCCGCGCGTCACCGACGTCGACGACTGCACGTCGGGGACGAAGGCGTACGCCCGGATGTCGGGGTGCACGTCCACCCGCCGCGCCCCGTAGTGCAGGGGTGCCGACGGTGCCGCGCTCGCCGCCGCATGGTCGCGATACCCGGCGACGTCCGGGACGGGCACGGCGGGAACGGTCCACGCGACGACGGCGCCGCCGAGCACGCTCGCGGAGGCGTTGTCGGGGTGGCCCTCGAACTCGGAGGCCAGCTGCACCATCTCGTCGGTGGTGAGCCCGCGAGGCGCGTCGGCATCGGCGGCCAGGGCCGCAGCGGCCGCGATCCCGGCGACGGCCGCGGCCGCCGACGAGCCGAGCCCGCGCGAATGCGGGATCCGGTTCACGCAGGTCAGGCGCAGCCCGGGCGCGGTGACGCCGAGGTGGGCCAGGGTGCGGCGCAGCGCGACGACCACGAGGTGGCGGTCGTCGGTGGGCACCTCGTCGGCGCCCTCCCCCGTGATCGCGACGGTCAGGTCACCGTCGGTCCCGGGGTCCACGGTCTCGACGGTGACGTCGTCGTAGAGCCCCAGCGCGAGTCCGAGGGTGTCGAAGCCGGGGCCGAGGTTGGCGCTGGACGCCGGAACGGTCACGGTGGCCTTCAGGCCGACGGGCAGGACGAGCGGGGCGTTCGAGGCGGGTGACACGGCAGCGGCTACTCCGTCAGGCCCATGGCCGCGGCCACGGCGACGGGGTCGATGCCCACGCGCGCGATCTCGGGCAGGCTGCTCAGGGCCGTGTCGGGGTCCTTGAGGCCGTTGCCGGTCACGGTGCACACCACGGTCGAGCCCTTCTCGATCCAGCCGTCCGCGGTCGCGGCGAGCAGGCCGGCCACGGACGCGGCCGACGCCGGCTCGACGAAGACGCCCTCGGTCTTGGCGACGAGGCGGTAAGCCTCGAGCAGCTTCTCGTCGGTGGCGGCGCGGAACTGGCCGTTCGACTCGTCCTTGGCGGCGACGGCCTGGTTCCACGACGCGGGGCTGCCGATGCGGATGGCGGTGGCGATGGTCTCGGGATCCTTGACCGGGGCGCCGTTGACGAGCGGCGCAGCCCCTGCGGCCTGCACGCCCAGCATGCGCGGACGGCTGCTGCTGATGCCGTCGGCGAAGTACTCGCTGTAGCCGCGCCAGTAGGCGGTGATGTTGCCGGCGTTGCCCACGGGCAGCGCGTGCACGTCGGGGGCCTTGCCGAGCGCGTCGACGATCTCGAAGGCCGCGGTCTTCTGCCCCTCGATGCGCACCGGGTTCACCGAGTTCACCAGGGAGATGGTGTCGAAGGTGGCGGTGGTCTTGCGAGCCAGCTCGAGACAGTCGTCGAAGTTGCCGTCGACCTCGATGATCTTGGCGCCGTACATCACGGCCTGGGCCAGCTTGCCCATCGCGATCTTGCCCGCGGGCACCAGCACGGCGCACTCGAGGCCGGCGATCGAGGCGTACGCGGCGGCGGAGGCGGAGGTGTTGCCGGTGGACGCGCAGAGCACGCCCTTCTTGCCGGTGGCCTTTGCCTCGGTGACGGCCATCGTCATGCCGCGGTCCTTGAAGGAGCCGGTGGGGTTGAGGCCCTCCACCTTCAGGTGCACGTCGCACCCGGTGAGCTCGGAGAGCGCCCGGGCGGGCAGCAGCGGGGTGGCGCCCTCGCGCAGCGTCACGGGCTCCCAGCCCGGCGCCCAGGTGTCGCACACGGGCAGACGGTCCCGGTACGCGGTGATCAGGCCCGGCCAGGGCTGGTGCACGGCGCTAGTCATTGGTTCCCTCCAGACGGAGCACGGAGGACACGGCGGTCACCACGTCCAGGTTCTTCAGGGCCTCGACGGTGGCCGAGAGGGCCGCGTCGGGTGCCTTGTGGGTGAGGATCACGAGCCGGGCCCCCTGGTCCGGGGTGTCGGCCTGCTGCCGGACGGTGCTGATGGAGACGCTCCGCGCGGAGAACTCGTTGGCGACGGCGCTGAGCACGCCGGGCCGGTCCGCGACCTCCATCGCCACGTAGTAGCGGGTCAGCACCTCGCCGATCGGCGCGATGGGCAGCTTGGCGTACGCCGAATCGCGGGGGCCACGGCCGGAGACGACCTTGTTGCGGGCCGCGGCCACCAGGTCGCCCATGACGGCGGAGGCGGTGGGCGCGCCGCCCGCGCCGGCCCCGTAGAACATGAGGCGGCCGGCGTTCTCGGCCTCGACGAAGACGGCGTTGTAGGCGCCGTCGACGCTCGCCAGGGGGTGCTTGAAGGGCACCAGCGCCGGGTACACGCGGGCCGAGACCCGCTGCGCGCCCTCGGCATCGGTGATCTTCTCGCAGATCGCGAGCAGCTTGATGGTGCAGTCGAAGGCCTTCGCGGCCTCGATGTCGGCGGCCGTGACGCCCGTGATGCCCTCGCGGTGCACGTCGTCGGCCTTGACGCGGGTGTGGAAGGCGATCGACGCGAGGATCGCGGCCTTGGACGCGGCGTCGTAGCCCTCGACATCGGCGGTCGGGTCGGCCTCCGCGTAGCCCAGGCGGCCGGCCTCGGCGAGCACGGTCTCGTAGGCCTCGCCCTTCTCCGCCATGTTGGAGAGGATGAAGTTGGTGGTGCCGTTGACGATCCCCGCGACCAGGTCCACGGAGTCGCCGGCGAGCGACTGCTGCAGCGGGCGGATCACGGGGATCGCGCCGGCCACGGCGGCCTCGAAGTACAGGTCGGCGCGGGCCTTGTTGGCGGCGTCGGCGAGCTGCCCGGTGTACTCGGCGAGCAGCGCCTTGTTGGCGGTGACCACCGACTTGCCCGCCTTGAAGGCGCTGAGCATCAGCGTGCGGGTGGGCTCGATGCCGCCCATGACCTCGACCACGATGTCGACGTCGTCGCGCCCGACCAGCGCCTCCGCGTCGTCGGTGAGCAGGCTCTTCTTCAGTCCGAGCGCCTTGAGGCCGCGGTCCTTGGCGGTGTCGCGCACGGCGATCCCGCGGATCACGAGGTTCGCGCCGACGCGGGCCGCGAGGTCGTCGGCGTTCTCCACGAGAATGCGCGCCACCTCGGTGCCCACGGTGCCCATGCCGAGGAGGGCGACGCCCAGTTCCCTCTGCTGTGCGGATTCGGTCATCAGAGCACCTCCAGGCTCACCAGGTCGTCCACGGTCTCCCGGCGCAGGATGAGCCGCGCCGCGCCGTCCTTGACCGCCACCACCGCGGGTCGCGGCTGCATGTTGTAGCGGCTGGACATCGAATAGCAGTAGGCACCCGTGGCGGCGACGGCCAGGAGGTCGCCCTCCGCCAGTCCGCCCGGGGTGTCGGTGTCGCGGACCACGATGTCGCCGGTCTCGCAGTGCTTGCCGACGATGCGCGAGCGCACGGGGTCGCCCTGCGGGTCGCGGCTCGCGACGACGGCGGTGTACTCCGCGCCGTACAGGGCGGTGCGGATGTTGTCGCTCATGCCGCCGTCGACGGAGACGTAGCGCCGGAAGCCCTGCGCGACAGCGGCATCGTCCTCGGCCCCGGCGTCGATCACGACGTCCTTGATCGTGCCCACCTCGTACAGCGTGATCCCGGGCGGGCCGGCGATGGCGCGGCCGGGCTCGACGGCCAGATGCGGCGTCGCCAGCCCCAGTGCGGCGGACTCGGTCTCGACGATGTGGCGCAGCTTCGCGGCGAGGTCCGCGACGGGCGGCGGGTCGTCGTGCGCGGTGTAGGAGATGCCCAGGCCGCCGCCGAGGTCGATGGTGCTCAACTGTGCGGTCTTCTCCGCGCCGAAGCGGGCGACCACGTCGCGCAGCAGCTCCAGCACGCGGCGGGCGGCGATCTCGAAGCCGTTGACGTCGAAGATCTGCGAGCCGATGTGGCTGTGCAGCCCCACCAGGCGCAGGTTGTCGGCGGCGAAGACGGCAGTGACCGCCTTCATCGCCGGCGAATCGGACCCGTTCGAGGCGAGCGAGAAGCCGAACTTCTGATCCTCGTGCGCGGTGGAGATGAACTCGTGCGTGTGCGCCTCGACGCCCGGCGTGAGACGGATCAGCACCTCCTGCACGGAGTTCCGCTCCCCCGCGACGGCGTCGAGCCGCGCGATCTCCGAGAGTGAGTCCACCACGACGTGACCGATGCCGGATTCGACGGCGTAGTCCAGCTCGGCGACGGACTTGTTGTTGCCGTGCAGCGCGATCCGCTCCGCGGGGAAACCCGCGCGCAGCGCCACGGCGAGCTCGCCGCCACTGCACACGTCGAGGTTCAGGCCCTCGTCGCGCACCCAGCGGGCGATCTCCATGGACAGGAACGCCTTCGAGGCGTAATGCACCGCCGCGTCGTCGCCGAAAGCCTCCCGCATGCCGCGGCAGCGGGCGCGGAAGTCCTCCTCGTCGATCACGAGCAGCGGCGTGCCGAACTCGGCTGCTAGCGCGGTGACGGGCACACCGGCGACGGAGACGGCTCCGTCGGCCTCCCGGCGCGCGTGGGCGGGCCACACGGCCCGGTCCAGTTCACTCACGAGTGGTGGCCTCTCACATCCGGTCGGGTGCCGAAACACCCACGAGGGCCAGGCCGTTCGCGAGCACCTGGCGGGTGGCGGCGCACAGTGCCACGCGGGCGCGGTGCAGGTCGGTCGGCTCCTCGTCGCCCATCGGCAGCACGCGGCATTCGCCGTAGAAGCGGTGGTACGCGCCCGCCAGCTCCTCGAGGTACCGCGCGATGCGGTGCGGCTCACGCAGACCCGCGGCGCCCGCCGCCACGGCGGGGAACTCCCCGAGCGTGCGCACGAGGTCGCCCTCGCGGGCGTGGTCGAGCAGGCCGAGGTGCTCCGTCGACGGCTCGATGCCGAGCTCGGCGGCCGAGCGGGCGATGGCCGAGAGCCGCGCGTGCGCGTACTGCACGTAGTAGACGGGGTTCTCGTTGCTGGCCTGGGCGAGCAGGTCCAGGTCGAGGTCGATGGAGGTGTCCACGGAGCTGCGCACCAGGGAGTACCGCGCGGCGTCCACGCCGACGGCGTCCACCAGGTCGTCGAGGGTGATGACGGTGCCGGCCCGCTTGCTCATGCGGACGGGCTTGCCGTCCTTGACGAGGTTCACCAGCTGACCGATGAGGACCTCGATGCGGTCGGGGTCGTAGCCGAGCGCGGCGGCGGCCGCCTTGAGCCGGGCGATGTAGCCGTGATGGTCCGCACCGAGCATGTAGATCGCGAGGGTGAAGCCGCGATCGAACTTGTGCTTGATGTAGGCGATGTCGCCCGCGATGTAGGCGGCGTTGCCGTCGGACTTGATGACGACGCGATCCTTGTCGTCGCCGTAGTCGGTGGCCTTGAGCCACCAGGCGCCGTCCTGCTCGTACAGGTTGCCGCCCGCCTTGAGCTGCTCGACGCTGCTCTCGACGAGGCCGGAGGTGAACATCTCGTCCTCGTGCGTGAAGACGGCGAAGTCGGTGCCGAACTCGTGCAGCGTGCGCTTGATGTGCGCGAACATGAGCTCGACGCCGTCCGCGCGGAACGCCTCGATCCGCTCGGCCTCGGGGAGATCCAGGATGCCCGGGCGGCCCTGCACGACGGTGGCCGCGATCTCGCCGATGTAGTCGCCGGCGTAGCCGTCCTCGGGGGTCGGCTCGTTCCGCGCGGCGGCGTCGAGCGACCGGGCGAAGCGGTCGATCTGCGCGCCGTGATCGTTGAAGTAGTACTCGCGGGTGACCTCGGCCCCCTGCGCCTCGAGGACGCGGCCCAGGCTGTCGCCGACGGCGGCCCACCGGGCGCCGCCGAGGTGGACGGGGCCCGTCGGGTTGGCGGAGACGAACTCGAGGTTGATGAGCGCCCCGTCGAGCGCCGTCCCGTGACCGAACGCGCCCGCCTGCTCGAGGATGCTCACGACGAGCTGGTTCTGCGCGTCCGCGGCGAGGCGGATGTTGAGGAAGCCGGGGCCCGCCACGGTCGCCTCGTCGACGCCGTCGGCGGTGCCGAGCGCCTCGGCGAGCCACGTCGCCAGGTCGCGCGGGTTGACGCCCGCCTTCTTGGCCACCTGCATCGCGATGTTCGTCGCGTAGTCGCCGTGTTCGGGGTTGCGGGGCCGCTCGACGGTGACGCGTTCGGGCAGCACGGAGGCGTCGAGGCCGCGCTCGGTGAGCACGGTGGTCGCGGTGGCGTGCAGGAGTTCCGAAAGGTCAGCGGGAGTCACCGGTCCATCCTAAGGTGCGCCTGACCGCCCGGTTTCCGCCGGGCCCGCCCTATGCGCTAACCTTGCTACGCCCTGCGCCCCCGTAGCTCAGGGGATAGAGCGTTCGCCTCCGGAGCGAAAGGCCGCAGGTTCGAATCCTGCCGGGGGCACTTCCTTCTTCGCCGCTGAGGCATCGCCTCGCGTGCCATCCCGAACTCTGCCGAGTGCACGCGCGTGCGCGGCGTTCCCCGCGTCGACTTCGCTACGCTGAAGCTCCTGTCCACGATGAATCGTGTCGCCTCGACGTCTGGAGCCGACGTGCTGAACCGACAGATCTTCGCCGACCCGCCGCGGCCGTTG
This sequence comes from Tsukamurella hominis, assembly GCF_965137015.1. Taxonomy (NCBI): domain Bacteria; kingdom Bacillati; phylum Actinomycetota; class Actinomycetes; order Mycobacteriales; family Tsukamurellaceae; genus Tsukamurella; species Tsukamurella hominis. The sequence continues at coordinate 21,829 of NZ_CBCRZG010000031.1, read as the reverse complement.
TCCGAGCGCGAGGAGTGGAACGCGCGGTACGCGGCGCGTCGGGCCGCACGGCAGTCACGCAACACGCTGCGCACCGCTCGCGGGCAGTACCGGCGCTACCGCCGGGATCTCGGCGGCGACGCCTACCTGGATTGGCCGCGCTGGAAGGCCGAGTACGACAAGACCTACCGCACCATCGGGAGGCCGATCCCGCCCGGTGACAGGAGCGTGCCGCCACCCGTCGCCTGACGCCCGCGCCGGCGATGCCCGCGCGACCGGACAGTGATCCAATGGATAGGTGAGCGAACCACTCCACGATCCCCCGCCCCGCGTCGCGCGGGTCCGCTCGCTCGTCTTCGCCGACGGTGCGCCCGTCTGGCGGTGGCGGGCCGGCCTGCGGGCCGCGGCGGCGGTGGCGATCCCCGGGGCCGGGCTGGTCGCGGCGGGGCACGCGAGCTCGGCCCTCTTCACCACCTTCGGCGCCTTCGCCGTGCTGTACGGCGAGGGCCGCGCCTTTCGGGTCCGCGGGCACGTGGTGGCGGCCGCGGGGCTGGCGCTGCTGGTCGCGGTATCCGTCGGGGCGACGATCGGCTGGGCGGTGCCCGCGGGCGGTGTCCTTCTCAAGACCTGCGCCGTGCTGATGACGGTGGTCCCGGCCGCCGCCGCGGTCTTCGTGGTGGATGCGCTGCGGTTGGGTCCGCCGGGTGCCCTGTTCTTCGCGCTGGTCGGGTCCGGAGGGCTGATCGCCGTCGAATCCGGTGCCGATCCCGTGATGCTGGTGGTCGGTGCCGCCCTGGGCGCGATCTCGTCGGTGGTGGTCTCGATGTCCGGGGTGCTGGTCGACCCGTCGGCGCCGCAGCGGGAGGCCGCGGGGCGCGCGATCGGGGCGGTGAACGCCTACCTCGCCACCGACGGTCCGCCGTCCGCCGAGCGCCGGCACGCCGCGGGTTCCGCCCTGGTCGCGGCCTGGTCGACGATGGACGACGCGCGGTCGGCGAGCCGTCCCGCCGATGCGGCGCTGCTGGCCGACCTCCGGGACGCCAACCGACGCTTCGCCGCCGCCTCCGCCGACGACGCGGACACGGAGGCCGACCCCACGCGCGCCGTCACCACGTCGCGGCTGCGGCCGACGATCGCCTATCGGCTCGGGCGCTCCCTGAGCCCGTCCTCGCACGCGGCGATCACCGCCGGCCGGGTGGGCGTCGCCTGCCTCGCAGCGGGCGCGGTGAGCATCGCACTCGGGTTCGAGCGGCCGCACTGGGCCGCGATCAGCGCGCTCGTGGTGCTGCAGACCGGGGTCGACCGCGTGCACGGGACCGTACGCGCGCTGCACCGATTCCTCGGCACCGCAGTCGGATTGGTGCTGTTCGCGGGCCTGCACGCGGCGGCTCCGCAGGGCTACGCCCTCATCGCGGTGGTCGCGGTGCTGCAGTTCTGCATCGAGATCCTCGTCGTCCGCAACTACGCCGCGGCGGTCGTCGTGATCACCCCGGTCGCGCTGCTGGCGAGCGGGGCGGGCGTGACCGGCGGGGCCGCAGGCCCGGTGATCCGTGACCGTCTCGTGGAGACGCTCGTCGGCGTGGTGATCGCGCTGCTCGCGATGTACCTGCTGGACCCGGGCGCGCACCGTCGCACCTTCGCCTGGACCGATCGCCGGATCCGCGCCGCGGCCACCGACCTGGCGGGCATCGCAGGCTCCGGCCCAGCGGACGCCCCTCACGCTCGCGTGGCGGCACGCCACTTGCACTTCGAACTGGAGGGCGGAGTGCGCGCGGGCATCGACTCGATGCACAACGAGCCCGAGTGGACAGCGGAGCGCTGGCCCGCACGGGCCGCACTCGTGCACGACGGTTACGACCTCACGTCCGCCTTCTGGACGACCGCGCCGGACGCCCGCCTCCCCGACGCCGCCGCCTGGCGGAGCCGGTTCTGAGGCATCAGGCGGCGCGGGCGTCGGTGTTCGACGGTGCGCACCAGGCGGTGTCGGCATCGTGTTCGGCGAGCAACTGTTCGAGGAGCGGCGGGCCGTGCGGACCATCGAGGACCGTCGCGATCAGGTCGTGATCGGCAGAGCTGTCCTCGAACTGGCGGCGGAGGTCCTGTTCGACCCACGCGTCCCGGAACTGCGCGCACCGGGTGCGCCAGCGGACGAGTGCCTCGCGATGGAGCTCCTCGGCGTGGCGCCGGTGATTGACGCGATGCGTCCCGGCGGGATCGGCGCCGCGTCGCCAGCCGGTCCGCCCGGCGTACGGCTCGCCGTGCGGGATCGTGATGGTCTCCCATCCGCGCGGGTTCTCCGTCAGGTCGGGGACGACCTTACCGTGGTGGGCGTCGCAGGCGAGCGTGAGCGCGGTGACGTCGGTGGCGCCGCCGTGGGCCCACTCGGTGATGTGGTGCACCTGGCAGCGGGTGGCGGGCGCGTCGCATCCCGGTGCACTGCAGCCCTTCTCGGAGCCGTACAGCGCGATCCGCTGATCCGCGGACGCGAGGCGCTTCTCCCGCCCCAGGAACAGCGGCCGCGAGGCGAGGTCCAACACCAGGACGTACTTCGGGTTGGTGCCCATCATCCGCAGCGCGTCGGCGACGGGGAGCCGTCCACCGGTGGCGGTGGTCGCGATGCCGGTCTCCGACTCGAGCTGATCGATGCCGAGCGTGATGATCGGGACGCAGGGCAGCCCTCGATGGCTGCCGAGTTCGCCCGAGCCGATGACGATGCCGAGCACATGGGCGAGGGCGTCGTGGTTGCGTTGCGCCGCGCTCCGGGTGTCGCGCGCGGCGGCGGCGCGGACCGCGTCCGCGTCGCCCGGATCGACCGGGGCCGCGGCATCGTCGGGATTGCCCACGCCCGCGCGGGCGAACATCTCGAGTACCACGTCGAGCAGGGCGCGACACTCGGGCGACAGCGCGCCGCCGAGGTCGGACATCAGGTCGTCGCCCTGGGCGCTCACGGTGAGCTCCCGCGAGCGCCGGATGCGATCCCGGTCCGGCTCGGCACCGTCGGGATCGAGGAGGGCGACGGCGCGCTTGCCGATCTGATCGATGTCCTCCGGCGGCACACTCTCCGCCGCCGTCACGAGGATCTCTTCGAAATCGTCGAGGTCGCCGCCGTTGAGGCGGTAGCACTTGTCGAGGATCCGCCCCATCGCCGTGGCGTGCCGTTCGGAGATCCTGCCCTCGCGCTGCGCCTCCGCGATGAGTTCGTACTTGGGCTCGGGCGCGAAGCCGCGGGCGTGACGCGGCACCCGGTTGTACGCGCCGTGCATCCGATCACGCGCCTCCGTGCCGGCGAGCCGCAATTGGTCGACGAGGAGTTCCTTGAGCCCGGTGTAGCCCAGCTCCGCCGGCAGCCCCTGCTCGAACGCGACCCCGGCCAGCACGTTCTGGCCGTACGGGACCTGGCGGGCGGCCGTCTCCAGGCGACGCAGACAGTCGAGCACCTGCTGCGAGGACAGCATCACCGGATCCGCGGAGGCCAACCGCTCGGCCGCCTGCTCGAACACGACGAGGGCGTCGAGATACTCCTCTGCCGTACAGGAATCCATTCGCTCTCACCCCCTCGCTCCCCTTCAATCCTACCGCTGCGTTCGAGCACATACCACACACTCGAATATTCATTCGTGATTCAGCCCGGCACCACGAGAGGTTCGAGGGCGCCACAGAGAACCGCCTCGCCGGGGACGGGAGCCGACTCTTGTTTGGCCTAACAAGGTTTCGGGCGTCGAGTACGCAGTCAATGGAACCCGTTCTTGCCGATCCCAAAGCCCTTGCAATCACGAACGCGGCGGGGTTGTGCGTGGGACGATCTGACGCATGGAGGAGATGACTTTCGGAGCCGGGGCACCGCGCCACCTCCTCCGCCGCATCGAGCTCCGGGATCAGCTGTGGCGGTATGCCATCGCGGCCCTGACGCTCGGGTTCGGCGCGTTCGGCGCGGTCACCATCGTCATCCCCGACGGTGCGGGCGATAGCCGGTGGCGACAGATCGCGATCGGGCTCATCTGCCTCAGCGTGATCCCCGCGTCGACCCTCGTCGCCAGGACTCCGCTCGCCGGCGCGCTGTGGTCGAAGGGAACCCGCGGCAAGGGCAGCATCGCCTTCGTCGCCTACGCCGACATCGGCCTCGCCGGCGTCGTGCTGTGCATGCAGAACGCCCAGGCGGCTCTGATCGGTACGGGTCTGTTCGCCGTGATCGGCGCCTACGTGGCCCACTTCGTGGACGGGCGAGTCATGGCCCTCCACATCGCCTTTTCGACGACGGTGATCCTCGTGCTCGGCGGCGTGCTTCTCACGGCGGGGTTCTACCCGCTCACCGTGGGGCTCGAAGTCGTCGTCGCGATCGTCGTGGCCAACGCCGTGGTGGCCCTGCTGCGGCGATACACCGTCGAGATGCAGCGACTGATCAGCAGGCAGCTGCTCGAGTCGTCCCTCGATCCGCTGACGAGCGTCCTCAATCGTCGCGGCTTCGCGTTCTCGAGCGGCCGCCTCCTCCACCGCGCGACCGGCGAGCTGGTGGTCGCGGCGATCGATGTCGACCAGTTCAAGGCCATCAACGATCGCTTCGGGCACACCGTCGGCGACGGTGTCCTGCGCAATGTCGCGCGCCTGATCGCGGCGGGGACGACGCCGAACGCCGTCGTCGCCCGCCTCGGCGGCGACGAGTTCGCCGTCATCAGCGCGAACCCCGAGCGCGACGCGATGTTCCTGAGCGAGACCATCCACCGGGACCCGGTGCGACTGCCGGACGGGAGCGCCGTGTCCCTGAGCATCGGCCTCGTGCGCGTGGATCACGCCCCGGCGGCCCGCACTCCGCGCACCGCGTCGGCCGTGCTCGACGACCTGAACGACCGCGCCGATCGCGCCCTGAAGGCGAGCAAGACGGCGGGGCGGAACCGGACCACCACGATCGACGGATGAATCTGTCGCCGCGCGCCGAACCGCCCCGCTCGCGACGGGCCCGAGCGTGACGGCCCGTGAGTCCGATCGCCCGCCGCCTACGATCGAGACATGGTGATCCGCCGCTCCGTGGTCCACGAGGACTTCTTCGCCCCGGACGAGGCCGCTGTAACCTACTCCCCGGAGCTGCCGCGAACGACCCGCAGCCACAACAGACTCATCGAAGAGTGCGGCGTGCCGCGCACGCCCGAAGAGGCCGCGCTCCTCGGGTGCCTGATGGCGCTGCGGGACGGCAGCATCACCGAGGCGTGGTGCGTCGGAGTGATCGATGCGGGCACCACCGGGGACCTCTTCCACGTCGTCTACCGCTGGTGGGACCACCCCGTCACGCTGGGATTCGCGACGGAGGCGACGATCTCACCGCTCTACGGCACCGTCGGCGATCCGGAGACCGTCGGCCGGGACGCCGCCGCCTTCTGCATCGGCGAGCCCCTCGGGGCGCGTGCTGATCACCTCGTCCGGGACGCTAACGGCGTCCACTGGTGGGGAACCCCGCTGCCGGAGTGAGGTTTCAGGCCCGACGGTGCGCGACCGCGCGGAAGACCGACGGCGCCACCCGGCGGAGGAGCTCGACCAGGACGATCGCCAACCCGCCGAAGGCGAAGCCGGTGCCCACCATGGCGGGATCGCTGATGTCGAGGAAGAACTTCTCCTGCGCCAGCGGGATCGAGAACAGCACCACGTAGAACGCGACCGAGCCGCCCACGAGCAGGATCTTCCACCAGGTGTACGGCCGAGCCACGATCCCCAGGACCCACAGTGAGCCGACGAGCAGCGCGATGAGGGCCGCCGTCGAGGCCTGGATCTGCTCGACGCTCAGCGTCGCGGCCTTCCCGCCCAGCGCCGCGCCGGAGCCGCCCGGGTTGACCACGAGGTAGCACAGGAACGTCGCCAGGCCGATCCCCACGCCCGACGGTGCCGCCAGCCGCAGCACGCGCCCGACGAACCCGGTCTTCGCCCGCTCGTTGTTGGGCGCCAGGGACATGACGAAGGCGGGAATACCGATGGTGAACCAGGCCGCGATCGTCACGTGGATCGGCTGGAACGGGTACGAGATCGGCGCGAACCCGAAGATCTTGGCGCCCAGCCCCGCCAGGCCGACGAGCCACGCCAGGAGCACCGCGTACACGGTCTTGGTGAGGAAGAGGTTCGCGACCCGCTCGATATTGCCGATCACCCGCCGGCCCTCGCCCACCACGTAGGGCAGGGTGGCGAACTTGTTGTCCAGCAGCACGATCTGCGCGACCGACCGCGCGGCCGAGCTGCCGGAACCCATCGCCACGCCGATGTCGGAGTCCTTGAGCGCCAGCACGTCGTTCACGCCGTCGCCGGTCATGGCGACGGTGTCGCCGCGCGACTGCAGCGCCTTGACCATCGCCCGCTTCTGGTCGGGGCGCACGCGGCCGAAGGTCACGTTGTCCGTGACCACCTCGCCCAGTTCGTCGTTGTCGGAGGGCAGCTTCCGCGCGTCGACCGACGAATCGGGCGAGCCGAGGCCCAGCGAGTGCGCCACCGCGCCCACCGAGACGGCGTTGTCGCCGGAGATCACCTTCACGGCGACGCCCTGCGAGTCGAAGAAGTCGAGCGTGTCGCGGGCGTCCACGCGGACCCGCTGCTCCAGCGCGATCAGGGCTCGCGGCACCAGGTTTCCCGGCGCCTCGAGCCCGTCGACCTCGGTGTCCACCGGCACGTCGGTGGAGGCCACCAGCAGCACCCGCAGCCCCGTCGAGCCGAGCTCGGTGGCGCGCCGCGCACCGTCGGACTCGGGATCGAGGAGGACGTCGGCGGCGCCGAGGATCCAGTTCCCCTGCGGCGCGACACCGTCGGCGAGCGAGATCCCGGACCACTTCTTGGCGGAGCTGAACGGCGCCACGGCTGCGGCGCGCCAGTCCGGCGCGTCGGGGTAGGCCTCGGCGATCGCCTGCACGCTGGCGTTGGGGCGCGGATCGAGCGCGGCGACGGCGGCGAGCGCGCGCTCGATGTCGGCGCGGTCCCCGTCGAGGACGTCGAGCTCGGAGAGGCGCATGCCGTTCTCCGTGAGCGTGCCGGTCTTGTCGGCGCACACCACGTTCACGCGGGCCAGGCCCTCGATCGCGGGCAGCTCCTGCACGAGGCACTTGCGCTGGCCAAGCCGCACCACGCCGACCGCGAAGGCGATCGAGGTCATCAGGACGAGCCCCTCGGGGACCATCGGCACCAGCGCCGCGACCATGCCCAGGATCGCCTGGTTCAGTTCCTGTTTCGAGATCACCAGCTGGTTGAACACGGTGAGCACGCCGGCCGGGACCAGCAGCCAGGTAATCACCTGCAGGATCTTGTCGATCCCGGAGCGCAGCTCGGAGTTGACGAGGGTGAACTTGCTGGCCTCGTCAGCGAGCTTCGCCGCGTAGGCGTCGGCGCCGACCTTCGTCGCGCGGTAGGCCCCCGAGCCGGAGACCACGAAGCTGCCGGAGAAGATCTCGTCGCCGAGCTGCTTGTCGACGGGATCGGCCTCGCCGGTGAGCAGCGACTCGTCGACCTCGAGGGCCTCGAACTCGATCGTCTCGCCGTCGACCACGATCTGGTCGCCGGGCCCGATCTCGATGACGTCGTCGAGCACGACGTCCGACTGCCCCACCTCGGTGGCGACACCGTCACGCCGCACCACCGGGTGCGCCTGCCCGACGATGGCCAGCGAATCGAGGGTCTTCTTGGCGCGCAGCTCCTGGATGATGCCGATGCCCGAGTTGAAGACGATGAGCAGGCCGAACAGGCCGTTGATGAGCGAGCCGGTGAACAGCACCAGCAGGAAGAGCACGCCGAGCATCGCGTTGATGCGGGTGAAGACGTTGGCGCGGACGATGTCCCAGGTGCTCCTGCCCGACCGGTTGGGCAGCGTGTTGACCCGGCCGTCGCGCACCCGCTCCGCGACCTGCGCCGCGGTGAGGCCGGACGCGGGGACGCCGGAGGTCGTGTCGGGGGCAGCAGTCATGATCGCGAGTCTAATGATGCCCCCGCGCCCGCGGCCCTGTGGTGACGCCCGTGACGCCGCGTGTTGTTAGGTTCCCCTCGTGACCGCGACGACGCACAGCCGCGCCCTGTATCCCCTCTACGACGCGGGCTTCACCACCGCCTTCGGCGCCCACAGCATCGCCGCGAGCCTCGGCGGGCTCACCGGCTCGGTCGGTTCGCAGCTCCTCACCCTCGGGCTGCTGCTCGCGCTCTACGACGGTGCGGAGGTCCTGCTCAAGCCCGTCTTCGGCACGCTCGCCGACCGGATCGGGCCCCGCCCCGTGCTGCTCGGCGGCCTCGCGGCGTTCGCGATCGCGTCGGCGGCCTTCGTGCTCGCGGGCGACGCCGGGTGGCTCGCACTGGCGAGGTTCGCGCAGGGCGCGGCGGCGGCCGCCTTCTCCCCCGCCGCCGGCGCGATGGTCCCCGGCTCACCCCGGACACCGCGCAGGGCCGCGCCTTCGGCAGCTACGGCGCCTGGAAGGGCCTCGGCTACACCCTGGGCCCGGTGCTCGGCGGCGCGCTCATCTGGGCCGGCGGCTACACCCTGTTGTTCGGCGTGCTCGGCGGCGTCGCGGCCCTCGTCGCGGCCTGGGCGGTGGCCGCGGTACCGGTGCTCGAACCGTTGCCCCGACAGCGGCAGACCGTCATCGACCTCGCGCGCCGCCTCGGCTCGCGGTCGTTCCTGCTCCCCACGGCCGCGCTCGCGGGCTCCACCGGCGTGCTCGCGGTCGGGGTGGGCTTCCTACCGGTCGCCGGCGCGGAGCACGGCATGGGTCCGCTGTTCACCGGCGCCGTGGTCTCGGTGCTCGCGCTCACCGCCTCCCTGATCCAGCCGCGGGCGGGTCGGGCGCGGGACGCGGGCCGGCTGTCCGACGGTGCCGGCATCGCCTCGGGCCTGGCCCTCGCCGCGCTCGGCCTGCTCGCCGTCGCGATCCCCGGCCCCGCCGGGATCGTGGTCTCCGCGATCGCCATCGGCACCGGCGTGGGCCTGGTGACGCCGCTCGGTTTCGCGCACCTCGCGCAGAGCTCTCCGAAGGAGCACCTGGGCCAGACGATGGGCTCCGCCGAGATCGGCCGCGAGCTCGGCGACGCGGGCGGTCCGCTGCTGGTCGGGGCCATCGCCGCGGCCGCCGGACTCACCGCGGGCCTCGCCGGACTGACCGTCGTGCTCGGCGTGATCGCGCTCGCCGCGCTCCGCCTGCGTTAGCGCCGTATTCTTCCGCTCATGACCGCCTTCACCGTCGCGCGATCCACCGAGATCGCCGCGCCCGCCGCCACCGTCTACGGGCTCATCGCCGACCTCCACGAGTGGCGACTGTGGTCGCCCTGGGAGGGCGTCGACCCGCACCTGCACCGCGAGTACACCGGGCCGTCGAGCGGGCCGGGCGCGAGCTACGCCTGGAAGGGCAACCGCAAAGCCGGGGCCGGCCGGATGACCGTCTCCGCGGTGGAGCCGGACGCCGCCGTGGACGTGGACCTCGAGTTCCTCAAGCCCTTCCCGGCGCACAACCACGTGCGCTTCGACATCGCCCCGGCGGGCGCGGGCGTCCGCGTCACGTGGACCATGACGGGCGAGACCAGCGGGCTGGCATCGCTGTTCGGCAGGATCGTGCCGATGGACCGACTCGTCGGCAAGGACTTCGAGAAGGGCCTCGCGGCCCTCAAGGCCCGCAGCGAGAACGCCGGCGCCGGCGACGCCTGAGAACGGGCCGGCGCGGCACCGTCGGGCTGAGAATCCGGCGAATCGTCCCCGGTCCGGCGCGGCGGCGGCCAGAATGCACGCATTCGCCCGCGCCCGCTGCCACAAGGAGACACCATGCCCGCTCGCCCCGCCGTCGACCTCGGATCCTGGATCGCGCGCCGCGCCGCCGTCAGCGGGGACCGCCCCGCCGTCACCTACGGCGACACGACGTGGAGCTACCGGGAGCTCGCCGACCGGGTCGATCGCCTAGCGGCCGAGCTGGTGGCCGGGGGCGTCGGGACCGGCGATCGGGTGGGCTACGTCGGCTTCAACCATCCCGACTTCCTCACGACGATGTTCGCCGCGTCCCGCGCCGGGGCCGTGTTCGTGCCGCTGAACTTCCGCCTGACCTCGGCGGAGCTGGAGTACATCCTCACGGACGCGGGCGTGCACACCCTGGTGGCCGACGCCGATCGCGCCGCCGTGGTGGAGCCGGTGCGGGCCTCGTCGGGCGTCACGCGCGCGATCGCGCTGGAGCCCGTGGACGGCTGGGAGCAACTCGACGCCCTCCTCGCGGACCGCGCGCCGATCGCGGAACCGCAGTCGCCGGCGGAGGACGACCTCGCCCTCATCATGTACACCTCGGGAACCACGGGCCGCCCCAAGGGCGCGATCCTCACGCACGGAAACATGTTCTGGAACAACATGAACGCGCTGCTGAGCCTCGACACCATGTCGACCGACATCAGCCTCGTCGCGGCGCCGATGTTCCACATCGGTGGCCTCAACGTGACCACGCTGATCACCCTGCAGAAGGGCGGTCAGCTGGTGATCCTCCCCGCCTTCGATCCCACCGCCGCGCTGCAGCTCATCGAGAAGCACCGCGTCACCACGATGTTCGGCGTGCCCGCCATGTTCCTGTTCATGAGCCAGGTGCCGGCCTTCGAGACCACCGACCTCTCCAGCGTCCGCCAGTTCACCTGCGGCGGCGCGCCGGTCCCCGAACCGCTCATCGCGCTCTACAACGGCCGCAGCATCCCCTTCTGCCAGGGCTACGGGCTCACCGAGACGGCGCCGCTCGCCCTCGTCATGGACGTCTACGACACCGCGCGCAAGATCGGCGCCGCCGGCCACCACGTCCTTCCGCTCTCCGAGGTCGCGCTGCTCGGGCCCGACGGTGCGCCGGCCCCGGCCGGGGAGCGCGGCGAGGTCTGCGTGCGCGGCCCGCAGGTCACGCCCGGCTACTGGCAGAACCCCGATGCCACCGGCGCCGCGATCGACGCCGACGGCTGGTTCCACACCGGCGACGTGGGCGAGCAGGACGAGGACGGCTACGTCACCGTCGTCGACCGGGTCAAGGACATGGTGATCTCGGGCGGCGAGAACGTCTACCCCGCCGAGGTCGAGTCGGTGCTGTACCGCCACCCGTCGATCGCGGAGGTGGCGATCATCGGTACGCCGCACGAGAAGTGGGGCGAGGCCGTGACCGCGATCGTCGCGCTCAAGCCCGAGACCTCGCTGACGCTGGAAGAGGTCCGCGACTTCGCGAAGGAGTCCCTCGCGCCGTACAAGCTGCCGCTGGCGCTGCACCTCGTGGACGCCCTGCCCCGCAATCCCGCGGGCAAGGTCCTCAAGTTCAAGCTGCGCGAGCAGGTCTAACCGAGCGCCACCTCGGTCACGCCGTCGCGGTCGCGGAGGGCGTCGAAGCGGCCGGGGACGCAGCTGAAGACGATCACCTGGGCGGAGCGACCCGCCTCGACCAGGGCGTCGGCCATCGCTCCCAGGCGGATGGGGTCGCTGTGGCCGAGGGCGTCGTCGAAGATGACGGGTGCGCCGTCGGCACCGTCGACCAGGCGGGCGCAGGCGAGCCGACTGAGCACGCCCAGCTGCTCCTGCGCGCCGCCCGACAGGGAGTCGAAGGGCACGGTGACCCCGTCGACGGTGCGCGACGCGATGGTCAGGTCGTCGCCGACGGTGATGGTGAGCGGATCGCCGAAGACGGTGCGGCCCAGCTCTTCCAGGGCTCGCTGGTACGGCGCCTGCACGCGGGCGCGCCGGGCGTCGCGGTGCGCGGTGAGGGTGTCGTGCAGCAGCGCCGCGGCGCGGGCCCGCTCCTCCACCGACGTGAGGCCGCGCTCGGCGTGCAGGTGCTCCGCCTCGGCCGCGTCGAGCCGGTCGCGGCGGCCGTCGGCCTGGAACAGCTGCAGCTGGCCGTTCAGGCCGGCGAGTTCCTCCCGCGCCGCGGCCTCCGCGGCGCGGGCCCGCTCGTCCTGCGCGCGGGCGGCCGCGAGCCGGGCGGCGAAGCCCTCGACGTCGGCCTCGCGCGCCGCGGCCTCGTGCTCGACGACGCGGGCCGCCGCGGCCTCCCGGGCGGCGACGGCGGCGTCGGCCGCCTCGCCCAGCGCCTCATCGGCGGATTCGGCGCGGGCGCGCTCCAGCTCGGCGGTCAGCTCGGCCGCCTGGTGATCGAAGTCCTGCAGCCGGTTGGCCGCCGTGCGGGCCGCGACGTCGGCGGCGTGCAGCTCCTGCTGCTTCTGCCCGAGCTGCTCGCGCGTGCGCCGCTCCTCGCCGCGCGAGGCGACCTCGGCCTGCGTGGCGTCCATGAGGTTCGCCTTGGCCCGCTCCGGGTCGACTGCCAGCAGCTCCGGATCCACCGCCGCCTCGAGCGCGACGATCCGCTCCGCCGACTCCTCCGCGAGCTGCCGCAGCTCCGCGAGGGTGTTGTCGCCCAGGGCGTGGGCGAGGGCGATCCGCGCCTCCTGCAGCTCGATCTCGACGGCCTCTCGCTGCTCGTTCAGCTCGCGGGCCTCGGCGACGTCCGCGGCGCCGGCGTCGCGGCACGCAGCGAGGAGGGCGGTGTGCGCGGCCTTCACCTCGGCGGCGGCGTCGGCGCTCTCGCCACGCTGCACGACCTCGATCCGCACGGCGCCGGGCACCTCGATCACGGTGCCGTTCCCCGCGACGACCTCGACCGGCTCCTCGCCGATGTTGCGGCCGTCGACGAGCACGTCGGAGAAGCCCAGCCGCTCGAGCGTCAGGGTGGCGGCGAGCGCGGAGAACCGGGCCTGTGCCTTCTCGTACCGCTGCTCGGCGACCGCGATGGTCTGCAGCGCACGGCGGTCGAGCGGGTTGGCGGCCAGCCGGTTCCGCGCGTCCTCGACGTCCTTGCCGAGGAGCTGCGCCTGCTCGATCCGCTTCACGATGCGCTGGTACCCCACCGACTCGCGGGCGTAGTCGACGGCGTACTGCGCCTGCGACTTCCGCTCCCGACGGTCCGCCGACACCGCCGAAAGCTCGTGCACCGTGGTCTCGAGCCACGACGCCTCCGCGGCGAGCGCCTCGCGATCGGCGAGCGCCCGGTCGCGCTGCACCCGCACCTGCGCGGTGCGCTCGACGGCGAGGGCCTGCTTGTCGACGAGCCGGCGCCGGCGGTTCGCGGCGTCGCCCGCGTGCTGCTCGCGCAGCAGCGCCGACTCGTGCGCGGCACGCGCCTGCGCCAGCGTCGACTGGAGCGCGGTGATCCGCTCCCGGTCGGCGCCCAGGACCTCCAACTGCGCCGCGGCGGCGGACCGTCGGTCCACGAGCGCGCCCAGGCGCGCGGAGGCGAGGGCGTGCTCCTCGACGACCCGGTCGACCTCGCGCAGCGCGGCCTCCGCCTCGTCGAGCGCGGCGCGGGCCGCCGCATCGCGGGCGCGGGCGGCGGAGAGCTCTCCCGTCGGGCGGCCGGTCGGGGTGAAGTAGCGGGCGCGTTCGGCGGCGACGGCCTCGGCGAGCCGCTCGGCGCCCGGCTCGTCCTCCCCCGCGCCGCCCGACGCGGAGTCCAGGGCCTTCGCGAAGGCGGCGCTGTCGCGCAGGGACGGCTGCCCGGGGCCGGGGCCCTGCAGCACGGTGAGCGCGGCGAGCAGGTCGCCGTCGACGTGCGCTGCCATCTGCTCCGCCACCCACGATTCCGCGCTGCCGCCCGTGAGCTGCAGCGGCGTGGGCTCGAGCACCGTGAGCACGGTGCCGGGGCGGCGGTGGTACTGCTTGGCGTAGACGAAGCGGTGCGGCCCGACGGTCAGCTCGGCCTCGACGAACGGGCCGGCGTCGCGGTGCGCAGGGCACACGGCCTCGACACGCTGCGACTTCGACGTGGCCTTGACCTCCAGCAGCAGCTGCAGGGCCTCGACCATCGACGACTTGCCGGCCTCGTTGGGGCCGTGCAGCAGCGTGACGCCGGTGTCGGCGAAGACGATCTCCCGCTCGTCGACGCCGCGGAAATCCTTGACCGCCAAGCGGTGCACCCTCATGCGCCCACCTCCTGCCGGGCGAGGCGGTAGAGCAGCGCGAGCGCCCCGGAGGCATCGGCCGCGCGCTCCCCGCCGGTGCGGGCGACGCCGAGCAGCTCCTGCGCGGCGTCCGAGGCCGGGCCGGTGAGCTCGAGCGCGTCCAGCTCCTCCTCGCCCGGGAGCACCGCGAGATCGGTCGTGCGCTCCCACAACTCGACGGCCGCGAATCGGGCCCGCAGGGCCTCGATCTCGGCGTCCAGCCGGGCCTTCGCCGCGAGCCCGATGGTGCCGGTGAAGCCGACCTTGACCACGGTGCGGTCCTTGTCCGGCAGCGCGGCGAGCGCACCGACGGCCGCGTCGACGTCGCGCTCGGCGGTGAGCGAGAACTCGCGGGAGGCGAACCGCCACGTGCCCACCCGCGCCGGCTCGACGCGCGCCGGACCCTCGTCGGGAACATCGACGACGAGGACGGAACCGGACGCCGTCTCCTTGTGGTCGAAGTTGGTGACCTCGGGGGCGCCGGAGTACCAGACGCCCGGGACGACCTCGGTGACCGAGTGCCGATCCCCGAGGGCGACGTAGCGCAGCTCGCCCGCGGCGATCCGCTCCGACAGGGCGGCGACGTCGATGAGGCGCTGATCCCGCGCACCGACGGGCAGGGTGCCGCCGTGCCCGACGGCGACGCGGATCACGCCCGCGGCCGGCGGCGCGGCCGCGGCGACGGCCTCGGTGAGCGGATCCCCGGCGGGATGCTTGGAGAACCACGGCGCGGCCAGCAGCTCGACGCCCGGGCGCACCTCGTGCACGCCGGGGCTCTCGAGCACCACGACGTTGGCCGGGCGGTGCCGCCGGAAGACCTCGGACGTGTAGATCGAGGCGGCGTCGAGCGGATCGTGGTTGCCGGGCAGCAGGTAGACGGGGCAGCCGATCGCGGCGATCCGGTCGAGGCTGCGGGCGACGACGGCGGGGGCGAGCCGGTTGTCCTCGAAGACGTCACCGCAGACGACGACGAACTCCGCGTCCCTCTCCGCCGCGACGGCGCCGAGGCGGGAGATCGCGTCGAGCCGGGCGTCGGTGAACCGGGCCTGCGCGTCCGCGTCGAGGAAGTGCCGGGTCATCCCCAGCTGCCAATCCGCCGTGTGCAGAAACCGCATGTCCGTCACCCCCTCGTAGGTCGCCCCTCAGGGTAGTGACCCCCACCGACAAGTTCCGCCACCGACGCGGGAAGTGCGCCTCGCGCCATCCTCAACTGTTCAGGAGGTCACAAGCCGAAGTAGCGGGTCATCGCGTGCTCGATCTCCGCCATCTCGTCTCCATCGAGGTAACCGACGGGATCGCCGTGGATGTACGTGGTATCGACGGTGCGTATCTGGTCGACCAGGAACAACGTCCGCACCCCCATCAGATCCAGTTCGGGACGGAATACCGCCGATCGCGCACTCGTCGACGTCGGCACGACTGTCGCCACGCTCCATGCCGTCGAACTCGGACTGACGACGACTCCGTACCGACGTCCGCGCTGCTCATGCCCGCGCCGGGCCTCACCGAGATCGACTTTGTACACCGCCCCGCGGATCACCAGGCGTCCGGCTCCGCGGAGAGATCCTCGTCGGCCAACCGCTCGGCGTCCTCGCGCGCCCGAGCGATCCAGACCTCGCGCTCCAGAAGGCGAAGCGCTCTCCGAATGACGTCACTCTTGCGCTCCCCGTCCCGCATCGCCGCGTTGATGATCTGCTCGTCGTCCTCGGTGGGGCGGAAGCCGATGGTCGTCATACCTCCAGCCTACGCCGCGTTGCACAGCGGTCAAGCAATTGTTAACGCACTACGGGGTCAGCGCGGGTCGCGGAGGCGGTCGTAGAGCTCGGCGAGCTCGTCCTGGGCCTCGGCGACGTCGGCGGGCTTCGTGCCCGTGCGGCGCAGCGCCGTGCGCAGCAGCGCCGGGTCGAGCAGGGTCATGGCGTCGATCGGGGATGGCTCGGGCAGCGGCGGCAGGTCGTAGCCCTCCCCGTAGAAGGCCGCGGCGCCGGCGTCCCAGGCGTCGGGATCCCAGTCGCCGCGGGCACCGTCGGCCTCCGCACTCGACGGTGCCCCCGACGGCTCGGACGTGCTGACGCGGGCCAGCAACCCGGCGAGGGGGACGCCCGCGAAGTCGAGGACCAGCGACGGGTCGCCGTCGGCCGCCGCACAGAACTCGTAGGTCAGGGCGAGCGCGTGCACGCAGGCGCCGGACTCGTCGGGGCACGCGCAGTCGACGATCACGTCGGACGCCGTCTCCGGCAGCACCAGCTCCCCCAGCGTGCGCCCCAGCTCGCCGCGGGTGACGCCGAGGAGCTCCGCGGCCGCGCCCTGCGCCACGAGCAGGGAGATCACGGCGGCCGCGTCGCCGGGCATCCGGGCGAGCGCGACGCCGAAGGGGTCCAGCTGGCTGCCCTGCACCGTCGCGGTGATCGACGCGGGCACCACGGCCAGCGAGTACACCTGGTGCTCCTGGTAGAGCCGCCGCGCGTACTGGACCTTGCGCCGCTCCGTGACCTCCTCGCGCTGCTGGATGAGCCGCCGGCTGAACCACGTCGCACCCATGGGCCGCGCGGTGTCGCGGGCCTTTCTCGGCGATCGCGCCATCTCAGACCACCGCCTCGTCGCGCAGGGCGACCAGCTCGTAGAGCTCGTCGTTGTTCAGCTCCGTCAGCCACGCCTCGCCCGTCTGCACCGTCATCGACGAGAGCTCCTTCTTGGCCGCGATCACGCCGTCGATCCGCTCCTCCAGCGTCCCCGCGCAGACGAACTTGCGGACCTGGACCGCCCGGGTCTGGCCGATGCGGAAGGCGCGGTCGGTGGCCTGGTTCTCAACCGCCGGGTTCCACCAGCGGTCCACGTGGATCACGTGATTCGCGGCGGTGAGGTTGAGGCCCGTGCCGCCGGACTGCACCGTCGCGACGAGGGCGGGGGCGCCGTCGCCGGACTGGAACCGCGCCACCATCGCGTCGCGCTCGGCGCGGGGCACGGCACCGTCGAGCACGGGGACCTCGGCGCCGAGCAGGCCCGAGAGCCAGGGCTGCAGCATGCGCGCGAACTCGGCGTACTGGGTGAAGACCAGCGCCCGCTCGCCCTCGTCGGCGACGGTGGTGAGGATGTCGGCGAGCAGCTCGACCTTGCCCGAGCGGTGCTGCCCGCGGCGCAGCAGCGGCGAGCCGTCGCCGAGGTAGTGCGCGGGGTGGTTGCAGATCTGCTTGAGGCGGGTCAGGGACGCCAGGACGAGGCCGCGCCGGCCCATGCCCTGCGACTCGCGCAGCTCCTCCACCAGCCGGTTCAGCGTCGCCTGGTAGAGCCCCGCCTGCTCGGGCGTGAGCGAGGCGCGCACGGTGAACTCGGCCTTCTCGGGGAGCTCCGGGGCGATGGCCGGGTCGGTCTTCTCGCGCCGCAGGATGAACGGCGACGTCAACGTGTTGAGCCGGCGCACGGCCGCCTTGTCCTGCTCCCGCTCGATGGGCAGCGCGTAACGGTTGCGGAAGGTGCGGGCCGAGCCGAGCAGGCCGGGGTTGACCAGGTCGATCACGGCGCGCAGGTCCTCGAGGCGGTTCTCGACCGGGGTGCCGGTGAGCGCTACGCGGTGCGCCGCGGGGATCGACCGGAGCGCCTTCGCGGCGGCGGTGTTGACGTTCTTCACGTGCTGCGCCTCGTCGACCACGAGGCGGCCCCAGTGGTGCCCCGCGAGCAGCTCCCGGTCGCGGGCGGCGAGCGCGAAGGTGGTGACCACGACGTCGGAGGCGGCCGCGACCCGGCCGAACTCCTCGCCGGTCGGCCGGTCGGCGCCGTGGTGCACGTGCACCCGCAGGCCCGGGGTGAAGCGCTGCGCCTCCGCGACCCAGTTGCCGACCACGGACATCGGGCAGACGAGCAGCGTCGGCCGGACCGACTCCCCGGCCTCGCGTTCGTGGCAGAGCAGCGCGAGTACCTGGATCGTCTTGCCCAGGCCCATGTCGTCGGCCAGGACGGCGCCGATGCCGCTGTGCCACAGCGTGACCAGCCACTCCAGCCCGCGCACCTGGTAGTCGCGCAACTGGGCCTTGAGCGTCGACGGTGCCGTCACCTCCGCCGGGGCGATGGTGCCGCCGCGGTAGACGGAGTCGAGCCAGCCGAGACCGTCGACGGCGGCGAGCGGGGCCGGCAGGGCCGCGGGGTCGGCGATCATGCCGAGCAGGTCGCTCAGATCCGTGCCGGACTCGGCGGCCGAGCGCTGCTCGGCGACGAACCGCGCCGCCTGCGCCAGCGTGCGACGGTCGGCGCGCACCCATTTGCCGCGCACCTCGACCAGCCCGGACGCCGAGTTCGCCAGGGAGGCGAGCTCGCTCGCGGTGAGCACGGTGTCGCCGACGGCGAGTTGCCAGGCGAAGTCCTTGATCTCGGCGAGGCCGGCCTGCACCGTGAGCGCCGTGCGCCCGGGCTGCTCCCGGCCGACGAGGCGGAGCGCGGGGCGGACCGTCGCGATCGAGGCGGGCAGCAGCACCTCGTATCCGGCCTTGGTCAGCCCGGGCGCTCCCTCGAGGAAGAGCGCCTCCGCCTCCTCGGTGGTGAGCAGGAAGTCCAGCGAGGAATCGTCCTGCGCGACCCGCTTGAGCGGCGGATACACGGCCAGGGCCCGGGCCAGCTCGCCGGCGAGATCGTCCAGGTCGACGGGGCTCATCCGCGCCGGGTCGGCCCGCACGGGCGCGGCGCCGGGGACGCGGCGGCACACCTCGAGCCGCCACGGCGTCGCGCCGGGCGTGCTCCGCGGCGCGAGCGGGTTCTCGCCGATGCTGCGGCCGTCGGGCTCGACGAGGCGCAGCACCAGCAGGGTCTCGGCGGAGCGGACGCTGCCCGCCCACTCGGTCCACGAGGCGGCCGCCCCGGCGTCGGCGACGGACCGGGCGGGGAGGGGCTCACCGTCGACCAGGGCGCGCAGCGACGGCGCCGCGACCCAGGACCACGGCCCGTCGCCGAGGCGCAGGCGCGCGTACCGGTCGGCGAGTTCCGCGGCCATGTCGAGGATCGCCGCGAGGTCGCCGGTGCGGCGCAGCACGGGCGGCATCGCGGCCGCCGCGGTCTGCACCCACGTGCGCCACTGCACCGACTCGACGGGCGCCCAGCGCACGATCCACTCGCCGTCGTCGTTCCGGAGCGCGGGCGTCGCGGCCCCGGCGGCGACGAACCGCTCGACGGACTTCGCCGCCCACCGCAGGTACCGCAGGTCGCCGGCACCGTCGGACGGGGCGAGCGCGTCGAGCAGCGCGGCCGCGCGCTCCGGTCCGAGGGTGAGGGCGGGGGCGACGAGCCGGCCCTGCGGCCCGGCGAGGGACACCGACCGGCGGGGGCGGCGGTCGCCCAGCACCTCGGCGATCGGCGCGGGCAGCGCCGCGACGTCGGGGTCGGCGGTCGGCTCGCCGACCTCGTCGGTGAACCACAGCGCGAGCCCGAGGCCCGGGCGCCACAGCCCGTGCGCCGCGGCCTGGGGGCGGGGCACGCCTACTCCGGGGCGGAGCGGTAGGCCTCGTGCCGGTGGCGCAGACGGTGCCGCAGGTGCGCGTCCACCGTCGGCCACTCGTGCCGGAGGATCGAGAAGAGGACCGCGTCCTGCAGTGCGCCGTTGCGGTACCGCTTGTAGCTGCGCAGCACGCCGTCCTGCTTGGCACCGAGCCGGGCGATGGCCTCGCGCGACTGGGTGTTGACCCACTGGGTGCGCAGGCCGATGCACTCGCAGCCGAGCACGTCGAAGGCGTGCCGGAGCAGGAGCAGCTTGGATTCGGCGTTGGTGCCGGTGCCGTGCGCGGAGGCGCGGTTCCAGGTGTAGCCGATCTCCATCCGCGGGACCGTCGGGTCGACGTCGTAGTACGTGGTCATGCCGAGCACCCGGCCCGCCGCGTCGATCGCGGTGAATGGGATCATCTCGCCCTTCTCCTGCAGGTCCAGGCGGCGGTCGATCTCGGCGCGCAGGCCCGACGGGGCGGGCACGGAGGTGTACCAGCGGTCCCAGAGTTGCCCGTCCTCGAGCGCCTCGAGGAGGCCGTCGTGCTGGTCGTGCGCCAGCGGGACGAGCGTGACGAGGTGCCCCGTCAGGGTGACGGGCGCCAGCGGGGTGCGGAAGGCCATGGCTCGCAGGCTACTGCGGGGCACTGACGAGCAGGCGTTCCAGCGCGGCGCGGATCCCGTCGGGGATCCCGGCGGGGCGGCGGGTCTCCCGGTCGACGAAGACGTGCACGAACCAGCCCACCGCGGCGGGCCGCGCCTCCGTACCGGGCGGGTCGCCGGCACCGTCGAACAGGGTGACGGCGTAGGTGACGCTGGACCGGCCCAGCTTGGTGACCGCGAGCCCGGCGGTGACCGGCTCGGGGAAGGCCAACGGGGCGTCGTAACGGCAGTGAGATTCCACACACAGGCCGATCACGGGGCCGTCGTGGATGTCGAGCCCGCCCTCGCGGATGAGGAAGGTGTTGATCACCGTGTCGAAGAAGCTGTAGTAGACGACGTTGTTGACGTGCCCGTACACGTCGTTGTCCTTCCAGCGCGTGGGGATGACCAGGGTGTACGGCTGTTCGTCGATGCTCGGCACGGTCTCCGACGGTACGCGGGCGGGGCACGGCGAGGTGCGCCGGTCGGGAACTTTCCGGGGGCCGTCGGGGGTTAGATGGGGTGAAAGGTCACCAGGATCGCATCCCACGGAGGACACCATGGCGAACAAGCCCGCGCGCATCCAGCCCGATCAGCCCGACCTGCCCGCCGTCCAGCACGGCGGCGGGGGCGTCCTGGGCTCCGTCATCGACCGCGCCGCGCGCCTGCAGGCGCCCGCCGTCGCGAAGTACGTCGCGGG
The DNA here is from genome assembly GCF_965137015.1 of Tsukamurella hominis. Classification (NCBI taxonomy): domain Bacteria; kingdom Bacillati; phylum Actinomycetota; class Actinomycetes; order Mycobacteriales; family Tsukamurellaceae; genus Tsukamurella; species Tsukamurella hominis. Next base: position 1,113 of record NZ_CBCRZG010000031.1, on the reverse strand, counting down.
CCTGCGCGCCGACCACCCGGACGAGTCGCCCGCGCAGATCATCGCCCGCCTGGAGAAGCGCTACCTGCTCACCGTGACCGGCACGGGCGGCGCGGCCGGCGCGACCGCGGCCGTCCCCGGCGTCGGCACCCTGGCCGCGATCGGCACCGTCGGCGCCGAGACCGTGGTGTTCATGGAGGCCTCGGCCCTGTACGCCCTGGCCGTCGCCGAGGTGTACGGCATCTCCCCCGAGGACCGTGAGCTGCGGAAGGCCCTGGTGCTCACCGCGGTGCTCGGCGAGGCCGGGCTCGGTGCGCTGCGCGCGACCGTCGGCGCCAAGAACGCGTCGCTGATGAACCTCAAGAAGAATCCCACCCAGATCCCCGGTCTGGGCAGCATGAACAAGCAGCTGATGAAGATGTTCAGCCGCCGGTTCCTGGCGAAGAAGTCGCCGCTGATCCTCGGCAAGCTGCTCCCCGCGGGGATCGGCGCCGTGGTGGGCGCCGGCGGCAACCGCGTCCTGGGCAAGGGCGTGATCAAGAACTCCCGGGCGGCCTTCGGTCCCGTCCCCACCACGTGGCCCACCGCCCACCTGCGGGTGGTCGAGGGCTCCGCGACCGACGGTTCCGTCCCCGGACTGCCGGGCCCCGGCACCGAGTGACCCCGAGCCGCGGAACGGGAGTAACCGTCACAGGTTTTCCGTGGTGGACTACCCTGGACCGCGCGGACCTGCGCCCTCTGCGATCCAGGGCGGCGCGCGCTTGATACGACGATGATGAATCGAGGCGAGGACCTGCCGTGAGCAGCAGTTCTGTATCGGATTTCGGCCAAAACGAGTGGCTGGTCGAGGAGATGTACGAGCGGTTCAAGGCCGACCCTAATTCGGTCGACCCGAGCTGGCACGAATTCCTCTCGAAGTACACCCCGGGAGCTGCGGAGGGTGGCAACGCGGCGAGTAACGGTGCGGCCCCTGCGGCCGCCCCCGCTGCGGCGGCACCCGCCGCGCCCGCGCAGCCCGCCGCCGCGCCGGCCGCGAAGGCCCCGAAGACGGCCGACACGACGCTGACCCCGGCGCCGTCCACCCCGGTGACCCCGGCACCGTCGTCGCCCGCGAAGCCCGCCCCGGCGCCCAAG